>NZ_LN889813.1:0-314137 GCF_900009145.1 Planktothrix tepida PCC 9214
GGTATAAAGGTTCAGCCTCATTGAGCCTGCCTTGACTTTGATAGAGATGAGCTAAATTATTTAAGCTGGTCGCCACATCTGGGTGATCGCCTTCAAACAATCGTTGTTGCACTGTTAAAGCTTGTAGGTATAAAGGTTCAGCCTCATTGAGCCTGCCTTGACTTTGATAGAGATGAGCTAAATTATTTAAGCTGGTCGCCACATATGGGTGATCGCCTTCAAACAATNTTATTGCAGGATGGACAATTGGCAAGTCGCTCTGACTCTGAATCAGAGAGAGGTTGGTTCGACCCCAACTCCTGCATCCAATGCCCTGTGGTGTAATTGGCAACATCCTGCTCTTTGAAAGCAGAGATTCCAGGTTCAAACCCTGGCGGGGCAGTTGGGAGGTAAACAGTCGTCTTCTGTATTCCTCCCATTTCTCACTCCTGTAGCCCAATGGTCAGAGGCGATCGCCTTAGAAGCGATGCGTTGCAGGTTCAGGTTCAACTCCTGTCAGGAGTACCAAGCACCGAAGGCGGAAGTGATCGACGCGCGCACCCGATAAGTGCGTTATTAGCAGGTTTGAGTCCTGCTCGGTGTACCAAATTTCTAAAAGTAACAAATAAAAAGCACTTTAGTATGCTAAATCAACGATAAGCTGAAAAATCCTACAACTTAGACAATTCGGGTCGTTAGCTTAACGGTTAGAGTAGCTGCCTTTTAAGCAGACGGGTCAGAGTTCAAATCTCTGGCGACCCATGTTCAATCACTGTGGGAGTGTCGCCTAATGGAAAGGGTATCGATCTTCTAAATCGATTTGTGTAGGTTCGACCCCTACCACTCCTGCCAAATAGGGGTCTGTAGCTTAACTGGGAAAGCATCTGTCTTGCAAACAGAAAGATGTCGGTTCAACTCCGACCAGAATCCACTTTTTAATCAAGTAAGAGGTAATAAAAATGGTACATATTCGATTTGAAGGGCGATCGCTCGACCTATCAGAAACCCAACTGGAAATTACTCAAGGGATGAGTGATACAGCAGTGAAAGAACGAGTTTCAAGATATTTAGATGTTGATGGAAATCGACTTTCTACTTATGTAGTTGATCACCGTCCCAGTGGTGATTTAATCATCCGTCCTGAAGCTGTTTACGGTTAAAGTATATGGACATAACCGCAAGTTTAACAGTCGCCAGAACGGTGTTTTATAAAGGCTAATGCACCGAAACAAACGGTGATGAAGTCTTTTTCTCTCTATTCTTTATTCCCTGTTCCCTGCAATATGAGCGAACATCGTTTGAGCGAAGTTGTCATTGAACGTCCTCGTGGTGGAATGCGAATTAGCCTCAAAAAATTGAAAGGTTTTAAGAAGCAATTATATAAACTCACCGAGGAAGCTAGTCAGGATGGATTACTCAGTCCTTACCTGATTAAACCTAGAAATAAATCGAAGCATCTCTCTGATCAGCTAGGGCCACTGCGGCGGTTTTTGCGATCGCACGTTGGGCAACCCTGGAATGAAGTTTACAGTAAATTGTGCCAGCAATTAGATACTAAAACCATGGCAGGGCAGCACGTTCTGACTCATCTATGGGAATTCGTTGAGCGGCACGTTGAACTGATTGATGGCATACCTTACAGCAAAAGAACCCATCGGCGTTTTTCCATTCCTCATCGCTTAGACAGCCATTACACAGACAAATTTTATGTGCATCCAGAAACTGGAATTCTGTGTGCGTCTGCAAACCAACCTCGCAAGAGATGGAATTCCTGGCGACCGGATGTGGTGAAACTGGATGAATATCATGAATATCACCAACTTCACGGAATTTGGTATCTAATTACCTTTGAGGAAGTCCCACCTCCACCCACACAAACCGTTATCGATGTGCTAGACGGTGAAATCTTTTGTGGTAATGGGAGATGGATGAATGGTCGCAGAATGTATGCCACTCGGAAACAGCAATGTAGCAAAAAGGAACTTCGATTTATTCGTAATCAACTTTCTCAATCATAACGTTCACTTCGTGCCCTAACCTCAAAAGCTTACATACTCGCCAAATGGAAAAGGCACTTGATTTGAGTTCAAGTTACTACAGGTTCAACCTGGCATTACCCAAGCCGATCTGTTTGTCTACGCTTTTGACGATATCCCTTATCCGGTGAACGCGCAGGGTAAGGAATTGACCGACTGGGAACGAGCATTCCAGCACATCAAAGCAGGGGGTAGCACCAGTATTGGCTGTGCGCTGGAGGCGATGCGGAAGAAACGCCTAATCGTGGATCAAATCATTATTGTGACAGACGAAGGTGAGAACGCAACTCCTTAATTCGGAGAGGTTTATAAGACTTACTGCCGAGAGTTTGCCATCATGCCAAACGTCGTAATTGTCCGAGTCGGGGGTTACTGCAACTGGCTTGAGAACCAACTGAAGGCGCAGCAAGCACCTGTAGAAACGTTCACCTTTGCGGGAGATTACTACAGCTTGCCCAATCTGGTGCCGCTTCTGACGCGCCCTTCTCGTCTGGATTTGCTGCTGGAGATTTTGGACACGCCATTACCTGTGCGGAAGGATAAGTGAGAGAGAAAGGTGCGTGATGGTAATACTGAGCGCACCTTGTTTTTCTTCGCAGTAGTGGGTTTATAATGGAACTCAAAACATTTTAAAGGTATGGGTGCTGAGATCCCTTACAACGTCAAACTTGGCTGGCTTATCCAGTTAATGAAGCGGATATGCAACAACGGTTTAAAACGGTCAAACCTGTACCTGTACATTTGGTGAAAGAAGAGATTGCCTTTGAACAAATTATCGCTCGTTGGAATGGTAATTTCTGTTGGTTTGAGGAGGTTGATCGTCGGGCTGACCCGGAGATTGCTGAAACCTTGCAATCTGCTCTCAAACAATTGATTCCAACGAAGGAATTACAGTTTAAGGGTATTACTCCAGAAATGCGATCGCTCTATGAGTTAGTTGGTCAAAAAAACGAGAAACTTAACTCACTGAAACGAGGCAAAAAACGACTGCGACAAGCTCTCAAATTAGGGGGCGGTGAGCTACACCAGTTTCAAGATCGGGGTGATTACTGGAGGGTGGATTGGACAACGGCTGATGGTAGTTATCATACCAGTGCGATTGCTAAAAGGGATTTCCGATTGGGTTGATACGGATGACAACTCTTTCAACTTTTAGAAAATAGAAGTCGTAAAGTCCTCTGAAGTTAGCAAAGTCCCATCAACGTTATTGAGGGTTGCCAGAAGTATTCCATTCACCTGAATTTGAGTCGTACCCATTACCGAGGTTAGACTCAGTTGCTCAAAGCTCAAACCCCCATCGAGAACAATCAGATCTTGACCCTGGGTAAAGTCAGTAATCATATCAGGGCCATATCCAGAGACGAGGACAAAGCGATCGCTTCCTTCCCCACCCGTGAGGGTATCTGCACCTTCGGCTCCTACGAGTAGGTCATTATCGTTTCCGCCGATGAGTTGGTCATTTCCTTCTCCACCATCGAGGGTATCTTCTCCATTGTCTCCAAAGAGAATATCATCACCAGAGTTACCATCGAGTAAATCATTTCCTTTACCACCCCAGATGAAATCTTGATCGGAGTTGCCGGAAATTGTATCGTTATCTGGGTTGCCATAGAGGATGTCGTTACCCTCATTACCCTCGATTAAATCGGCTCCCAAACCCCCAAACCCACTATCGTCTTCACTACCTCCCCGCACTTGGTCGTCATTGCGTCCACCGAAAACTTCATCCTTGCCATCCGCACCATTAATAAGATCGTTATCCTGGTTGCCGTTAATCCAGTCATTGTCACTATCGCCTGAAATTGTATCATTCCCCAAGCTCCCAAAAGTTCGGTCATTTCCTGAACCACTTGCAATTTGATTGTCATCCTGACCGCCAATAATTGTATCGTCTCGATCAGTTACGACAGAGGAGTTTAAGAGATTTTGATTGGGTTGTAAGTTCGGAAAAGTGATCGGTTTAATTAAGTCAGTGGGGTCATAGATATTAAATACCTTGTCACCCGTGTTGTCTGAAGAAGTTTCAGAGGGTGCAACAGTTGGTGCTGGTGTTGGTTCTGGGGTAGGTTCAACAGTTGGCTCCGGTGTTGGTGTTGGTTCTGGTGTTGGTGCAACAGTTGGCTCCGGTGTTGGTGTTGGTTCTGGTGTTGGTGNGGGTAGGTTCAACAGTTGGTACAGGGGTAGGTTCAACAGTCGGTACAGGGGTAGGTTCAACAGTTGGTACAGGCGTTGGTACAGGTGTTGATACAGGTGTTGGTACAGGTGTTGGTGTAGGTGTTGGTACAGGTGTTGGTGTAGGTGTTGGTACAACAGTCGGTGCTGGTGTTGGTACAGGGGTGGGTTCAACAGTTGGCTGAGGCGTTGGTTGAGGAATAGCTTTAACACTTAAGTTAAACTGATCACTAATACTCGCTCCACTAGGATCACTAGCTGTAACAGTGATAACAAATGGACTAACAGTATTAATAGTAGGAATACCACTAATTAGGCCCGTTGCTGGATTAAGACTTAAGTTATTCGGAAGTTCTGGTGCTGAGAACGTTAAAACATCACCATCAGGATCACTAAAGTAAGTCGAGAGATTCAGATTAAAGGGTTGGTTTTGTTGAATATCAATCTGATCAGGAATTTCCCCTATCCGTATAGGACTATCGTTAACAGATTGAACATTAATTTTAACTTCTGCATTGGCAACATTGCCTTTACTATCCGTTGTTAAATAAAAGAAGCTATCTTCACCAAAATAATTAAGAGCAGGAGTATAAGTAATGGTTTGACCATCGGTGCTAACTTCTAAGGTTCCACCTTGACTACTTTCAGGAAGAATTGCTGTAATTTGTCCGGCTTCATTCGTTTCTAAACTGCCAACAGTTGTTACTTTCAGTGTGTCATTACTATCCTCATCTTGATCATTTTCTAGCACATTAATAACTATGGGAGTATCTTCTAAAGTCGTTATATTATTGTCAGCATTCGCTTCAGGAGTGTTATTTAATATATCCAGTTGGAAAGTCGGATCTTGAGCCGTTGCAGCTTGAATTTGGGTTGTTAAAGCTTCACCTGTATGATCGGCAATCGCTTGTTCTATAGATAGACTTCCGGTTCCTACTTTTTGCAAATCGGTTGCCGTTTTTCCTTGAACGACCTGCTGAATTTTAGCGATTTGAATTGATTTTTGAACTAAATCGATATTTGGATCTGAAATAACTTGATCAATGCGAATATTTCCAGCAACGATAATATTAGCAACACCTGTGGCTAGATTAGTTGTAATATCAGGTTTAATCGCTTTAATGATTCCTTGTATTTGATTGGCATCGCTGACATTTAATGTGCCATTGGGTTGATTAATTTTTTTGATAATTTCGTCTAAAATTTGATCAGATGCGGTACTCATCCCTCCGGCTGAAGAACTACTCAAAAACGCAGAGAGTTGCACTAAGGTATTATAAATTTTAGCTTGTTGGCTAAATACAATTAACCCCTCTTGATTGCCATTAGCGATTTCTTTAAGGGCATCAAATTCATAAAGATTAACATTAGGAAGTCCTAAAGCCGTTTTAACTTGGGTTTGTGCTGCTTCGGGATTAACGGGTTCAGCTAATAATCGAACTAAAGTCGCCAAGGGATTACTAACCAATTGGGAGTAACCTGTTGCTAATTCAACGGATTTAAAGGCTTCAATTTCAACATTTTTTCCTTCATTTGGATCAAGGCGACCGTTACCATTTTTATCAAATTGATCAACAGGAATATTTAGCTCATAAGTACCATCACTAGCCTTATAGGCAAAGGGTTCGTTAGCGTCTTGAATTCCATTATCATTAGCATCAAAGAAAACCCAAGATTGAAGCATTTGCTTCCGAGCATTGGCTTGATCCAAAAATCCAGAACTATTATTCAGAATACTATCAATAATTTTATTGTTATCAATAATTTCTTGAACAGTTTGAGTTAAAATATCACCATTGAGATTGAGTTTTGGATCTTGGTTCGTTAAAGTTGTAATTGCATTTTCAAGTAAATTCTTGACAACGGTTTTATCACTCAAATTCGGTGTATTTCCCTGCTCAATTAGGGTTGCAACACTTTGGAAGATTTCCTTAGCAATTTCTCCCATTGTCATAGAAGAGGAAGGTTCTTCACTATCTAATTGTTGATTACCATCGAGATCTAAAAAGCGAATTCCACCATTAAGGCGATCGCTAATAACTTCAGGTTCTCCTGTATCAAACTGGTTATTATTATTGCTGTCAAGGTAGAGTAAACCCGCCTGGTCTTTTACTTCGGCGGAATCAACTGTTAA
Source organism: Planktothrix tepida PCC 9214 (assembly GCF_900009145.1). Lineage (NCBI taxonomy): Bacteria > Bacillati > Cyanobacteriota > Cyanophyceae > Oscillatoriales > Microcoleaceae > Planktothrix > Planktothrix tepida. The sequence continues at coordinate 6,322 of NZ_LN889813.1, forward strand.
ACCGACAAAAGGTGTTTGTGAAAGGGTCTGTGTGGCGGTGATAATTAGGTTTTGAAGTTGTACCTTTAACGCTAAAACTCCTATCTCTACATCAGTGGGAATATCTGCGAATACATCCAAATTTGAGGGGAGACTAAAAGCCTCTTTAACTTCAGTTTTAGCCGTTTCAAAATCAGGCGTTATCAGTTTTGTAGCAATGGATGTTAGGGGGGATGCAATTTTGGCTGTGGGTACGGTGATTAGAGGAATACTTTGGTCAAGGAATGTTGATGTATCAACTCCATTGATAACAATAACTCGACCTTCATCAGCATCAATAATGCCGTTGCCATTCTTATCGAAATTATCTAAAATATTGAGATTGTAGCTACCATCTGGACTGGTAAAGGTACTGGGTTCGCTAAAAGGTTCACTGAAGGGTTCGAGAAGTTCAATGGTTGCTCCTGTATCAAGATCGGGGACTGAATAGGTATCTCGAATTCCATTATTATTGAGATCCTCAAAATCTCGAATTCCGTTATGATTGAGGTCAGCATAATCTTGAATTCCATTAAAATTAGCATCCAGGAAAACAGTTGCTCCCGCAATATAACCATCCTGTACTTTTCCAATACTGCTATTACCGATTTTAAATTTCGCTAAATTAAAGGTGGCAAAATGTTCATCATATACAGTCTCACCAAAGAGATTAACTTCGGCTCCCAGAAAAGCGTTAATTTCTCCTAATAAACTTAAAAAATCATCAAGACGGGGAGCAATTTCCGAAACTGCATGAATGCGACCATCATCGGTTTTATTGGCTTCACCTTGGTCTACTAAATCTAAGTTAAATAATCCTTCAATTCCGCCTTTGAGATAACCAGAAACAGCTAAAAGATCTAAACCGGCTCCGGCTGCAATTGTAGCATTGAGTTTAACTTCGGGAACATCAGCACCCGTACCATCTGCATTTTCACGATCACTAATATAGAATCCATCTAGGATACGGTAGGCTTGATTGGCGGCAAAATCTTTGGCTTTCCACTGACGCAAACCGAAGGTATCCATACCCATTGCAAAATCGGCGGCTGCGCCAAATTTACCTTCTAATAAACCACGAATCGGGCCATAAATGGGGAAGGTTTTTCGGACTCCTACATTAAACGCAACTTCAGGAACATCAAAGGTAAATAAAGGAACATCTTGACCTAATAATAAAGCAGTCGCCTTAATCGGATCTTTCAGCAGGGGAATATCAAATAAAGATTGATTACTTCCATCTCCATAGGTGAAACTTTTAGTAAATTCAGTGATGGATTTTTGACTAGAATTTCCGGGATTTTGGATAATCTTATCCAGTTCGGTTTTAACGTCAGTTGCTTGTTGCTTAATCTCGCTTAAATTAATTTTGCTGAAATTGGCAAATTTTGATAAGGGTAAGCGGTCAGCGAAATCTTGGAGAAATTTAATCGCTTCCTGCTTGGCTGTATCCGTTGTGGTTTTTGAGATATTTTCGAGTTCGTCTTTGAGAAGATTGACATTTTGTTGAATGGCGAGAACATCGTCAAGACTGGGTAAAGAAAGATCGGTTGTTAATCCTTTGAGAAATTCGGCTGCTTTTTGTTTTGTACTATCGGTTGTTGTCTTTAATATCTGGTCAAAATCATCTTTAAGGCTAGTGCTACTTTGGCTAATTTGATTCACTTCACTAGAACTAAGATGACTCAAATCCTCTAATTTAGGTAAGGTAAAATTCCCCAAAGGAATTAAGATTTTTTGGTCTGCGGGTAAGCTATTAACTTGTTGGACAAAGTTATCAATCTTGACATAAGTATCTAAAAATTTGAAAACGCTGGGAGGAAGTTCATTCCCTAAAAGCTTTAAGATGACATCCGCAAGTTCTAAGGTGGAAACTTGACCATCCCCTCCATTCGGAATCGGCCATTTCTTATCAAAGAATCCCGCTAATCCTAATTTTGATAATAATTGAGTATCTTTAATAAGAACATCTACCAAAGGACGGAAGGGTTCTAAAACTTGATCAACTTGCTCTAAAATCGGTTTAGCAAAGTTACTAACAAAGCTCCCTAAATCAATGTTAACATTCTGAAAACTAATTTGTGGCGTTTGGGGGCCAGTGACTTGAAAACCGTCTACTTTTAGAGCATCAAATTGTCCGACTAACTCAAAATTAAAAGAAGGAATTGCTGCATTTCCTAGAAAACTGGTATTCGCTTTTAACCCGACTTTAGCGTTAGCATCAATATTAATATTAAACAAATCTTCCAGACTGGCTTGATTGGTTTTCCGAAGTTGGTTAAACCCTTTTAATTCTTTTAAAGTGAGTCGGTTTCCATCCCCAGAATCCTCAACTAAATCGCCTTCTGCATTCAGATCAATATCTTCTAATCCCAAGTCAGCTTTAAATTCTGCTTGGGTTTTTTGAGTTCCACCGTTAACTTTATCTTCGGCTCCATTAGCGACATTTAATGCTAGGAAACCCAAGTTAGCTTGAGCGTTAAAATTATCATCTAAACCGACTAACGCATCGGCGGTAAGTTTGGTTTTATCCGTGTCAACATAGAAGCCATAATCTTGATTATAACCAAACTTTAAGTTGAGATCATATTGAAAATTTGTTTTGGCTTGACCATCGACTTCTAAACCCAAGGCGGGTAAACCAAAATCTTGAGATAAATTAGCGGTTGTATTATAACTATTTCCCAGATCAATATCAAAGGAAATTTCTTGGGGAAGAGCATCGGAAATTACCTGAACATCGGGAAAAACCGCTTTTAATTTATCCGTTAATAAGGTTTGTAACTTGTCTTGAGTGAGATTAGCTGTTTTTTTGATTTCATTAATAATATTATTTTTTAAGGTGTCAATAAAGGCGGGTTCAGTACCACTGAGAGAACCAATAATCGGAATACTGGTATCTTTCAACATTTGCTTCAAACTTTCGGCGATCTGATCCAAAAGTAAGGCTAATCCATCTGCAATTTCACTAGAATTATAGGTGGGTTCACTGATAGCAACATTGACAGTAGGAAGGGGTTTACCATTAATTTCTTCCCCATTATTATAAGCAGAAGTTCCATCGGTACTACTAGAACTTTGGGTGATGAGTTGTTCTAGGGTTCCGGCTTTATGATCATCTACACCAACAACAGTAATGGTTTGAGCTTGGTTCCAATTCGTCGCATCAAAATTAAGTTCAGTAATAGGATTTTTCCCAGCATCAAGCAGTTGTAAATGATTACTATCGTACTTGGGTTTAATGGTAACTGTTTCACCAATAGCCGGAGAACTGGTAAGAGAAACTTGATAAGTATCTGTTTTATTAAAATTGGGTGGAGTTGGATTTTGTTCAACAACTTGAGTCCCGTTTCCGGTTTCGAGAACACGCACACCTGGTACATCATCATCGGTGATCAGGACGCTGACGGGATCAACAGTTCCGATTTCATATCCTGACCCCGTTTCTAATTTAATACTGACCGTTTCTCCTCCTAGTTCAGTAATTAAATCTTGAATTGGGGTAACGTTTAAATTCACTCCTGTTTCTCCCGGTGGAATGTAAACTGAACCGGATTTATTAATCGTATTTAACCCAACAATTGTATAATCTCCCCCCGGATTTGCGACTCCAGAAACGGTATAATTAACGGTTAATCCTTCATTGGGTGCAGGATGATCTAATAGCACCTGAAATACACCAGGAATCAAGCTTTGTTCGCTACCATTTCCCACGGGTTTAATTTTAACCGTCGGATTATCGTTATCCGTTATTGCGACATTGACATTCCCTTTTAACCCAACATAAAGCGGATCATTACTATTAGCAATATAGCTAATATTACTAATCTGTTTACCTTCTACAACGTCATCATCAACGGCTTTAACCGTCACGATTTGAGGTGTACTGGCATTTTCCGGGGTAAAATTTAAAGCAATGGGTTTTCCCAGTCCATTACCGAGATCAATTTGTGAATCTGGGGTAACATTAACAACCACATTATCAATGGGAAAACCCGTAAGAACGACTTGGAAACTATCTGTTATTCCCGCTTCGCTGACTTCTGTACTCCCATCGGACTGAGAAATTAAAACATTTTCAGTTTCATCATCAATATTAGTCGCCGTAATATCCTCTAATTTCAGTGCACTATAGTTTGGATCATCGCTGCTAATATTCGTTTTGATATTATAGGTAATATCGCCATCTCGTTGAGTATCATCCACCCCTTTCGCTTTAACCGTTTGGGTTTGATTCCAGTTACTACTATTAAAGGTAATAGATGGAGTTTGAAGTTCAGCTTCTGTGGTATCAGAACTGGTAAAATTAAAGGTAACAGGTTGTTCCGGTTGGCTATTCAGTCTAACGGTAAAACTCGCTTCTCCTCCCTGTTCGTGAGTTGAACCATTGATAGCAGAAGCGGTAATTCCTACCGTATCATTATCAGTAATACTGTGTTCTATCGGTGTGGTATCAATGGTATAAATAGCCCCATCTGGCTTGTCATTTTTGAGGGTGATTTTAACCGTTTCATTGTTTTCATCAATCAGATCATCTAGGGTTTCTAAAGGGAGAGCCGCACTGGTTTTTCCAGGGGGAATGGTAATAGAAGAAGATAATAAGGGAGAATAATCAGAGCCATTTTTGGCTGTTCCACTAATTTCATAGAAAACCTCTAATCCTAACGGTTGTCCGTCACTTTTGAGGGGAGGATTTTCTAATAATTTTCCAGTATCGGGATCAGCTAAAAAGATACTAAAACTTCCTGATGTTGGCCCCGTTTCTGAAGGGTTGCCGATTTTCCCTAATTTAACAATAGGCTGTTTTTCATTATCTGTAATCGATAATGTGGCTTCTCCTTGACTATCTTGAACAGCATAACCTTCTAAATCGGTAGGTTCAATTAAACTAATTTTTAAATTTTCTTCTGCTTCTATTAAGCTATCGTCAACAGGTTTAATATTAATCTCAGCACTGGTTTCTCCGGCAGGAATAATAATAAAATCCGTAGGAAGTTCTGTACCGTTTAAAGTAGCCGTATAATCATCTTTAGAGGTAGCTGTTCCCGTGATTGTGTAGCCAATAGCAAGCCCACCATCGGGAGCAGGTTTACTCAAGTTAAGATTAAAGGTTCCAGCCGTTTCATTTTCTTCTGTAGGGGTAGTTCCGGCAGTAATACTAACTTCGGGTTCGTTATCTTCAATGGTTAATTCTGCACTATTAGAAACCCCAATATTATAAAAATTTTGATTCCCGGTTGCTAGGGTCAAAATAATCGTTTCATTGGGGTCAAAGTGGGTATCATCTTGTATTGTAACGGGAATTTGAGCAACAGTTTGACCCGCCGGAATTGTGATGCTTTCGGGAATTGTATAATCTGTGTCCTGGGTTGCCGTTCCCGTAATATTATAATTAACAGTAATATCGTTAGAAAAAGCTTGATCAAGTATCAATTGGAAAGAGCCATTTGTAAGAGGCTCTGAAGGGTTTGTTAAGCTAAAAATATTGAGTGTGGGAAGGGTAAGAGTCCCTGTACTTCCGTATACATCAGCATTATCTGTTGAGGCAGAATTTCCACCGTAATTTGTGCCAACCGTATTAACGGTAGNCGCCTGCGCCAACATTTCCATCGCTTCCGCCCCGTCCCGCCCCGTCGAAAGAATTTCCGCCTTTAGCTTGGTTATTAGTAAAGGTGACATTCTCAACGGTGACGTTCCCGCCTTGGACATACAACGCACCTCCCGCCCCCAAACCACCGCCACCGCCAGTAATTCCATCCCCTCCCTTGGCTAAACCATTTTGCAAAATTAGATTAGAGAGAACAATTTTTCCATTAACAATGGTGAAGATTTGAGCACTGTTCCCCCCATCAATTGTGTTACCGTTCCCAATAATTGAGAGAGGTTCGTTATCCTGAAGATCGAGATTAAACGAATTAAAAAATCCGTTAATATTACCCGTTATAGTAATTTGATCCGGTTCAAAGTTATTCCGGGCTTGATTTAAAGCATTGGTTAATTCAACAGCGTTACTGACAGAAAAGTTTGCTAATACACTTTGATAAGCGTTCATCGCTTCAATTTGAAAAGCTAGGGGCGCGTTAATTAACCCCGTCGCATATTCTAATAACCAATCTCCCCCCAGGTTTATATTACCAGTCAGGTCATCGGAGGCAGCAATATCTGCTTGGGTAACTTGACTTAATTGTTGTACAAAAGCTTTGCCTGTTTCCGAAGCAGCGACATTACATCCTAATAATAAAATATCTCCATTGGGGGTTAGACTTTCTCCCCATTTGCTTAAAGATTGAGTATAAATATTTAGCGCTTCAGAGGTTAAGGTTGTTGTTCCTAATTGCAACAGTCCGTCTGCGCCATGAGAAACGATTTGGATGCTGTCAATATTGCTGTGTTGCGATAAGGCGTTTGTAATTTGCTCAATTCCATCCTGGGTCGCATCCAGAATCATCACTTCAGCATTCGAGGGTAACGTTTCAACTAAGCTTTGATAGTTTTCAACGCTAGAATCAACGACAATCAGAGTTTTTCCAGACTGAGCATTCATACTTTCCTTTTCCTCAACTTATTCTATTTTGATATATTCAAAAATAGGTAAAAATTTATTGTTTGGTATTAAGGTTAAAAGCAGAGGTCAGGGAAATCAAGTGTTAATTGTAAATTTTTGTTAAGATTTTATTTTGTCAAACTTATCAAATAGAAACGGTTGTATTTGATGAGATTGTTAACAAGCTAAAATCAAACGCTTTCGTTTGTTTAACTTTAAAAGATAGATTTAATTAATGTTAAATCTAAATAACTTTTTTCAGAAATATCTCCCGCTAATACTGTAAACGGTTGCTCAAGTTCACCTAAATGATTAACGACTAATATGGCATCAGTAAAATCTTGATTTTTTGTATAATCATTGACAGTAATTATTGTTTTTAATCCGGCTTGTTTTGATGCTAAAAATCCATGATGAGAATCTTCAAATACTAAACAATTTGCTGAATTTAATCCTAATTTTTCTAAGACATAAAAATAAATATCTGGGGCGGGTTTTTTAGCGGGAACAATATCTCCAGCCGCAATAATTTCAAACCAGTCTGGATGAATAGCTGTATTTTCTAATAACGCTAAAACATTGGGTAAGGCACTGGTTGTTGCGATCGCTAACCTGATTTCCTTTTCTTTTGCTTCTTGAATTAACCGTTGTACCCCAGGACGTAAAGGAATTAAACCTTGATCTAATAATTTTCGATAATATTGATTTTTTAACTGATGCAAATTTACAATTAAATCATCTAAGTTTTCCGTTGATAAAAACTCCGGTTCATATTGTTCAATATAATAACGAATACGCTCTTTCCCTCCCCCAATTGCCAATAATTTACCATATAAATCAATTGACCAATTCCAAGGAAGACCGACCTCATGAAAAGCTTGATTAAAGGCGATGCGATGACCATCACGTTCTGTATCCGCTAAGGTTCCATCCACATCAAAAATTAACGCTTGTAATTTTCCCATTTTCTTGTTTCCTATTAATTAAATTTTTGTTTAGCTTGCTCATAAACTTCAACAGTAATTTGAGTAACCCCTAATTCCTGAGCGAATTTTTCAATCTTTTTTCGAGCCGCCGGACGTACAAAAAAGGGGATTTCTTTCAAACGAGTTTCGGCTTCTGTTGTCCATTCCATAATGATCAATTAAGAGAGAGGATAATTACACTTATCTATAATACTGCTACTTGAGACATAATAGACAAATAAAGGGTTCAACAGAAGAATATGACTCTACACCAACCCAATGATATAATTGCTCAACGCTATCGCATCGTTACCGCTTTGGGCGAAGGCGGAATGGGAATTACCTATGAAGCTGAAGATCTCACCAATTACCAACGAGTTGCGGTGAAATCAGTTTCCTTACGACAAAGCAAAGACTGGAAAATCTTAGAATTGTTTGAACGAGAAGCTAAAGTTCTCGCTTATTTGAATCATCCCGGAATTCCTAAATATCTGGATTATTTTCACCTTGATACCGATGAAGACCGAGAATTTTATTTAATTCGAGAATTAGTTTCTGGAGAGTCTTTAAATGCTTGGCTTGAAAAAGGTTGGCATTCAACTGAAGCTGAAATCAAGCAAATTGCGGTTGAAATTTTAGAAATTCTTATCTATTTACATCAACTTAACCCGCCTATTATCCATCGGGATATTAAACCGCAAAATATTATCCGACAAGCGGATAGAACCGTCTTTCTAGTCGATTTTGGTTCCGTTCAAGATGTTTACCGCAACACCATGTCTGTTAGTGGAACCTTTGTTGGAACTATTGGATATATGCCGCCGGAACAGTTGCGGGGAAAAGCCTATCCTGCATCAGATTTATATAGTTTAGGCGGAACTTTATTGTATTTATTAACCCATCGTTCCCCGGATGAACTTCCTCAAAAGCGAATGGAAATTAATTTTCGTTCTACTGTCAACATCTCACCGGAATTTGCTGACTGGTTAGAGAGAATGTTGGAACCCATATTAGAAGATCGATTTCAGTCTGCAAACTCAGCTTTAAATGCGCTCAAAAATAATTCTACCATAGCGTCTTCTAATGCTTCTGGGATTCAGGTTCATCATAAAAAGCCGAAAGGAAGTCGAGTTAAAATCCAAAAAACATCCCGAAGCTTAGTAGTTGATATTCCCCCCAGGGGGTTTCAGAGTGATGATCTATTTTTATGGTTTTTTACTATTTTTTGGAATGTAACACTCCTCTTTCCAGCGTTATCTAATAACATTGTAATTCTATTCTCACCTTTTATTATTTTTGTAATAATAGGTGCTGTTTTAATTTACTATCTTCTCTGGATTTCATTCAGCAAAACTCTGATAAAAATTGATCAAAAAAATTTTATAGTCCACAAAAAGTTATTTTTTAAAAATTGGATATCACAAGGAAAGATAACAGATTTAGATCAAATTTTGATTCATGATACAGGAACTAGAATCAACTCAAAACCTGTAATAAATTGTGTATTATATGAAGGGATTATCAAACATCAATTTGGTTCTTTATTAGAAGAACAGGAACAAGAATGGCTGGTGGCTGAGATCTCTGATTTTCTGCAAAAAATCAAGGGGAGAAAAAATTGATTTAACCCTAAATTATCACCTATAATATACGGCTAACGGCTCGATTTCGTCCTTGGGTTTTGGCTTGATAAAGTGCCTCATCTGCGGCATTAATTAAATCCAAAGGAACCCGATCTAAAGTCGGAATTAGGGTACAAATTCCAATACTCATCGTTACCCGTTGACTTACAGCAGAAGCCCGATGAGGCTGGTTAAACTGTTGAATTGCCTCTTGAATTTTCTCAGCGACTTGTAACGCACCTTCTTGATCCGTATGGGGTAAAATGACTACAAATTCTTCTCCTCCATATCGGGCAACTAAATCAATAGAACGCTGAACGGCTTGCTGAAGTGCTTGAGCTACTTGTTGTAAACAAATATCCCCTTGAGAATGTCCGTAGGTATCATTATATTGTTTAAAATAATCAATATCACAAAGCAGTAAAGAAAGGGGACGTTGTTCTCGGATTAAACGATGCCATTCTTGATTTAAGATCTCATCAAAACAGCGACGATTAGCAATTTTGGTGAGTTGATCCACCATCGCTAAGTTTTGTAATTGTTGGTTAGCGAATTGCAATTGTTGATGAAGTTCCGATTGATAAATGGCGATCGCAAATTGAACAGCTAATTGCTTCAAAAGTTCAATCTCTAAGGAATACCATTCCCTCGGCCCACTGCAATGATGGGCAACTAATAACCCCCATAAACCCTGATTTTGTACAATCGGAACTACTAATTTTGCTCGAACTTGTAACTGTTCTAATAGCTCCAAATGACAGGAATGCAGGTTTGCGGTATAGATATCGGCAGTCGCTTTGATTGTGTGTTGTTCATAGGATTTGTTCTGATTCTGCACAAAATAGGTATCTGTAATTTCCAGATTCAAAATCGATTTCCAACCTGGTTCCACAGACTCCTTAACTACTACACCACTCCAATCAGAATTAAACCGATAAATGATCACCCGATCTGCTTGTAAAAACTGCCGTACCTCAGCAACAGTGGTTTGTAGAATTTCATCTAAATCCAAAGACTGACGAATTCGTTGGGTGATCGTATAAATCATCCGTTCCCGTTCAGCCTGTTGTTTTAAGGCTTCTTCGGCTTGTTTGCGAATAGTAATATCTGAAAAGGAGGTAACAACCGCATAGGCTTGAGGCTGATGGGAATGAAATAAAGGTTGGGAATTAATCGAAATCCAAGTCAAATCTCCATCGGGTTTATGAACTCCCATAATCACATCAAATTGGGGTTCTCCGGTGCGTAACGTCACCATCGAGGGATGGTTTTCTCCAGGAAAGGGAGAACCATCATGTTGAATCGCCCACCAGCGTGAATCAATGGAAGTGCGGCCCATCATCTGATCAGAACTTAACCCTAAAATCCGTTCTGCACTTTGATTACAGGCGACGATCTGACCATCGGTTTGCTGGAGAACAATCCCTTCACCCATGGCGGCAATCACAGACCGATAGCGTTCTTCGCTTTCCCGCAGGTCAATTTCTGAGCGTTTCTGAGCCGTAATATCCATCGCTACGCCGATCATACGGATGGCTTGACCGGATTCGTTATAGTAAACTTGTCCTTTATTACAGATCCAATGAACGGCTCCTTCGGCCAAAATAATCCGAAACTCGACATGATAATCATCTGTTTCTGACAACGCACAACGCACCGACTGATCCACCAACCGTCGATCCTCTGGATGCACAATCTCTAAAAAGGCTTCATAGCTGCGATCATAAGGGCCAGATAAACCAAACATGAGCCGGAGTTGCTCGGAGTAGAGAATCTCATTCGTGAGGATATTCCAGTCCCAGGTTCCCATCCGCGCCGCTTCTAACGCTAAGGATAAACGAGTTTCCCGTTCTCGCAGGGTTTCCTCCATGGCTTTGCGTTCTGTAATATCGGTATGGGTTCCAATCATGCGTAGGGGAAGGGACTTTAGGGAGCTACGGCTGAGAATTTGACCGCGATCGAGTATCCATTTATAGCTTCCGTCTTTACACAAAACCCGATGTTCACTGATATATTGTTCAGTTTCTCCTTGAAAATGTTGGTTAATTTTGCGATAAACCGCTTCGATATCATCAGGATGAACCCGGTTTTCCCATTCTTCTAGGGTGTTGCCAATTTCATCTTCTGCAAATCCCAACATTTCTTTCCACCGCCGGGAGAAAAAGACTTGATGGGTTTGGGGTTCCCAGTCCCATACCCCATCTCCATTGCCTTCTAAGGCATATTGCCAACGGTCTTCACTGACTTTTAAAGCCTTTTGAGCCGCAATGCGATCGCTAATATCCTCAAAAATATATAACCGTCCAAAATAGTGATCGCTCTGATCTCGAATTTGGCTAGAAAAACGGCGAATCGTGCGTCCATCCGAAAAGGCAATTTCATCTTCTATTACTGTTCGATTATCCTCTGATTGTAAGGGTTTACAAGACTCAGCAAAAGCATGAACATCAGCTATTAAACGAATACAAGGGGGAATAATATCATTATTTTTTAACACCCCTTCTAATATTTGACGTTCTAAGTGTTCAATTCCCCAAATTTCACAAAAACGATGGTTAAAATAAAGAATATTATCCGTGCGATTATCAACAACAAAAAAAGCCAAGTTAGAGGTATCTGTCATTGAGCGTAATAACGCTTCTTTCCAGCGTAATTCTTGTTCAACACGCTGACGTTCAATTAAAGAAGCTTGTTTTTCAGTAATATCTTTTTCATTCACCAGCAGCATAGGATGACCCGTTACCGGATCACGGGTACAACGCACATCTAACCCATGCCAACGAATCCCATTTAAAGTATAAACTTGAGTTTCAATGCTAAAAACTGCACCAGATTGGGCGGTTAATCTTGCGGTTTCTCCAATATTGGGATCAACAAAGTGGCGGACAAACATATTATCGTCAGCCCTATTTGGATGTAGGGTATCCCCATAACAATGCAAGGCGGCGGGATTTTGCATTAAGGGCACCCCATTCAGGGTGTAGAGGGAAATCATTACACTTGTATGATGCAGGACTTCTATTGATCGCAACGTTTCAGGGGTATTTTCATTGGCGACCTCCGTTATCCCTTCCACTAACATCGCCATTCGACCTGTTTCAATTTCAATTCCTGAACAAGTACAACGAACAGAAATCGGTTTTCCTTCAGGATAAAATGTCCAGGTTTCGGTAACAGTTTCTTGGTGTTGAAATTGTTGTAAATAAGCGTTTAAACGAATGCGAGTTGCTTCAGAAACATCCTTAAAATTTCGCTGAAGTAATTCCTCTCGATTGGTTGCATTCCAGATATGAAGGGCGGCTTTGTTTGCCCACCACATTTGTAAATTCTCAATATCAAAAATCCAGATTGGGGTTTGAAGTCGATCCCATCCCCTTAAATCCGATATTGATACCGGAGGGGTAGAAGATTTAAGTAGAGATTCATCAACCGAATGGCAACAGCCACATTCTTCTGTAGAGACGCGCCTGGGCTCAGCCATGCCGTAGGCTTTTGGCGCGTCTCTACGGGAGGGGGATTGTAGAGTCTGTTGTTGCCATTGATGGAATTCGCGGATAGGTTGATTCGGTTCTCGGCATTGGACAGCGATGGCTACATGAATCGCCACTTGTTGCAGAAATTGAATTTCTAAGGGTTTCCAGTGACGGGGACTGTCACATTGATGAACAATCAATAACCCCCAGAGATTGGGTAAAGTTGAGGACGCTGGTACAGACGCGCCATGGCGCGTCTCTACAGGGGATGGGGGGAGTAAAATCGGGACAACGAGATTAGCAGCGATTTTTAATCGTTGTAAAAGCTGTTTGTAACAGGGTGCAAGGGGTTTAGCTGCGGTATCTTCAATGAAGCTAATCTGTCCTTGGCGATAGAGGTCTACCCATTTGGCTTGAAAACAGGGATCGTAGATCAGTTGTCCGATAATCGGTAAGGTTTCAGAGCTAATGGATTCTTCTGCTATGACGGCATCGCCTTCGGGTAAAAAACGATAAATCAAAGCCCGATCACATCCCAGTATTTCCCTAATTCCTTTGACCGTCACATCTAAAATATCACCTAATTCCAGAGGTCGGTGAATTTGTTGCGTAATTGCCATGATTTGATTCAGGGTTTGCTCTAAAGCAATTGCAGACATTGGTAGATGACCAAAGAGCATGGGAATAGCAGAAGATTAATATCTGTATTATTGACTACCTAACTTGCTTTTGGATCGGTTTCATTGAAAATGCGATCAAAAGGAATCATAACTTTATCAAAAATTTACAATTGTTTATTGAAAATTTAAAATTTCTTAAGGGTTTAACCCTACAGAAATCAAGCTTGACTACCACTTTGGCTCCGAATAATAGCGGCTCCAATCAAGTGCGCTAATCGTAATGCTTCTGGGACATTTCCGCAATCTGTTATCCGAGATAAAGCGAACCCAATAATATCAGGATTTTCCCCACAAACTTGAAAGAAAAAAGGGGGATAAGTGTAGATTGTTCCAGCTTTTTTTAAATAGTGAAGTCGTTTTTCAGGTTCGGATAAATGATAAATTGCCTGTTCAATTTTATTAAAATTAGGATAATGTCGCATGACAGTAACACAGGGTTTTTGTAAACGATCAGCTAATTCAGGTAAATCAATTAAATTGAATCCGCCAAATCCAATCCCATCAATTAAAACTAAATGTAATTGAGGTAAAAATTTTTTATTAATTAATAGCTGACAAATTTGATCCGTTGCATCCCAACCATCTTGTTTGACTTGTCCCCAAACCATACCTTCAAAGCGAGTTCCTCCACAAACAACTCCGGCAATATAAACAGTTTGATCAATTCCCCGTTGAAAAGGGGCATCATCAAACCCAATCACCCGAATCACACGGTTGAGTTTCAACAGAGATTCTAATTGCATATCTGAATTAAAATACAGTTCAACTAGAAACTGTAAACTGTATTTTAATTCGGAGCAACGGCAGCTTTTTGTTGTGCCACTTTTTGATTATTTGCGTATTGAACGGCTCTATCTTCAGCAACGGTAAACTTCGGATGAGATTTGGGAACTTTCTTCATCAATTCACTGGCTTGTTGCCAGGCCGTTGCCACTTTTGTCCAATCCGCTTTGGTTTGAGCGGTTTGTGCTAAATTTGCTGCATTAGTCGCTGTTTTAACTGCTTCTGCAAACGGATCAGCCGGTGTTGCTGGAGGTGTACCCGGTTTTGGGGAAGCCGATGGGGTGGGTGCAGAGGATGTGTTAGAGGGTGCAGACTCTGAAGACGGGGAAGAAGCGGACGGGAGGAAGGGAAGGCGGAAAATTCCAGTCAAATGTAATCCGGCCAAGATCACCAAAAGTCCTAACCCACCTAACAAACCTAACAGCAAAACCTTACTTTTTGGCTGATTGGGTTCCACCTCTCGCGTCGTTTGATCGTGATCATCATCATCATCGGGATCATCATCCTCTTCAGGATTATAATCTGATACTGGATTACGATTCCCTGGAGGCAGGTAATCTTCTTCATCAACGATATCGTTATCGCCGATAATTTCGTCATCAATCTCATAATCTTCCTCTACATCTTCGTCATCCACTAGGGGAACAGAAGATTCATCTAAATGGACATCATCCACTGAATGAATAGAGGGAGGGGGTGGAGTTCTTAGAACAATTTCTTCTTCCCAAAAAGGTAAATCATCTCCAAACTGACGTCCATATACTTTAATCGTGTAAATTGTTTCAACGCCGAGGCGATCCATGCCATTGCGGACAAAGTTCACTAACTCTTTTTGATGGTTAGGAACTTGATCGCCTTCGAGCATGACATGGAGATAGCCGTTATCCCGCATGACATCGGCATTGATTCCTTTGGCTTTCAAGGAATGGTTAATTGCGTCTGCGATCGCTTTAGGATCACCGCTTTTCGCAAGTTCCCGTCGGCTTTGATCTTGGGGTGACATAGCTAAACCTCTTTTGGGGTAACGGTTCAAGCATTTCAATGATACTATCACTCATCAATCGCTGTGCAACTATTTTGTTGAAATCCAACAGCAGTGTTGTCCGTTGACCGTTGACGGTGCAATAGTCACGAAAGGAACTTTTAAAATTACTTCAACGGCCACCAGGAGACTTTATCACGGGTCGCACTATAAGTTTCTTTGAGTCCTTCGGGGTCAATGACTCGAATGGTGTCTTCTGAAGCATCATTAGATTTAGCTGCTTCAATTAATTTCACTTTTTGCATTCCTTTGAGGACTTGTTCAACAGTGCGGTGGTTTAATTGACAGGAACGGGCAATCACATCAATGGGTAAATCAAACGTATAAACGCCATCAGAATGAGGTTGATTTCCTAAACTGCGTTCTTGATAAACTAAGCCTCTTAATAAAGCAGCAACAGCTTGAGGCGGATAGGAACTGCAATTGAGTAAATGATACTGAAATTTTTCCCGCAGTTCAAAGAATTTATCATAACGCTCCCGCACGACTTCGCTATTTTCATAAATGGCTTTGAGGGTATCGAGGGGAAGCTTAATCACATCGGTGGTTTTGTAAGCTTCTACTAAGCTGGGAAATGCTCGACTCATCAGACCAAAACTAAACGGGAGATTTCTCATCCCGAAACATCCCCCCGGATAGCTAATGGTAATAATCCGGTCTAGGGGGGTACTGCGGATAATAATTGGCCCGCCACTAATAATAATGTAGAGAACATCTAAAAAAATATGAGGACGAAAAGCCGTATACACAGGACGGTTGGAATAAAGCTTTTCTACCGTGAGGTCTGGAGGAAGATATTGAGCCAACCATTTAATCTCTAAGTCTTTGAAGAGGTAGTTACTCTCAATCAAAAGTTTTGCTAACTCGATTGCTGCTGAAGGTGCTTGTGCTGCCATATTGTCCTTTCTTACTGCGACTTCACCGGATTGATCACCTATATCTGGCCTAGGGGTAGCAATGCTGGGTGTGCAGTTTCTTCCACAGTATTTCGGGGTTGAACATCACACCAAGAGGGCTGATTAGACATCCTCCGATTGCACCACTGGATCAACCTACTATTTATCTTGACATGGCAAACGCATTGACTGATAAATTCAATTTTTTAATTATTGTAATGTAAATGTATTGAAATTCAAACCGACTTACTATAGAATTCGAGTACAGTCAAAAATGAAAGGCTGTGTAAATGAATTCCAGCCTAATCTCAGGAGTATGATAATGCAAATCCGTTCATCGTTGTCCCCAAAACGTTCCTCTGCTAAATTCTTTGGTTGTGTCCTTACTGGATTGGCACTCAACACGATGGTGGTTGCTTGCTCTTCACCCAACACCGCCACTAATTCATCTCCTAACACTGCCAATAATCCAGCAACACCCCAAGCTCAATCGAATAAACCGATTAAACTCACCCTCGTATCCTACGCTGTCACTAAAACTGCCTATGAAAACATCATTCCCAAGTTCGTAGAGCAGTGGAAAGCTCAAACCGGGCAGACTGTAGAGTTTGAACAAAGTTATGGCGGCTCTGGCTCCCAAACCCGTGCCGTGATTGATGGACTTGATGCCGATGTGGTGGCTTTAGCTTTAGCTGGAGATACCGCCAAAATCGAGAAAGCCGGACTCATCCAACCGGGTTGGGAAAAAGAACTGCCCAATGATTCCATCGTGCATAAATCCGTTGCAGCTTTGGTTCTTCGGGATGCCAATCTGGGTGTCAAGGGATGGTCTGATTTGACCCGTGATGATATTCAAGTGATTACCGCCAACCCCAAAACTTCCGGTGGAGCCAAGTGGAACGTTCTGGCTTTGTGGGGTAGTGTTACCCAAGCCGGAGGAACGGAATCAGAAGCTCAAAGCTTTCTTGAAACTGTGTTTAGTCGTGTTCCTGTTCTGCCGAAAGATGCTCGTGAAGCCAGTGATGTGTTCTACAAACAAGGTCAAGGGAATGTCTTAATTAATTATGAAAATGAAGTGATTTTAGCATCTCAAAAAGGAGATAAACAACCTTATATTGTGCCGACGGATTATAACATTTCGATTGATAATCCTGTGGCTGTGGTTGATGCCAATGTAGACAAACATGGAACCCGCGCAGTGGCAGAAGCCTTTACCAAATTCTTATTTACACCTGAAGCACAACGAGAGTTTGCCAAAGTCGGATTTCGACCCGTTGAACCAACCGTTGAAGCGGAATTTGCCAGCCAATTTCCTAAAGTCGAAAAACTGTTTACTGTTCAAGATTTAGGTGGCTGGAAACAGGTAGATACTCAATTTTTTGCGGATGGAGCATTTTTTGATCAAATGCAATCTAAAATCGCTCAATCTAAATAGAAAATGGCACAATTTTGCTCCCCTGTATCACTCTATACTTCTTGATTTAAGGAGAATAAGATGTCTTTAAATTCAACAAAATTCGAGTCCGATGATACTAATTTATCTGTGTTTACTGCCAGAGAAAAGTATCAATTTATTTCTCGAATTCGAGTCAGAATTCCTAAAGAATACCATCAAGAACCCGTGATTTCTCGTCTAGCTTCTAATTACGGTTTAGAAGTGAATATTAGGGGAGCCATTTTAGGTCAGAATGCCCGGGAAGATGGTTGGTTTGATTTAGTCCTGAAAGGAACCCCCCAACAAATCGATAGTGCCATGATTTATCTTTCTGATCTCGATGTTGAAGTTTGGCAAGACTCAAAAACAGAAGTAGATGGCTGGTAAATAGTCAAGTATTTGTAGAGTATTAAGTATTTATGAGGATTCCTGTAGCCCAGTTTAACACTCAAAAACCCGCTTTCAATAACGCCTTAAAAAAACTTTGGAGGCGGTTTTCTTTTCCGTGGGTTTTTACCTTTTTCTATCTGATTGTCATGTTAATTCTGCCCTTTACAGCATTAATTAGACAATCCCTAATGGTATCTCCCCAGGAATTCTGGAATATTGCCTTTAGTCCCGTTGCTATTTCGGCTTATAACGTTAGCTTTGTAACGGCATTAGCCGCAGGGGCAATGAATGGACTGATGGGGACTTTAATCGCTTGGGTGTTAGTTCGTTATCAATTTCCAGGGAAAAAATTAATCGATGCTGCCGTTGATTTACCCTTTGCTTTACCGACTTCCGTTGCGGGTTTAGTTTTAGCAACGGTTTATAGCGATAAAGGGTGGATCGGACAATTTTTTGCCCCCTTTGGGATTAAAATTGCCTTCACCCGTTTAGGGGTTTTCGTTGCCATGTTGTTTATTTCGTTGCCTTTCGTGGTGCGAACTTTACAACCTGTTATGCAAGAAATGGAACGAGAAACAGAAGAAGCAGCTTGGTCATTAGGTGCATCTCAATTTCAAACCTTTTTAAGAGTTTTACTCCCCCCCTTAATGCCTCCTATTCTAACCGGAATTGCCCTCGGTTTTTCCCGTGCAGTAGGAGAATACGGTTCAGTGGTGATTATTTCTTCGAGTATTCCCTTTAAAGATTTAATTGCCCCTATTTTAGTCTTTCAACGCTTAGAACAATATGATTATGTCGGTGCAACCGTCGTTGGTGCAGTTTTATTGATCATTTCATTGTTCTTATTAGTGTTAATTAATACACTGCAACATTGGGGACGTCGTTATTCTCTCAAAAGTTAAGATTTTTTCCCTGATGATTCTTGTCTAATATTCATTGATGATTTACTCTTTATGTTATCCCGTTCATCCATCAAACCTGATAGTTCTCATCCTCTCCCTTGGGTTCAATGGCTTTTAATTGGCATTGCTTTACTCTATCTGGCTTTGGTTTTATTTATTCCAGCAATAGCCGTTTTTTATGAAGCCTTTCATAAAGGAACCCAAGAGTTTATCACCGCCATCAATACCCGCGATTTTCAAAGCGCAATGCAACTGACTTTAATCATTGCATTGATTGTTGTTCCTCTTAATACTTTATTTGGACTCTGTGCCGCTTGGGTGATTGCTCGAAATCAATTTCCGGGTCGTACCTTATTAATCAGTATTATTGACCTACCCTTTGCCATTTCTCCCGTGGTAGCCGGGTTAATGATTGTGCTGTTATATGGTCGTAATGGTTGGTTTGGTGCAGCGTTACAAAATGCTGATATTAAAGTATTATTTTCTCTCCCCGGAATGGTACTGGCTACGCTATTTGTTTCTTTACCTTTTGTCGCTAGAGAAGTGATTCCTGTTTTAGAAGAAGTGGGTTCAGAACAGGAAGAAGCCGCCCGAACTTTAGGAGCTCAAGATTTCCAAATCTTTTGGCGTGTGACCCTTCCCAATATTAAATGGGGTTTACTTTATGGTGTTCTATTAACCAATGCTAGAGCTATGGGTGAATTTGGAGCAGTCGCCGTTGTTTCTGGATTAATTGCAGGTCGAACTTTAACCTTACCAACCTTTGTGGAACAAGCCTACAAAAATTATCAAACCGAAGCCGCCTTTGGTGCCGCCACCATTTTAGCGCTACTCGCCTTAGTCACTTTAGTTCTCAAAGAAATCTTAGAGAGAAAAACCAGTCGTCGTTAACCTGTTTTATCACAATTAAAATTTCACTTTTTTTATTTTGAGGTGCTATGAGTATTATCATTAAAAACGTTTCTCAAGTGTTCGGTAATTTTCAAGCTTTAGACGATATCAACTTGGAAATTAAAGATGGAACATTAGTTGCCTTACTAGGGCCTTCGGGTTCGGGAAAGTCAACTTTATTAAGAGCGATCGCCGGATTAGAACCCCCCAACAGTGGACAAATTATTATCAATGGTAACGATACCACCCATTTAGATGTCAGAAAGCGAAATATTGGATTTGTATTCCAACATTATGCCCTGTTTAAACATCTGACTGTTCGCCAAAATATCGCTTTTGGTTTAGAAATTCGCAAACATCCTCGGCAAAAAGTTAAAGCCAGAGTTGAAGAATTGTTAGAATTAATTCAGTTAACCGGATTAGGAAATCGTTATCCATCTCAACTGTCTGGGGGTCAACGTCAACGGGTAGCTTTAGCTCGTGCTTTAGCGGTTCAACCCGAGGTTTTATTACTTGATGAACCCTTTGGAGCCTTAGATGCCAAAGTGCGCTTAGAATTGCGGAGTTGGTTACGACAATTGCATGATGAAGTTCATGTCACTAGCGTTTTTGTGACCCATGACCAAGAAGAAGCAATGGCGGTAGCCGATGAAATTGTTGTCATGAATCAAGGCAAAATAGAACAGGTGGGAACCCCCTCAGAAATTTATGATCAACCAGCGACACCTTTTGTGATGCAATTTATCGGAACTGTTAATGTATTACCCAGTCATGCTTCCCTTTTCCAAGATGTGGGCTTAGTGGCTCCTACTACTTCTAATATTTTTATTCGTCCCCATGATCTTGAACTTCACATCACCAATCACTTAGATTTGAGGTCTCCAGCTTTAGTTAAACGGATCACTCATTTAGGATGGGATATTCAAGTGGATTTAATCTTAGCTGATGAGCGTCAAATTGTTGCCCATTTAACGAAAGAACAGTTTACCAAACTACAACTTCAAGCGGGCGATGAAGTTTTTGTGGAACCGAAACGAGGATATAACGGTGAAACCTGCGAAATTCTACTAGCGGGACTTCAACAAGCATAAGGACTGCTATAGATGATAATGATTATATAGCAAGCAAATAACGTTAAAGAATGAATATTGAATTGGGTGATCGCACTGATTTATGAACCCAAATAACTGGAGTGCGATCACTATTCAAACAAAAAGAGGGGGTCAGAGGAAGAAGCCAGAAAAATCTAGCCCTAACATGAAATCACCGAATCTCAATGGCTGGACATGGATTCTGGTTATGTCATTGACCCCAATTGTTTAGCTGATAGAAACCGGCTGAGATTCCCGTTCAAAAAAGAGTTCCTTAGCGGTTTTTTCTGCTTTTAAAGCTCCATAAAAACCCGCTTCGGCTTCAATTTCATCTACCAACTCCCACGCTTCAGCCGCAGCTTTAGAATCATTACCAGAGGTGGCGGAAATAGAACGAGCATTCGAGATGGCTTCCTGAAGCTTTTGTTGGAGATAGGCTAATTTAGGATTTTCCAGGAAATCACCTTGCATTAAAATATCGGTGACTGAAATAATCCCCAATAATTCCCCTTGAATAACCGGAGCTCGCCAAATTCCTGTATTGGCAAATAAGCGGGCTACATATTCCAGATTCAGATCAGGATTGACCACAATACAAGGTTTACTCATAATTTCGTAAACTCGCACCTGTTTGGGGTCTTTTCCGTAAGCCACGACTTTAGCAATAATATCCGTTTCCGTGACAATGCCATAGGCATCTTCTGGATGACGAGCTTCAACAATCAGTGCCCGAACTTCTTTTAAGCGCATCAGTCGAACAGCTTCGGCTACGGTTGCAGAACCTCGAATTATGGCGACTTCTTGTGTCATAATATCCTTGGCTTTCATAATTTCCTCCTTGGGTTGTTCTAAGCCAAATTTAGGAGTTATGAGTAGCTGCAATAAACGGTTCTCAATTTGAGAACAAACTTGACTTCGATTCAATCAGATTGATTAGGAATCTCACAATAATCCCCATCCAACTAGCCTTGGATTGGGATTATTTCTTAAGTCTGATTGGATCATTTTTTCTGAAATACTGAGGAAGCTTGATATTAATAGCCAGGTTGAAAAAAAGTCGATTTTTCTTTCAGATAAAAATTTATGTCAAGCATTTAAGGCAACACTTTAACTTTAAAAACAGAGTATCATTAAAACTCCTAAGAAACAAGCCTTAAATTGTGAAATAATCATTAAAAAAGCATCAATAAATAAAAACAATAGAATTTCAATTATTTTCATAAATCTCCCTTACTTTACTAAAATAAAAAATTGGAACAATACTGAAGTAAATTCAATTAAACCTAAAGGTAGACACGCGGATCTGTCCCCAACTAAATCTTAATATTTTATCAGAGAATTTTATGGATAAAATCTCTACATTCTTTTAACCCCTTGTTAGAGATTAAACTTCTTTATTCCGACATTAAAAATAACCGTAAAGAATGTAACTGCACCAACCAAGGAAAAGGACGATCTTTTAAAGTTGCCCATTTTTCTTTAAAAACTTCAGCTTGTAAATGATAATCTTCCAAATTCTCCGGTGGAGAAGCTAACTTAAGATATAACGTGATCCGATGTTGGGTTTCATTGGTATTAGCTAACCAACAGGGAAAAGTATTGTCTAAACTTGGATCTGTAGGAAAACTTAATTGATGGGCACGAATTCCCACATAAGCTAGAGGTTCTTGAATGGGTTCAATTACTCGTAACCTACACCCCCAATCTAACGCTTCTATAGTTTGAAAATCGTGGCTAATTGCTCGAGAAAAGTTTTTACATTCAGTGAGTTGAGCCGTGCGAAAATTAGGAGGATGCTCAAAAATGTTTTGTTTAATATCAAATGCGATCGCTTTTCCCTGATCCATGACTAAAAGATTCTCACAAATTCGATAAGCCTCCTCTAAATTATGAGTAACAAATAATGTAACTCCTCGATAAAAAGATAACAGAGAAATTAATTGATGTTCGAGTTGACTTCGTAAATAGGTATCTAGGGCAGAAAACGGTTCATCTAATAATAATATTTCCGGTTGACTTGCTAAAGCTCTGGCTAATGCAACTCGCTGTTGTTGACCCCCCGATAGTTGGCGAGGATAACGATTTCCTAATGCTTCTAAATGAACCTGAGCTAACAAGGTTCCAACAGCAGCCTGAATTTTATTTTTAGACATTCCTTTGGGTAAGCCAAAGGCAATATTTTGAGCCACTGTCCAATGGGGAAATAAAGCATAGTTTTGAAATAAAAAACCCACCCGGCGCTCACAGGGGGGTAAATTAATTCCGTTTTCAGAATCAAATAAAACCTGTCCATTCAAAATAATTTGACCTCGATCCGGTGTTTCTATCCCCGCAATACACCGCAAAACCATGCTTTTTCCTGCACCCGATCCCCCCAACAATCCTAAAGGACGATCATCACTATTAAAAGCAACTTCTAACTCAAAACCTGGTAATTTCTTCTGAATATTAATCGATAAATAGGGAGGTGTTGAGGAATCGGAAATCAGGGAAGAGATCATAAATTCGTGATCAAGCTCTGATCTGAAATCCGACCTTTGGAAAGATGGGTTAGAATAGGGCCCTATCCCTTTCTTTTTCGTTCCATTTTCCCACAGGTTAACAACTGTAATGGCTGAGAAAGAAACGGTGAGAATCACTAACACCCAAATCCAAGCTTCTTTCATCGCCCCTGCTTCCACTGCGAAATAAATCGCCATCGGAATCGTTTGAGTTTCCCCTGGAATATTCCCCGCAATCATTAAGGTGGCGCCAAATTCCCCTAATGCCCGACAAAATGCCAAAATGGTTGCAGCTAGAATACCGGGTAAAGCCAAGGGTAAAGCAATTCGCCAAAAAATAGTAATTTCAGAACCGCCTAAAGTTCTAGCAACTTGTAAAAGGGTGCGATCAATTTGTTTAAAGGCCCCCAATGCGGTTTTGTACATTAAGGGAAACGCCACAACCGTTGCGGCAATTACGGCGGCATACCAAGTAAAAACCAAGTTGATATTAAAGGGCGATAATAGTTGTCCGAGGGGGCCGTTTTTACCACAGAATAATAGTAATAAAAAACCCACAACGGTAGGCGGTAAAATTAAAGGGGAAATAAAAACCCCCTCTATAATTGATTTCCCTTTTCCCCGATAGTTCAACATCCAATAAGCCGCCAGGATGCCTAAAAAGAAGGTAATGAATGTAGCAATTGAAGCGGTTTTAAGGGAAATCCAGAGGGGAGAAAGATCTAAAGACATGGGTTTAAGTAAATCACTTTAACTAGCTTTGCTAAATCCGTATTTTTGAAAGATTTTCATGCCGCGATCGCTCGCTAAAAACTGCACATATTCTTTAGCCGAGGCTGGATCTTTACTACTTTTTAAAACTGCAACTGGATAAACAATTGGGGAATGGAGATTGGCAGGTGCAGTTGCTACAATTTTGACTTGATTTGAAAGTTTAGCATCCGTTGTATAAACAACCCCGGCATCAGCATTCCCACTTTCTACCGCCGCCAAAACATTTCGCACATTATTGCCTAAAACCAGTTTAGGTTTAATCGCGTCTAAAATGCCTAAATTTTTAAACACTTCTTCAGCATATTGTCCGGCGGGTACACTTCTCGGTTCACCTACAGCAATTCGCTTAATTTTAGCATCGGTTAAATTTCTAAAACTGGTAATACCTGTGGAATTTTTGGGAACAATTAAGACCAGGTTGTTGGTCAAAACATTACGCCGAGTTTCGGGAATAATCAGATTTTTTTCCTGTAAAGCATCCATCTGTTTTTTAGCGGCTGAGAAAAAGATATCCGCAGGTGCACCATTTTCAATTTGTTGTTGCAATGTTCCCGAAGCCCCAAAATTATAGTTAACAGCAACCTTGGAGTGAATTTGCTGATACGCGGGCTTAATTTCTTCTAGGGCTTCTTTTAAACTAGCCGCCGCCGATACGAGTAAGCTAGAGTTCGTTTGAGCTAACAGAGGCGTTTGGTTAATGACTCGAATCCCCATCGTTAGGATTAACGTCATTAAAATTGTGGCTAGAAACGTTACAAGCCGTCTTTTTTTCATTTTAGTAAAATATTAGAAACTGCTGGATTTGAAGAATAAAAACTGAGATTTTGAAAGCCGTTTTTAATTCTACAATTGATTATAGTATATTGATTTTAATCAAAAGATGTATAAACCAATACAATTTTATATCTTGTTTGTTTTTTTTATTTAAAATACCTTTTAAATAAAAATATATAGATTGGCAAAAACGAGGTGTTATTGTAGAATTATAATCGAGTAAGAGATCATCATCAATAAACGAAAAGTCCTAAAAGCTAGTATCCAGATAGGAACACGAAACTTTAACATAAGGATATTAACTTTACTGTTGAACACTTACTTCAGATTAATACAATATTTAGACTCAAGAGGTTATACCCATGAAAATTAGTGCTCGTAATTCTCTCAAAGGAACTGTCAAACAATTGACAGTCGGGGCAGTGAATACGGAAGTTGTAATTGAGATTTCACCGGGAGTCGAAATCGTCTCTATTATTACAAAATCCTCGGCTGAAAGTTTAGGGCTTACAGATGGAACAGAAGTTTATGCCCTCATCAAATCAACTGACGTGATCGTGGGTATTGAATAAAGGTTAAGACTTTAAATAGTCCTCAAAGCTCCCTGAAAACGGGGGCTTTTCAACGGACTTTAGAAAGGGGAGATAACTGAATGGAGTTCTAACCATAACCGAGGATAATCTTGTTTAATTTTAGAAAGCGGATCTCGGAGTAGGTTATTAGATTTAATAAAAACAACATCCATTAATCCCATATTTTCAGCAATTTCTTTGAACAAATGGGATTGCGATCGCAATTCAGAAATTAAAGTTTTAGGGCAATAAACTGCAACGTAGTAGAATCGTTTTTCTAGCCGTTTCACTGAAAAATCGAGAACTTTAACATAACAGTTATCCAAAAGTTGTCCGGTGTTAGGATATTCACGCTTCACAACTTGAATAAATTCTTGGGTAATTAGCTCTTGACTAATCATGGGAAGTTAGAGATTGAGAGTAATTTGAGATTGTAGGGGTTGAGTTTTTTAACCCAGATCCCCTAGAGGGTTGGGCAACCCAACCCCTACAAACTTAGACTAAATACGCTTCCTGATGGGTACGAATGGTACAATTTGAACGAGGATATGCAACACAAAGGAGAACAAATCCTTTTTCTATTTGTTCATCATCCAGAAAATTTTGTTCAGATTGATCAATTTCCCCTTCAATGACTTTTCCCACACAACTCGAACAGGAACCCGCAGAACAAGAGAAAGGTAATTCTATTCCGTTCTCCTCAGCAGCTTTAAGAATATAAGTATCCTCATCGACATCAATCACAGTATCCAATCCATACTTTTTGCTTTGTAAGCGAACTTGATAAGTTGTTCCCATGTTTTTACACCTTATAATGTATGTAGAAGTACCAAAAAATTAACTGCAAGGAACCGCAGCAGGGGTACAATCCCCAGCTTTGAAAGATTTGCCACAGCCACAACTACCAGAAGCATTCGGATTAGAAAACTTAAATCCAGACTCCATTAAACCATCAATGAAATCAATCTCTAATCCTTCTAATAAAGGGGAACTCTTCAGGTCAATATAAAATAGTACAGAATCCTCTTCAATTACCAAATCATCAGAGTGAGGTTGACTGGTAATATCCATTTTATATTCATAACCGCTACATCCCCCATCAGCAACAGAAAGCCTTACACCTCTACGAGTAGCAGTTTCATCTGAAGAGCCTTTTGCTCTTAGAAAAGCCCGAAGCCTGAATGCCGCTTTCTCCGTTAAATTAATCATGGTCAAATCTCCTAAATTGAATCAATAGATCAACTATTTTTGTGTGCCACAAACCGGACAATGGCGATCATGATAGGTATGAAGTTTAGAGAAATTCAAAGTCCCTAAATCCATCATTAACAGGTGAGAAAATAAGGGTTGTCCAAGCCCTGTAATCACCTTAATTGCTTCTAATGCAGTTAAACAAGCTAAGGTTCCAGAAACCGCACCTAACACCCCAAAACCCCGTTTATCCCATTCCGGTTTTTCAGGAAATAAACAAGATAAGCAAGGCGTTTTACCGGGAATAATTGTTGTTAAATACGCTTCCATTCCGTTCATGGCTGCTTCCACCATAGGTTTTTGCCAACGGACACAAGCTGCATTTAATAAATCCCGTTCTACAAAGTTATGGGCACAGTCTAAGGTGATATCAGCTTGTAACACTAACGAATCAACATTAGATGCCGTTACATATTCAGGAATAGCCTCAATTTCCACATCCGGGTTAATTGCAGCCAGGCTTTCTTTCGCTTTCTCAATTCGAGGTTTCCCCACCCAATCTTCTGTCATCAGAACTTGGCGGTTCATGTCATCTCGGCGTAAATTACCACCTCGAACTAATATTAACCGTCCAATTCCTGCAACTGCTAAATAAAGGGCTGCTGTTCCTCCTAACCCTCCCACACCTGTCACTAAAACAGTGCTGGTACGAAGTTTATTTTGGGCTTCTTCCCCAAAACCGGGAAGCATGATTTGGCGTTGATAACGTTCTAACTCAGTGGGTGTTAGGCTGAACATTTCAATCCTCCTTAATCTGACTCAATTTCTGAGAGTAAAACTACATTTTTGGGCTTTTCGTTGAAAACCTTGAAGAGTTTTTCCTCCACTGCGGTTGAAGTTAAAAATACGTTGTAGGCTTGTTGCAGTGCTTCACGATACTGATTGAGTTTTTCTTCAGGTTCGATATCGGGAAAAGCTGCATCAATTTTAGCCACTAATTGAGAGAATTTCTTCAAGATATGAAGACGGTTAACATTGACAATTTGCTCGTCAAAGGGGAGTTGGAAGAACTGGAAATATTCTTCCGCATCCATTAACTTTTTAAAGTCAGATAAGGCTTGGGTCATGATTGGTTTTGGGTGAAATAGTTTCTATTGAGATTCCCGTGCTTTTAGCTGCTTTTTGAGTTCGTCTAACTCTCGATAAAGTTGATAGGTTCTGCCCGCAACTTCCATAATATTCTCGAAATCCGTTGGCAATCCTTCAGCTAAATCATGGAGTTCCATTTTTAATTGTCCACCTTGACTATTAAGACGCTTAATTTTTGTCTTTAATTCGTCAAGGGTTAAATCAACTTGAACCATGTCAGTTACCAGTTATCAGTTAACAGTTATCAGTTACCAGTTATCAGTTACCAGTTATCAAATGTCATGAAATAGTTTGTTGTATTGGGTTTTTCTTCAAAAACTTATCAACCTTCACTGATGACTGATAACTGATAACTGAACACTGATTTCAAGCGTTAGTGACTTCTCGATATTTAGTCGCTAATTCAACAGCAGATTTCGTCAGTTTTTCGCCTTCTGCTGCTAATTTTTCCATAGATTCATAGCCAAAACGTTGAGCATCTCTGAGGGTTTTAGAAACGACTAAAAGATGACCGGAAAAAATTAATGCCCAACCGAATCCTTCATGGCTTAAGTTAATCACAACTTGGCATAATAATCCAGTTTCTTGTTCTACTAAAGTTGCGATCGCCCGATAAAACGCAGTAATTCTTAATTGGGTGATGGGTTCTACATCCCCTTCTACAGAAATTTTACGTTTTTGTTCTTTCGTTAAAATTAAGGGTTTCAGAATTAATTCATCTGACCAACTCCGATAAACGCCCATACTATCTTGAGCCCGAATTTGGCGAACTAATTCTTTCAAAAATGGAGTGTTTGTGATGGATATGATGGTTTCTGTTGTCATTGTTATTTTCTCCTGTGTTGTGTTGGATATTGCAAGTCAAGTCGAGGTTGTTCTATTTTAGGGTAGGGGTTAGATTGCCCAACCCTCTAGGGATCTGGGTTGGATAACCCAACCCCTACCGTTATTTTTCATCCCTCAAAAAAGCTTAATGTCTAATTATTCCTCCTCGAAATCCTCAAACGTTTTTTCCTTTTGCTGGAGTGCTTTTCGCAACCAAGGGGGAGGATTACCCTTTAAAGTTTGGACTAATTTATTGAGGATATCGGTAATTAAATCTTCTTCACTTCTAGCTTTTACGGGTGTAACTTTTTTGCGAATTAATCGCGCTGCGGCACTGCCTCCGATCGCAGAAACATAAACAATTGTACAATCCGATAAAGCTTCTAATTTAGGAACTAATTTATCCTCATTACCATCCTCTTTGAGGTCGCCATCAAAGGTTAAAGTATTAACAAATTCATATCCTTCTGTGGAAACCTCATAAACTTCCAGTTGTTTTGCCCAACCAAAATGAGCATTAATATGAACGGAATCATTCGTAGCAAAGGCAATTTTCATGGTTTTCTCCTGTGTTGAGTAAGAAGTTAGGGGGAATCAAACCCCAACGAATGATGGCTATTTTCTTCCTGTTCCAGAAGCAGATTCCCTAAATTGAATAAAAATTCTTTACTTCCCCGATAACCTACGGTTGAAAAGTAACCATTTCCTAAGCGATCAAAGATGGGAATTCCTAGCCGATAAAGGGGAATGTGTAGTTTTTCACTCACGCCTTTAGCATTAGAATTGGAGATTAATAAATCAGAAGCGATCGCTAAATTTTCTAGGTCTTCTAAGTCTCCAATTATAACAGATTCAACGGGAATTTTGTCAAGTAAAGGGGATTGAGTTGTGGTAATTGCCGCTTGAATTTCTGCCCCCATTTCCTGTAAAAAAACACTCGTTGAATACAGTAAATCCGGTTCAAGGGCTAAACAAACTCGCTTCCGACCAAAATAGAAGTGAGTGTCTAACATGGCATCCTGTAATTGGCGACGTTGACGACAATATTTTTCAGGAACCGGAGATGAACTCAACTGAGATAATTTCATTAAAAATTCATCAACCGCTTTTAATCCAGTAAGCCGAGGAAATACCTGATATTCAGTACCAAAACGTTGATGTAAAATCTCCGCCACCACCCGCATACTTTCTCCCAAAGCCAGGGTAAAATTCGAGGAACCAATACGCTTTAAATTCGTTAAAGTTGTCCCCCCCGTTGTCGTTGCGGTATAGCCTCCATCTGATAAGTGACCGTCTAAAGATGTGGAGAGGTCAGGAACAGCGATCGCATCAAATCCAAAAGCAGTAACAATTTCTTTAATTTCCTCAACATCTCCCGGCGTAAAAGCAGAACTTACTAATAGCGTTACTTGATTTTTTTGAGTTTCTCCAGCTACCGGAATTTCTCGAATAATACTTTCTACTGTAGCTGCATAACCATCTTGTAATGCTCCCTTAAAATCAGGTGTTGAAACAAAAATAATCGGAAAATCTTTTAATTCAGGATGTTCTTGTTTCACGGTTCTGAGGATACCCTCCATATCATCTCCCCGTGTTTCTGTTAACCCAGTTGTACAGAGTCCGATAATTTCTGGTTTTGCCTTTTCTAAGAGCGTTAAAATGGCAATTTCAACATTTTCTTCTCCGCCTAAAATTGTACTTACTTCCGTCATTGCCGTTGTACTTAACGGAATCGCTTCTCGGAAATGTCGCACCAGCAAAACTTTAGCAAAGGCGGTACAACCTTGGGAACCATGCAACAAAGGCATTGTTCCTTTTAAACCTAAGAATGCCAACGCTGCACCCAAAGGCTGAGATTGTTTAAGCGGATTAACCGCAACTGGTTTTTTAGGGGAGATTACAGTAGCCATAATACAGTTATCAGTTATCAGTTATCAGTTATCAGTTATCAGTCATTAGTCATCAGCTATTCGTAATTCCCAAGGGGCGGGTTGACGAATTTGTTCCCAAATAGGGCTATATAAAGCTTCGTCTAATTCCCTTGCCATTTCCACCATTCCGACATAACCGGAATAGGGATGATGGCGTTCTTGGTTAATATCTAAAAAGGGAATTTTGGCTTTTAAAGCAGTGTATTGATTTCGTCCCCCTGCAATTAACATATCTGCTTTTGTTTTGTCAATTACTTTCAGTAATTCAGCCGCATTTCCTTTTTCCAACATGATGCCATCTTTGCCCAGCAAATCTTTGATTTTTGCCTTATCTTCTTCTGTACTTTTTTTCGTGCTGGTGGCGACAACTTCCATTCCTAAATCTTTAGCGGCGGAAATAATCGACCAACTTTTAACCCCTCCTGTGTACAGAACTACTCGTTTTCCTTTTAAACGAGCTCGATAGGTCGCCAGTTGTTCATCTAACTTGGCAGTTTCCTCAGCAATTAATTGTTCGGTGCGCTCTTGTAAGTCTGCGTCCCCAATTTTTTGAGCAATGTTTCGCAAACAGCGATTCATGTCATCAATGCCATAAAAGGATTCTTCCAAATAGGGAATCCCATATTTTTCTTCCATTTTTCTCGCCATATTAATCAACGCCTTTGAACAAATCATGACGTTGAGTTTGGCTCGATGGGCTGTACAGATTTCTTGGTAACGACTATCCCCTGTAATTTTAGCCAGAACCCGAATTCCTAACTTTTCAAATAAGGGAAGAACGCCCCACATTTCCCCAGCAATATTGTATTCCCCGATTAAATTAATATCGTAGGGCGTGGTATAATCTGGTTCGGCTGTACCGACAACATAGTCTAGTAAAGTTTCTCCCCCAATCCGATTTCCTAAGTTTTTACTCCCAACAAAACCCGGAGACTGAACGGGAATCACAGGAATTCCAACTTTTGTACTCGCCGCCTCACAAACCGCATCTAAGTCATCGCCAATTAAGGCTGTTACACAAGTGGAATAAACAAAAACTGCTGCGGGTTGATAACGGTTTTTAATTTCCAAAATGGCTTTATAAAGCTTTTTCTCACCCCCAAAAATGACATCATTTTCACTTAAATCAGTGGTAAAGCCAATTTTGTAAAGCTTGGAACCGGAAGACAAACTGCCACGACTGCCCCAGGCGTTCCCAGCACAGGCAATGGGGCCATGTACTAAATGGGCAACATCGGTAATCGGAACCAGGGCAATACTGGCACCATCAAAGGCACAACCCCCTTGGGCAGCACCGGGTTGGGCTTGTTGCTTACACGCTTTATTCTTCTTGTCGCCATCTTTTTTGTGATTGTGTTCGCAAGCCTTTTCCGCCAGCAATTCAGCAATTTTCGCGCTTGTGAGTTTCATAGGACAGGGGTGTGTTGTCGGTTGTCTGTGATCGCAAAAGGCAGAGGTTTCATTGATTCCCTGCCTCAATCTTTAACTGGCTTGTTCGCCACAAACATCAGCGAGGTAGGTGAGGGCGCGGAACCGCAGGGCAATTAATTCATCGTATAAAGGGTTGAACTTACACAGGGGAGGAATGTGTAACGTCCATCCAACTAATAACGTGATGTTTCGTTCAAAGGGACATTGACCGGGGATAAGTTGACAGATCAGGTGGGCGAAGTTGCGATCGTGAATTTCTAATCCATCTATCCATTGACGCAACGGCCAGAGGATATCCAGCTTCTTATGAAGGGAGAAAGTAATCATAGCAGGAAGTCCAGAGTGAGAAGCTGTTGACTGTTAAGTGTTAGTAGAGACGCGCCATGGCGCGTCTGTACAGTGAACAGTGACCCTTAACGAATCAAGTCGTAAGAGATATCAGTTTTGGAAGGGATAATTGTGTTGCGATCGAGTTCGTCAAGGAGGGTATTGACAATCCAATTTAAGAGGTTGATCGTACCTTGGTATCCAAAAGTAGCATACCGATGCAAGTGATGACGATCAAAGATCGGATAGCCAATGCGGACGAAGGGGGTTTTAGTATCACGCCACAGATATTTTCCGTAGGAGTTGCCAATCAGCAAATCAACGGGTTCGGTGAAGAGGAGTGAACGCATATGCCATAAATCTTTACCCCCCCAGATCGTCGCTTCTTGACCATAGGGACTGGAATCTAACAACGCTTTTAACTCAGCTTCAAATTCTGGGTTGCTGTTGCTAACCACAATATGCACTGGTTCAGCCCCTAACTCCAGCAAGAAGCTAACTAAACCATAAACTAAATCAGGATCACCATACAGGGCAATGCGTTTACCATGAATCCAAGATTGAGAATCTGTAATCGCGTCTACTGCCCGTCCCCGTTCAAGTTCCAATTCTTGGGGGATAGGATTACCCGTCAGTTCAGATAAAGCCATCAAGAATTCATCGGTTCCCCGAATTCCAACAGGACGGGAAACGGAGGTTTTTTGTCCCCATTCTTTAGCAATATAATCCCGTGTTTTTGAGGTGGAATAAGCTTGTAATGCGATCGTTGCTTCTGCATTAATAGCATCGGCTGCATCGTCTAATTTGGTTCCCCCTTGATACATCCGATATTCCCCATCATTGGGCGAGTCGAGATAATCAGAATTATCCGCCAACAGGGTATAATTTGCCCCCATTAAAGACGCCATCCGTTTAACTTCCCGCAGGTTGCCAATATAGGTTTCAAAACCAGGGATTAAGTTAACTTTGCCATTGGTGGTTTCTTTCTTCTGACCTGCGGTTAAGTTAGACAGAATCCCCTTCATCATATTGTCGTAACCCGTGATATGGGAACCGACAAAGCTAGGAGTATGGGCATAAGGAACCGGGAAGTCTTTAGGCACAGAACCCGCTTCCTTGGAGTTGGAAATAAACGCCCCCAAGTCATCCCCAATTACCTCTGCCATACAAGTCGTACAGAGGGCAATCATTTTAGGTTTATATAGGGCGTAGGCATTCGCCAACCCATCAATCATGTTGTTGAGTCCACCAAACACGGCAGCATCTTCGGTCATGGAAGAGGAAACCGCCGAGAAGGGTTCTTTAAAGTGGCGAGTGAAGTGGGTGCGGAAGTAAGCCACACACCCTTGAGAACCGTGAACGAAGGGAAGGGTAGACTCGAAACCTACGGCGGCTAAAATCGCGCCTAACGGTTGGCAAGCTTTCGCGGGGTTGACGGTTAAGGCTTCACGGGCAAAGTTTTTATCCCGATATTCCCAGGTTTTTGTCCACTCAGCAATCCGGGCGACTTCATCCGGGTCGTGTCCACCTTCAAATTCTTTCTTATTGGTGAAAAGTTCCTGATATTCTTGTTCTTGGAACAGCGTTGCGTGATCTTTAATATTCTCTACATTCTGAGCCATTGTCTTTCTCCACTAATTGTTGAGGTGGTGGAACAGGCGAGATGCCTGTTCTTTTTATTAACTTATCTAGTGACAGGCAAGATGCCTGTTCCACTTTTATTTCTTCCAAGGGGCTTTGACTAAATCCCAGGTGGGGCTATTGAGGGCTAAGTCCATGTCACGGGCGAAGATCGCGAAACCGTCATAACCGTGATAGGGGCCGGAATAATCCCAGGAGTGCATTTGGCGGAAAGGCAGTGCCATTTTCTGGAAGACATATTTTTCTTTAATTCCAGAGGCTACGAGGTCAGGTTTTAAGGCTTTAACAAATTCCTCAAATTCATAACCTGTTACGTCGTCATAAATGAGTGTGCCACCTTCGACATAGTGGGTGGTGCGTTTGTAGTCGTCATTATGACCAAACTCATAACCCGTAGAGATAATTTCCATCCCCAGATCTTTGAAGGCAGGAACAACGTGGCGAGGACGTAAGCCTCCGACCATGAGAGCCACTTTCTTCCCTTGCAGACGGGGGCCGAATTTCTCAATAATGGCATCCGCTTGGGCTTGATAACGAGCAATAACTTCTTCTGCTTTCGCTTGGATGGTTTCGTCAAATTTAGCGGCAATGGCTCGTAAGGAGGCAGCAATTTCCGTAGGGCCAAAGAAGTTATATTCTAACCAGGGGATTCCGTAAGCTTCCTCCATGTGACGGCTGATATAGTTCATTGACCGATAGCAGTGAATCAGATTCAGCTTCACTTGAGGGGTGAGCATCATTTCTTGCAGTGTGCCATCTCCAGACCACTGAGCCACAACCCGCAAGCCAATTTCTTCTAATAAAATCCGGCTCGACCAAGCATCACCCCCGATGTTATAGTCCCCAATAATTGCCACATCATAAGGGCCAGGTTCAAAGCTGATGGTTCCTTCTTTTTTGGCTTTATCGGCTTTCGGGAATACCCAGTCGCGGATGGTGTCATTGGCGATATGGTGTCCGAGGGATTGAGATACACCCCGGAATCCTTCGCAGCGCACAGGAACAACAGTTTTGCCTGTTTGTTTCGATTTTGTACGGGCGACGGCTTCAATATCATCCCCAATTAACCCGATGGGGCATTCAGATTGAATACTAATCCCTCGATTTAAGGGGAAGAGTTCTTCGAGTTCATCAATCAGCTTGGAAAGTTTTTTGTCACCCCCGAAGACGATATCCCGTTCTTGGAAATCTGAGGTAAATTGCATCGTGCCAAAGGTGTCGATACCCGTTGTCCCGATGTAGTAGTTGCGACGACCTGACCAAGAGTAATAACCGCAACCAACAGGGCCATGACTAATATGGATCATGTCTTTGATCGGCCCCCAGACCACCCCTTTCGATCCGGCGTAGGCGCAGCCTCTAGTGGTCATCACACCTGGAAGAGATTTGATATTGGACTTCACACCACAATCCGATTTACCTTCTTCATAGACATTGAGGTGTTTTTCCCGTTTTTTACGGCTTTTTTCGGGATAGGAATCTAGGACTTCTTGAATCAGTGCTTTTGTATCAATTGGTACAGACGTGCCATGGCGCGTCTCTACATCAACCGTTGCCTCAGTTGTGGCTTCAGTGGTGGTTTCTGGATAGGTAATGGTTTCTGGAGGTGTCATAGGATTTCAGTATTAGAGAGTAGAGAATAAATTGCTGTTAGGAGGTAGGAAACAGGAGGAGATAGGAGGGAGATATCAACGGCTAATCCAAAGTTTCCTGTTTCCTGTTTCCTGTTGCTTGCTGTTAGACGGCTGCAACTTCTTTGGCAGTTTTGCCAACGAGATGCTCGTATTCTTTGTCGTCGCCCAAAATACCAAACTCGACCAGTAATTCTTCTAACTCATCCATCGATAAGGGAGTAGGAATGGTGAGTTTAGTATTTTCGTCAATTTTCTTCGCTAAAGCCCGGTATTCATCGGCTTGAGGGTGATCAGAGCTATATTCGATCACTGTCATCCGACGCAGTTCAGCGTGTTGCACCACATTATCACGAGGAACAAAGTGGATCATTTGTGTGCCGAGTTTATCAGCCAGGGCTTCAATCAGTTCGATTTCTTTATCAACTTTACGGCTGTTGCAGATTAAACCACCGAGGCGGACACCACCGGAGTGAGCGTATTTGAGAATCCCGCGAGAAATGTTATTGGCAGCATACATTGCCATCATTTCACCGGAGGTAACAATGTAAATTTCTTGGGCTTTGCCTTCCCGAATGGGCATGGCGAAACCACCGCATACAACGTCCCCTAATACGTCATAGCTGACATAATCTAAATCTTCATAGGCGCCATTTTCTTCAAGGAAGTTAATGGCGGTAATAATTCCCCGTCCAGCGCAACCGACACCAGGTTCTGGGCCACCCGATTCCACGCAACGGACACCACCCCATCCAGTTAACAACACTTCATCCAGTTCCAGGTCTTCAACGGCGCCGCGTTCGGCTGCTAGATGCAGAATTGTGGTTTGGGCTTTGCTGTGCAGCATTAAGCGGGTCGAGTCTGCTTTGGGGTCACAACCCACGATCATGATCCGCTTTTTCATTTCTGCTAACGCTGCGATCGTGTTTTGGGAGGTGGTGGATTTACCGATACCGCCTTTACCGTAGAATGCGATTTGTCTGATTTTGTCGCTCATGATAGTCTCTCTGTAGGATTAGTTAAAAGGTTTGTTTGGATCGAGTGGTTTGTAGGTGGGTTCTTGTCAACTGCAAACCAAGCTAGGGATTCTGTTTTGGATATAAGGAACGTCACCCGGCGGCGATCGCCCTTTCGATGGATAACTCATGGCTTTTAGACTTAATAAGGGTTAACGGCTTCAACGATTAAGGTGGGTAGTACCCGTTCTCGCAATTTGCCTTCAATGGCAACTTTTAAGGTGACTAAGCTGCTGGAACAGGAACCACAAGCTCCTTGCAGAATGACTTTTACTTTGTCTCCCTCAACGTCGTATAGGGCGACATCACCGCCATCCAAAGCGAGGAAAGGTTTAATTTCGGTATCTATCACCTGTTGAATTAAGGTGATTTTTTGTAAATTCGTCAGGAGGGGTTGAGGGCTGATTTCTGGGGTAACTGGAACTTCAAAATCAGGGTTTTGCCAAACCGCAGCAATTAAATCATCAATGTCGGCCAGACAAGACGTACATCCGCCCCCCGCTTTAATGTAATTTGTCACCTGTTCGGCATCGGTGAGTTTGTTTTCATGAATCACCTTTTTAATTCGGGTTTCGCTGATTCCGAAACAGCGGCACACCATAGCACTTTCATCTTCTTCATGGTTAGCCAGAGGGATGCCTTTGTAGGAGAAAATCGCCGCTTCTAAGGCTTCTTGTCCCATGACCGAACAGTGCATTTTTTCTTCGGGTAAACCTCCGAGATATTCAGCAATTTCACGGTTTGTGAGGTTTAACGCTTGATCAACGGTCATGCCAATGATGATTTCGGTTAAGGCGGAAGAAGAAGCGATCGCACTAGCACAACCAAAGGTTTGAAACCGAGCGTCTAAAATTTTATCGGTCTGTTCATCAATTTTGAGATGGAGTCTGAGGGCATCTCCACAAGCAATGCTTCCAACTTCTCCAGTGACAATTTTTAATCCAGGTTCGTTGCAATCTTCTATGGTTCCCTGATGTTGGGGATTATAGAAGAGATCCATGACTTTTTCTGTATAGTCCCACATAAGAATTCAGTTATCAGTTATCAGTTATCAGTTATCAGTTGACAGTTGACAGTTGACGGTTGCCTATTGCCTATTGCCTGTCTTTAACTTTGGGCAGTAGCAATTGCTTTTTCTTGTTCTTTTAACCAGGCTTCTTCGTCACTCTTGAAGGGAGATAATGCTCTTAACCGTTCTACAATTTCTGGCATTACCTTTAATACGGTGTCAATTTCTTCATCTGTTGTATATCGAGAAAGAGAGAAGCGAATCGAACCATGTAAGACAGAATACGGTAGACCTAATGCTCTTAAAACATGGGAGGGTTCTAAGGAACCAGAGGTGCAAGCAGAACCCGAAGAAGCGCAGATTCCGTATTGATTGAGGGAGAGTAAAATTGCTTCACCTTCAATATATTTAAACCCGATATTGCTGGTATTAGGTAAGCGTTGAATCGGATGACCATTGACTTCACAATTGGGAATTTTTGCGAGTAAACCTTGTTCTAAGCGATCGCGCAATTGCTGTTCTTTTTTCACATCTGCCAAATGAACTAATGCTAATTCGCTGGCTTTACCGAGGGCAATAATTCCGGGTACATTTTCCGTACCCCCCCGTCGTCCCCGTTCTTGGTGTCCCCCTAACAATAACGGCCGGAAACGTACCCCTTTTCGTACATACAAAACCCCAATTCCTTTCGGTGCGTGTAGTTTGTGACCCGATAAGGTGAGTAAATCGATGGTGCTATTTTTTAGATCTAGGGGAATTTTACCAACGGCTTGCACCGCATCCACATGAAAGATTGCGCCTTTAGCTTTAACAATTTGCCCAATTTGTTCAATGGGAAAAACAACGCCTGTTTCGTTATTCGCATACATAATCGAAACAACTGCCGTACCACCCGTTAAACTAGCTTCTAATTCATCTAAGTCTAATTGTCCTTGACGATTAACTGAAAGATAGGTAACTTGATAACCTTGACTTTCTAATTGTCTGCACTGACTTAAAATTGCAGCGTGTTCAACTTCAGTCGTAATAATATGTTTTTTGTTGGGATTTGTGGCTAAGGCGGCGCGAATTGCGGTGTTATTTCCTTCTGTCCCACAACTGGTAAAAACGATTTCGGTCGGTTCTGCTCCTAATAAAGCAGCAACTTGTTCTCTGGCTTGTTTAATGGCTTTACCCACTTGTCCGCCGAAGGTGTGCATTGAAGACGGGTTGCCATAATATTGTGTCAGGAAGGGTAGCATTGCCTCAGCAACTAAGGGATCTACCTGGGTGGTGGCATTGTTATCAAGATAAATAACAGACATGAGACGACTCCAATAAAGGGCGGCTGATGGAAGTTAAGAAATTACGGATTGGCTAAGATAGAATCGCTACAAACTTGCAGAGAAAACCATTTGTGGTAATATTCTGTGACTGCTTTTTCAATCACATCGTAGACTTCTATCGCTTCAATTCCGGCTTGTTTCAATTGTTCTTGAGGACAGTGACCAATCTTAGAAACCAGAACCGCCGTGCAACCTTCTAACATTTTTAAAATATTGTCGAGAGAATCTTCCTCGCCATAGCCTCCATGACAATATTGTTCAACTTTACGGTGTCCGACAAATTTAGCTTCGTTGGCATCCACTTCATAAATCATGAATTCTCTGGCATGACCGAAGTGTTGATTCACTAAACCACCGCCTTTGGTGGCAATAGCAACTAAAATTTTAGGAGAATTGGCAACTTTCTTGTGGGCTTTTGCAGTTTTGACTGTTCTTTGTTCGGCTTGAACTTGATCAATGGCTGCATGGACTTCTTGCCGTGTTTCTAAATTATATTCGGGTGTCATGTCTAGGAATTTGTCTTTGGTAAATTCCTGGCTGCGGTCTTCCCCTAAAAGTCCAACGGCATCAGCGCGACACTGGCGACAATGGCGCATCATCTTCATGTTGCCGGAACATTGATCTTGAACTGCCTTCAGTTCTTTAGGGGTTGGCCCTCGTTGACCATTTAAACCAAAGTAAGTGCCATGTTCGGGTGCGGAAATCAGGGGCATAATATTATGGAGAAAGGCTCCTTTTTCCCGAATCACTCGGTTAACTTCGGGGAGATGTTGATCATTAATCCCCGGAATCATAACAGAATTAACTTTACAGAGAATATCTGCTGCTTTTAAGGCTTCTAAGCTTTCCATCTGCCGTTCGTGCAGAATTTTGGCGGCTTCAATGCCTGTATAGCGTTTGCGATTATAACGAATCCAAGGATAAATTTTAACCCCAATTTCTGGGTCAACCATATTAATGGTTAGAGTTACATGATCAATATTCAGTTGTTTAATTTGATCAATATAGTCAGGTAACATTAAGCCATTGGTTGACAGACATAGCTTAATATCCGGGGCTTTTTCGGCAATGAGTTCAAAAGTGCGGAAGGTGTGCTTCGGGTTTGCCAAGGGATCGCCAGGGCCAGCAATGCCTAAAACTGTCATTTGGGGAATTTTTCCCGCAATTACCAGCACCTTATGGGCGGCTTCTTCGGGGGTCAGCAGTTCACTAACAACACCAGGGCGGCTTTCGTTCGCACAGTCATATTTGCGGTTGCAGTAGTTACATTGAATATTGCAAGCTGGAGCAACAGCAACGTGCATTCTAGCGTAATGATGGTGTGCTTCTTCGCTATAGCAGGGATGCTTGGCGATGCGCTGTTGGATTTTTTCGTCTACGGTCGTTTCAGAAGAAGATGAACTGCAACCACAGGAGCCGGACTTTTGGGATGTGGGAAGGGCATCGGGTTGCGCTTTCGCTTCTAGTTTCGAGAGAAGTTCTGTAGTAGGTGACATCGAAATCCGTAAGTCTAATAACGAACTGATTAATCGACGTAAGAACACTTATCGGTCAAGAAGCTAAGGTTGCCTTCTGAGTCGTGGACTTAAGTGCCTGACGTTATTGGATTTATAGCAGCCACCGTTTTAGGGGTTTGAGTTGTTCCCCCAGTTCAGATTTATTGAAATAATTGGAATTCTACTCAAGGCTTCAAAGCCCCTCTATATCAGGATCGAAAAAATATTTTGGGTATGGGGTACGAGTATTTTTTAGGGGGGGGATGAGTATTTTTGGCATTAGGGACTGGAATTCTCCCTACTCACACCCAAACCCAATCTAGGAGTAGCTTTGAGGACATTTACACCCCCTTTTTTTGAGTCGGAAGTTTGTACTCAAAAACTACTCAATTAAGCTGAAATAGTTGGATAACTATCCCAACATTTCTGAAGACTATTAATTTTGTATCTAAGTTATCACTTTGATTTTTCAAATGGTAGTTATCGTAACAAAAATTTTATATTTGCTTAATCTCTTATCGCTCTGATTATGTCAGCTTATCAATGTAAAACTACTCAAGCTAAAATAGCTGAACCCTAACTATAGAAAGGCTTTCAATGAGTACAAAAAAATACTCAAGCCCCCCTAAAAAAATACTCACCCCTAACCCGAAAAATACTAGCACCCCTATCCCCAAAAGATTTTTTTTAGCCTGATTTCACTGGGTTTAAAACACTTGAGTACAAACTTAATAAATTATAGTAATTTCAACCTGGGGATTAGGGCTGATTATGGCAAAGAGCATCTGCTATAAGCAGGAAAACAAATGGTATTGCTTCCGCTCTCTCCTCCACCAATGCTGCAACTTCTAACTCGTTTACCTCCTGAGAAAGTGTTCCCACTCCTTCCTTTGCAGACCCAGGGAGCCCGGAAATCAGCCGTTAACAGTAATCCGAAATCAGAAACAAACTTGATAGCAAAAGAACCTGGTTCTGAAAATCTGTTAACAACCCTATGGGCTGATTTCCAAATTATTTTTGAACGTGACCCCGCCGCCGAGAGCAGATTAGAAGTGCTATTTTGTTATCCGGGTTTTCACGCTCTGTGTTTATATCGCCTAGCCCACAGTTTGCATCAATACCAAGTTCCTTTTCTTCCCCGGTTCATTTCCCATATTGCTCGATTTTTAACCGGAATTGAAATTCACCCCGGTGCGGTCATTGGTAAAGGAGCTTTTATTGATCATGGTTTGGGGGTTGTCATTGGTGAAACCGCAATCATTGGAGAGAATGTCCTGATTTACCAAGGTGTAACTTTGGGGGGGACGGGGAAAGAAACGGGTAAACGCCACCCCACTTTAGGCAATCAGGTTGTGGTCGGTGCAGGGGCAAAAATTTTAGGCAATCTTCACATTGGG
This sequence comes from Planktothrix tepida PCC 9214, assembly GCF_900009145.1. Classification (NCBI taxonomy): domain Bacteria; kingdom Bacillati; phylum Cyanobacteriota; class Cyanophyceae; order Oscillatoriales; family Microcoleaceae; genus Planktothrix; species Planktothrix tepida. Next base: position 48,044 of record NZ_LN889813.1, read on the forward strand.
GATCAGGTTCGCATTGGTGCGGGCTCAATTGTGTTACAAAACGTTCCGGCGGACTGTACTGTTGTGGGTGTCCCTGGACGAATTGTTTCTAAACCCGGTAAAGGCTGCCCTTTGGAACATGGGATCTTACCCGACCCAGAAGCTGCTGCCATTCGTTCCCTTATAGTGCGGATTGAGAAATTAGAACAGCAAGTTCAGCAGTTTGCTCCCACAGGCAAGATGCCTGTTCCACTTTCAAAATTTCCCATTCCCTAGTGGCTTGTGTCTCACCTCGCCCTAAAGAAAACCGTCAACGATTAAGGAGCTATTGATTATGATTAGTGTTGCTTGTTCAGCCGCTTATCTACTGTTTTGGGCGTTCATCTATGAACGGATGGTTGCAAAAATCATGAATGATCTTGAGCTTCCCATTAAAAAGCCGAAATCTTCTCCAAAGCCGACGCACATTTAATCGAGATTGTACCCGAATCGAAGTTAGTATCGGGTGAGGATTTTTCGAGCAAAAAGCTTCATCCTTTCCGACCGAGTAAATCCAAAATCTAAAGTCTAAAATCTAAAATCTAAATGACCATGAGGAGCAGAATTAATATGAATCAAGTTATTATTAATGACACCACACTCCGAGATGGTGAACAAGCGGCGGGTGTTGCCTTTACCCTAGAAGAAAAAATCCTGATCGCTTTGCTTTTGGATATGATGGGAGTCCAAGAATTAGAAGTGGGAATTCCTGCTATGGGGCTGGAAGAACAAAAAGCGATCGCTCGGATTTTAAGCTTAGGTTTAAATGCTCAAATTCTAGGCTGGAACCGTGCAGTTATAAGTGATATTGAAGCATCAATTGCTTGTGGTTTGAAGCGGGTTCATATTTCAATTCCGGTTTCAAACATTCAAATTGATGCTAAATTTCAAGGGCAATGGCGACGAGTTTTAGCTCAACTTCGAGATACTGTTAGCTTTGCGGTTGATCAAGGGTTATATGTATCTATTGGGGGAGAAGATTCTTCACGAGCGGATGAAAATTTTCTCCTAGATGTTGCCCTTTATTCAGAAGAATTAGGCGCTTCACGGTTTCGATTCTGTGATACTGTTGGAATCTTAGATCCCTTTGGCACTCACAGAAAGGTTAGTGAACTGGTTTCACTATTAGAAATTCCTGTGGAAATGCACACCCATAATGATTTAGGGATGGCAACCGCTAATGCGATCGCCGGAGTAATTGCGGGTGCAACTTCTGTGAATACAACTGTAAATGGATTAGGTGAAAGATCGGGTAATGCGGCATTAGAAGAAGTCGTTATGGCACTTAAACAAGTGTATAATCTTGACTTAGGAATCGATACTCACCATTTCCAAGAACTCTCACAATTTGTTGAAAAAGCATCGGGCGGTGTTGTTCCTCCTTGGAAAGCGATCGTTGGTAAAAATGCCTTTGCTCATGAAGCTGGAATTCATGCTCATGGGGTTCTCAAAAATCCCTTTACCTATGAACCGTTTGCACCTCAAGAAGTTGGCGGAGAACGACGGTTAGCGATCGGTAAACATTCAGGACGACATCTACTGTTTGATGTTCTAGAAAATCATGGGATTTATCTTAATTCCGATGAAACCCAAGGGATTTTAGAACAGGTTAGAAATTTTTCTGTACAAGTGAAACGGGATTTAACTGTACAGGAATTAGTGAATTTAGCAACAGAACGGAGGAGTGCTTAATGCAGTTAGATGAACTGGAGTTAAATTGTCCCCCTGTCTTTGAAATTAACCAAAAAGTCCGAACTCGCAAATTAATTCGGAATGATGGCACTTTTCCCGGTCAGGATATCGGCGCAACCCTTGCCAAAAAAGGTGAAATTGGTTATGTCGTTGGGATTGGAACTTATTTACAAACCTCTTATATTTATGCTGTGCATTTTTTAGAAAGAGGGTTTATTGTTGGTTGCAAAAAAAAAGAATTAGAAGAGGTTGAAGAAGTTTCATGAAAGTCATGTTGCGTCGTCATACAAATGGGCATTTAATGGTTTATGTTGCTAAGAAAGACTTAGAAGAAGAAGTTGTCAGTGAACGTGTTGAATCATCGGGGAAAATTTTAACCTTAGCCAATGGTTGGGAGTTGGAAATTTCTAATTCACAAGAACCGTTAAAACTCCCTCAAACTGTTGAAGCCAAGCGCCTAAATTAAACAGGTGCAAACGGAATTTTAATTCCTTAAAAACAGGGATTAAATTGTTTTAATTTTTGATTGTAGGGGTTGGGTAATCCAACCCAGATTCCTAGAAGGTTGAGTAACCCAATCCCTACAGGTTGTTATACAAAGTTGAAAATAAATTGAAGAGGAGGCAATATCAATCACAATGGTTCATATCATTTTCTATGAAAAACCGGGTTGTATTAATAATACGAAACAGAAAACTTTGTTAGTAGCAGCCGGTCATCAAGTTGAGGCGCGTAATCTTTTAACAACGCCTTGGACTGTGGAAGGTTTGCGCCCGTTTTTCGGGAGTTTACCTGTCAGTGAGTGGTTTAATTTGAGTGCGCCTGCGATTAAGTCGGGAGACGTAATACTGGATGAATTGGATGAAATAACAGCCCTAGAATTAATGTTAGCTGACCCCTTGTTAATTCGTCGCCCTTTGATGCAGGTAGGTGATATATTTTCTGTTGGGTTTAATCCTGAAAAAATTGATGTTTGGCTGGGTTTGACCCCCATTGCTAAAACGATAACAAACTTAGAAACCTGTCCCCGTAGTCATACTGAAAAAACTTGTCAATCTTCTCAGTAATTGAAGCGATAGCCTTCGGCTGGGCGGAGCCCATCGCAATTCTAAATCTTTCAGCTAGGGGTTGAGTTTTCCCAATCCATAACCCTAGAGGGTTGGGCAACCCAACCCCTACAAATTGTGATTCCAATTTTTCTAAAACTAAAATTAGATTTCTCTATAATTTTTATCAAAAATCTCTTTACTTTTTTAAAAAAGTGAGTTAAAATAAATCTATAGTTTGAGTTGAGCAGTATTTAAACAATTCAACCCTTTATCTATTGGGAATCTGAGGAATCATTATGGCAACATTAACAGGATTAACACGCGGGGGTAAAACCTGGACGCCTCAATTTATTACTGCCATTAATTATGCAAAATGCTTAGGTTGTGGCAGATGCTTAAAGGTTTGTGGTCAAGATGTTCTAGGACTACAAGCACTGAATGAGGAAGGAGAATTTGTGGAGGACGAGGAAGACGAAGAATTTGAACGTAAAGTGATGACGATTGTTAATATTGATAACTGTATTGGCTGTGAAGCTTGTTCACGGGCTTGTCCTAAACAATGTCACACTCATAGTGCTTACGAGCAAAACTAAGGAGGAAGAAGAATCAGATTGCTAAAAATCTATGTATGATTTTTGACAAAAAATTGTAGGGGTTGGGAAACCCCTACAATAAAATCAGCAGTTCAACACTAGAATTGTGATAACAACTTGTTGTTGCACTTTAGCCCTAAAAATAGGTGCTGAATTCCCAACAACGCACTTTTTTATATCGACCTTGATCAAGAGAATTTGAGCTTAAATTTTTCTATATACAAAGAATAAATGATTAACTGAAAATAGGCTGAATTTTCTCCAGAAACAGTATTCATCAACGTTCTTGCAATCAATCTGATCATCCCACTGGGGGCTGTTGTTTCAATCTTCGTCAGCAGCCCCCTATAGAAAAGCGTAAAAATGCTTACCATGAACACAAATTATCAAATAATATTGTTACTTTACTAAAAATCATAAATAGCGTTTTTTTGCTTAACTGTTCCAGCAAGAAAAAAAATTCCGAGTTTGATCTCATATCCCAAAACCCAAATATTTCAGATTGGTTTATGGCTTATAAAATCCCTGGTCATTGTCTGGCTTGTGATACCTGTCGCCCTGTTTGCCCAACGGGTGCAGTTCAAATCAAGGACAATCATTATTGGATCGATCCCAACCTTTGTAATAATTGCGAAGGCTATTATTCTGAACCTCAATGTTTAATGTTGTGTCCAATTTCTTGTCCTCTACCCTCTGAATCGAAAAAAGGGAGATATAAAGCAGAACTCAGACCAGTAACTAGCCCATCTTTATTTGCGAATGGGAAAAATCATCCGTTTGCCTCTTCTATGGTGATGTGGGAATTGTGTAACTTATTAACACAGCGACAATCCTTGGATTGGAAATTTGATGAGGTTGGGGAGCCTTATTATGAACGACGAGTCAATGGCGGACGGGGAATGATTACGTTACGAATGAGTGATCATTCTATCGGAGAACTCGCACTAACTGGGATTCAGTCTTTCGATATTCGAGCCGCTTGTATGCACTTAATTTATGCGGCTCATGCAACCGCGTTAGAAAAGCCTTGGGAAGAAGAGTTTATCATTAGCGATCGCCAAATTGAAGAATATTTAGAGTTAGATAAACGGAAAGATCTCAGCAAAGCCACTAAACTTTCCCTGATTCGTAAAATTGCGGAACAACCTTGTTTTATTACCGGGTCTATTAACTGGCCAAAGCAAGGAAAAGTGAATAAATTTTTAATTGTCAATAGTCCCTTATGGCATCTCACTGAAGTTCAACATCATTTTCAAGAAGATGAGATGGGATGTAAATATTTAGTGGGTTTAACCTTCAAAATCAAAGCTGGAATTTGGGCAAAATATTTTTTAAACCAACAAGGTTGTAAAGAACAAACTGCCTTTTATCAATATGGCATTCTACCCCAATCCCTTTTAAGTATTGTGATGAGTATTTGGCAACAACATGAAGGGGCTGTTCGGATGATGCTGTGGCTGTTATTTAAAACCAAAATGGGCAAAGAACAACGGATTACTGTCCCCAAATTAATGCGAGTTGCTTACGGAGAAGAGAAATTAACCTTTGCTTCCCAAAGACGAGAAGAGCGCAAGCGGCTTTTACGAACCTTTGAAAGAGATTTAGAATGTTTAAATCATTATGGATTAAAACCCGTTTTTGATTCAGTGACTTATCCCCCTGAAATTCAACCGTTATGGGCAAAGTTAGGCGAACTTCCCGATGATGCTGATGCCGCCCTAGATTTTTGGATTCAGGATGGAAGTAATGAAACCCGAATTACTGATGCTAGTCCTCGCGGTAAATGGAATTTATTGATGAATGCCCGGATTTTATGGTTTGAACTTCCGGTAGATTGGGAACAACGAATGAAAACCCCAAAACAGCAACAACGAGGGACTCAGACCCGAAAAATTAAGTTAAAGCCGGAGATGAATCTTTTACCTGAACAAATTGTTACGGCTCGTAAACAGCAAGGGATGAGTCAGAGGGAGTTGGCGAGAATCACAGGTAAGAGCCAAAGTTGGATTCGCGATTTAGAGAACGGTCGTTTATCCGCAAAATTTTCAGATCAAACCCTCTTACGAAAAGTATTAGGCTTAAACAAAAATCATTAAAGCGTTGATGGGATTGAAAGCCTATTCCATATTCTCTTTCTAAATTCCGTTAAACTCCTTTCTGGCTTCAAAATTCCCCTCTCCCTTCCCTGTTCCAGAGAAGGTTTTTTTATTTGAATAAATAAAATTTAAACCCGGAAATTTTACGAATAATAACGTTGGCCGTGAAACCACTTGTTGAATTGTCACATCCGTTACATAATAGAATCCGTCTTTCCCCTTAATCGAGGACAGACTTTGGGGACGCGAAAATAACTGGAATAATCTCCCCGGTGAGAACCGACTTTAATAGAGATAGTAATGATATCAAGATCATTCTCATCCTAGTCGCACCCAAACCTTCCATCTAAATCATCAACCCAGAGGAGAGGTTGACATGAAAATTATTCAAGGATACAACCCATTACAACCTGTTTCCCTAACGAAAATCCGTAAAGTCAGGGGCGTAACTATTGTTGAAAAATCAGGTGATCATCTGTATGTATTACCCGATGAACAAAACGCTAAACCTGTATCAGAATTTAATAAAATTAGCTCTTTTGATATTAACAATTGGGCAGAAACAGCAACGGATTTAGATGGATTCTACTTCATTAATGCCATTACTCAAACAGGAAACTATTTGGGTTCTGAGCTAAATGATATCATCCTGGGACTCAAATTTAGAGGATTAGCAACTTACGTTTCGGCGGAGCAATCCTAACGAAAATTTTCATCCTTGGACTCTGCACCCCTCTAATTTTACCCCTCAAAGGTAAACCCACATCAAAATTGTCCTGATAGGGAATTAGAAGGGTGTACTAATAAGCATTTGCTTGAAGAGGGAAGGATGAATAAAGTATCATTAGGTACATCTACTGAGATTCAGCGTATTGTTAACAAAATTTACGCCACAGGTCAAATTACTCGCGCTGACCAACAAGGATTAACGTCTTTAATTTTTTCTGACCAAGTTTTAGGCTTAAAAGAGTGTCAACAAATTAGTGAAATTATTACTCGGTTACATCGGGGATGGTTAAGAGTAGTTGATTAATATAGAAGCCACACAAAAATTAGAGTTTAAAATGTTTACGCCAAGCGGTCATTCCTCCTTGCAAAACCACTAAATTTAATCCAGTTTTTTCTAATTTTTGATAGGCTTTAATAGAACGGGGGCCTAATTGACAATAAAGGATTAAAGTTGGTTTCTCGACAGGAGAAATGCTATAGGTTTTAGCAATTTCTTGGATTTTTTCAATTCCTTTTCCCTGTTCAATTTCAGTGATCGGAACTAAAATACTATTAGGAATATGATCCTCTTCATATTCTTCAGGCGATCGCACATCAATAAAAATCACAGATTTCAAATCTTTTTGGCTCAGTTCTTCTACCGTTACTTCAGGGGTATTGAAGCTTTTTACAAAAGTCACAACATCTAAATGGTTCATTTTGGCAATCAACGTTAATGAAATCATACCCACTCCTAGAACCATTAATATCAGAACTAAAGGATAAAACCAGCGTTTATTCGTCTTAATGTTAAAATTAGGATTCATAGTCATATCTCCGAAACGGATAAATTAACTGTCCTAAATATCCCCTCGGAATTGATTGTTTAATTCCATAGGAATTAGGAATTTTAGATGGAGAAAAATACAGAGTTCCAAATAGCCAGTCAATCAAGGGTAATTGTGCTGCTAAATTTCTGGTTTCCATTTCTGCTTCTTGAATATGATGCCAATGATGAAATTGAGGAGTTGCAATTATCCATTTTAATCCTGCAATTTTTAAGCGGATATTGGCATGAATATAAAATGCAACCACGACCGAAAATAAGGCATAAATTCCCCAAGTTTCAGCACTAAACCCTAAAATAACTAAAGGGATTACTTGGAAAAATTTGGTAAATATTTGATCTACTGGATGGACTCGCACCGTTGCTAACCAGTCAATGGATTCAATACTATGATGTACAGCATGAAATTTCCACAACTCAGGAACCGTATGTAACAATCGGTGAGCAAAATAATACCCTAAATCTGCAATCACAATTGCTTCTATCAGTTGGAATACAATGGGTTGAGCCGAAATTGTCTCTTGCCATTTGAGATGTAATAAAGGAGTAACTAAAATAGTTCCTATTCCTAAGCTCAAAGACAATCCTACTTTTCCCACAAAATGACCGATAAAAAAATAGGTGAGATCTGTTAACCAACCGGGTCTAAAAATTCGTTGACGGTGCAAATAAAACAACTGTTCTAGGGGAATAAAAATCAGACCCAGAATCAGTAACCCCTTTAAAAGCTCAAGGATTAACATAAAGCTTTATTTATTAATATTAACTGAAGGTTCAACACAGGTAGGAATCCCATTTTTTAAGATCGGTTCTGGGACAAGTTGACGTTCGTTGGGAGGAACTCGACAAATAATTGATTGGGTTGTCCCTAAATCAGAATGATTGGTTTTGGAAGGAGGAGAAATTAAAAAAACAGCACCTATGTAGCCACTGATACCTTTCGCTTCAGGAAGAGGTTGAGCATAGCTAAAGGCTGCATTTTTAGTAGTGCGAACTGAATATTGATAGGAATTTGTTTGGGTTTTAATGCCTATTCCCAAAGGCTCAATCTGATTAGAAAAGCGACTATTTTCAGCAAAAAAAGCTTGTTGTCCTTTATTAATAGAACCTAAATATTGTTTGGCTTCACTGCTTTTAGCTGTATTGGCACAATTGCTAACGGGTGTTATCATCACCGCCAAGGTAATTAAGGCTAAAATTGCTAAAATTCCCGTCAATGAACCAAAGACAAGCCATTTCATCAAAAATAAGGCAAACTTTAGAGTTTTTTGACGGGACGTTACAGTTGAATTTTCTAGTATTTTTTCTTCAGAAGTGGTTAAGGGTGCAGATTTAGAGGGTTTGGATTTAAGTTGCATAGTTTCGTCTCCCTTAATAGTCTATTTCCTGTTGACTCTAGCAAATGGTCAGGGAAATTTTGACAATCTCTGCAACTTTGTACAAAACTTTACATTTCAAGTGTAAATATTAGATAATTACGATTTACCTTGCAGTAATTCTTACTCACAATATTGTAAAAACTGTTCGGGAAATAAAACTAATTTTCCTGACTTAAAATCTTCTAAAGGAACCCATAACGCTTTTTTCTTACGTTTCTTTTCCACAAATTCTAGTTCTTCCAGTTGATAAAATTTGACATCAACAAAATCACATCGATACAGTTGAATAAATTCATGTTGACTCTTTTTATCATACACAAAAATATTTTCTAAACATCCTAAATAGTGAATATTTGTTAATTCCGCTTGAATTTCTTCTTGAAATTCTCGTTTTAAGGCATCAAGGCTCAATTCTCCAAAATCAACCCCTCCTCCTAATGCTCGATAGAAGGTTTGTTTTTTAATGGGATCATAGCCTTGGGAAACAAAAATGCGATCGCCATTTTGAATCAATCCTAGTGCTAAAACTCGAATTTTACTTGATTTAGACATAGCGGAAGAAAGAGTTTACTCAAAAATAGCCGATAAAATCCAGTTTTTCAAGGAGAACTCTTAAACTCATCACAAATCTTTTTATTTCTGCCACTAATATTAGGGTTTGTTTCTAAATAATCTTTAAGCTGAATACAAGCCTGAGTTAGCAAGCTATCAGTGTCTTGATTGATTTGATTAGTATCAATTTTCCAAATACTAATTCGACTAGGTTCAGATTTTTGAAGTCCTACTAATGTTTGACCATCCGGGCTAAAATTAACGGATAAAATAGGTTCTAAACTTGGCTTTAAAGTCGTAATTAAACTTCCATTAACATCCCAAAGCTTAATTGTACCATCTGCACTAGCAGAAGCTAAAATTTTACTATTAGGACTAAAATTAACTTCATAAATTGGTTTCCAATGTTTTCCTAAAACAACAGAAGTTTGTAAAGGTTTCCACGCCGAATTTTGCTTTTTCCAAATGGCAATCGATTCTCCATCTTTAGAGGCTGCAATCCATTGACCATCGGGACTAAAACTCACAGAATTAAATCGAATTTGTGCACCTGTTAACGGCGGAATCAAATTTTTCTGATTAACATTCCATAATTTCACAGTTTTATCTTCACTGGCTGAAGCCAAAATTTGACTATCGGGACTAAAACTTAAGTCATTAATTGCGCCTTGATGACCTTTAAACGTTTGTTTTAAAGTTCCGTGAATATCCCAAATCTTAATACTCTGGTCATCACTAGCCGTTGCAATTAACTGACTATCAGGACTAAAAACCACACTCCAAACAGGTGACTGATGAGGGAGAGTTATAAATTTTTCACTATCTATGTTCCAAATTCTAACTGTTTTATCCTGACTAGCGGATGCAATGCTTTTACCATCAGGACTAAAACTAACATTATTAACAGTATTTTGATGACCCCTGAAAGTTTTCTGTACCTCTCCATTTAAAGTCCATAAGACAACAACATCATCTTTAGTATCATCTTTTATGCGTAAATCCCGACCAGGAGAAGCCACTAAGTTACTATTTTGATGAGAAAAACTACTGCTATAAATTTTATAGTCCTTCAATTGGATAATTTTAGGTAATGCTTTTAAATTCCAGATTCTGACAGTACCATCTTTACTAGCAGAAAATAACCTTTCTTCCTGCTTAGAAAAACTGACTTGATTAATACTATCTTTGTGTCCTTGAAGGCTAGAAATCAATGAGCCTTCTTTTGTCCAGATTTTAATCATTTCATCGGTACTTCCCGTTGCAATTAAACGACTATCTTGACTAAAAGCCACACTATTAACAGCCTGTTGATGTCCTTCTAAAGTTCTAATTAATTGACCGTCACGATTCCATAATTTAACGGTTTTACCATCACTAGCAGATGCTATAATTTGACTATCTGGACTAAAACTAATGCTCCAAATCGGTTTAGAATGAGCCTTAATTGTTTGAATAAGTTTTCCCTGACGAGTCCAAAGATTAATGATGCCATCTTCACTCGATGAAGCAATTAGTTGACCATTGGGACTAAAAACAACACTCAAAACAGGTTTTTGATGTCCGTTTAACGTTTGAAGGAGGCGACCGTCTAAACTCCAAATTTTAACCGTTTTATCTTTACTAGCAGAGGCAATTTGTTGACCATCGGGACTAAAACTAACCCATTTGACTTCATCAGTATGTCCTTGTAATGTTCTAATTAGAATTCCATTTTTTGTCCATAGTTTTATGGTATTATCCTTACTGGCAGAGGCAATGATTTGGCTATTGGGACTAAAGGTAACAAACCAAACAGATTTTTGATGCCCTTCTAAAGTTTTAATCAATTTACCTTTAGGAGTCCATATTTTAATGGTTTGATCATCACTCGCAGAAGCAATCAATTGATTATCAGGACTAATACTAACACTTAAAACACTATTTTTTTGGTGTCCATCTAAAATATTTTGCTCTTGAATGACTTGAACAGCAAGACTTAATTTACTCTGGGTTTCTTGTTCAATGGCAGATTTAGGTCTTTGGGGGGATAAAAGCTTTCCGGCGGTGACTAAAGTTAATAAGGCTTCAAGCTGGTTATTTTCGGTTGTTAAAGCCGTATATTTAGTATTTTCTAACGCTAAATTAACTTGTTTATTTTTGCCTTCAGAAATTCTCCAAAACCCTAATGCGAGAGTAAATAAAAGTGCCATGCCACTGCCAATAATAATTGAACGAATAAACAATTGCCAGAGTTCTTTATTTTTGGCTTCCGCTTGTTTGCGTTTTTTCCGCTCTATATCTAATTCTTCTAAAATAACTAAACTGCGATTTTGACGAATTAAACTGACTAAATAATCATGTACCAGTTGATATCGTTCAGCAGGAATTTCTGGTAAAATAAAGACTAAACCTGACAAAACAAAAATCTTGAGAACCGTATCTAAGTTTTCATTAATATTTTCAAAATGGTTTGCTAGTTCTTTAATTTCTCTGACTAAATCTGCACGGGTTTTTAAAGGACGAGTATTATTTTCATCGGTTAATAAATAAAGCACTAACTCAGCTAAACTTTTATTCGTTGAACCACAATCTCGAATTACCTCATCTAAATAATCTTCAACTAACTTTTGTTTTCGTCCCGCTTGTTGATATTGTTTTAAGGTGGTAATTCTTTGCGTTTGAAGTTGAGAACCCACTACTTGTAATTCTATGGGTCGAATATCTCCTGAGTCTTCCGCTAAATCTTCTACTAATTCCTCAATTAATGCAGGCTCGAGGACAAATTGTGTTCTTTCGGTTAAACTTTGAATCACCGATTTAGCTTCTTCCCGTGTAAAATTGCCAATATAAGCCAGAATATTTCGATCTAAAATATTATTTCCAATAATTTCTAAATATCCTTGACGAGTACATTCTAATAAATATTGGATATAGTCTTCTCGCAAAGATAAAACAACTTTAACATAAGGAATATCTAAACACTCTTTAATAAATTGGTAACAGCTTTGTCGTTGTTGTTGATCTTTACAAGCAAAGAAAAATTCCTCAAACTGATCAAAAATAATCACCACCCAAAAGTTTTGATTAACTAAACTTCTAATTTGTTCCAATATTACGGCTTGACTATTCAGTTCTGAGGAATCTAAGTCAATATTTTTAACCTCTCTAATGCCTTTGGTGAAAGCACGAGAAAAGTCTTGATTCAAATTAGTATAAACTTGCAGTAAAACCGGAATAAAACGACGAGTATCCAAAGACGCTTTCCGCAACTCTGGAATAAAACCGGCTTGTAAAATTGAACTTTTACCTACTCCAGACTGTCCATAAATCACCGTTAGTTTACAATCATTTCGGCTAATCCGTTCATATAACCAATTCACAACTGATAAACGACCCGATGCGGTAATTTCAGGATTAATAATTTTTTCGTTTTTCATAGGAGGTAAACCGGGATTACTAATGGTTTGAATATGTCCGAGTCGTCCGGCTCCGATAAAAGCTCTTAATCTGAATTGTTGCTCAATTTCCCGACGTTTTTGTTTAATTTCATAGGCTTTTAAATATTCCCCTTTTTCAAAATACAAATCATGTAATAGTTGTAAAATCTGAATATAAAGGTCGGGGTCATATTGGGGTTTGGTTCGAGCTTGAGCTTTTTCTAGGATTTTAATGGCATCTTGAGATTGCTTTAATTTTTGATTGGCTTGCGCTAGAGCTACCAAATACCATCCCTGATGATAGCAGGTTTCCCAATCTAAAATCAACTGTTCATCCGAGGTTTGAGGATGATAATTAGAGGCGGTTTGAACTAATAAATTTTGTGCTTTCTCAGCTAAATTTTTGGCTTCCTGCCAACAACTTTTAGCCAGAGATACTTCTGCTAAAAAATGATATCCTCGTGCTTCTCGAAAAGGATAAGTATAGATGCGGTTATAATAAATAGATTCTTTGGCTACGGTTTCTAATTCTTGCCATTTTTTTAATCCGAATAATACATCCGCTAAAGCATTAATAAATTTAGCCACTAAATCCCAACGATTTGCCCGTTTAAAGGTTTGAATAGATTGAGTATAATAAGAATTAGCTTGCTCATAAGCATATTCTTTTTCGGCTCGATGTAAAATGCCATAGCTGTGCCACCAAAAGCCAATATAAAATAATAATTGACCATAACGAATTAAATTATTAGTTTGTTGCCAAAGTTCTAAACTGCGTTCATAATGTTTTAAGGCGACTTGATCAGAATGCTCAGAAACTCGACCCAATACAAATTCTAAACTTGCTTCTAATTCAATATTTAAAGGTTCTCCCCGTTTCTGTAATTCTTGATAAGCGGCTTCTAATTCCAATCTTAATGGAGAACCTAACTCTAAATTAAAATAAGAATTATTTAAAAAAATACCCGCACCACTATCTAACACTTTAGCAGAAACTTGATCTGCGGTTTCTTGAATAAAATTTAATAGATCTTCTGTACTAATTTCAAACTTAAGTGCTGTTGACCAACTATAAAAATCAGGAGCTAACCGAATTAAAGTGTGTAACAGAGAATCCGTTACCCAAAAGACTAAAGGACAGCGAAATTGACGACGAAATTCCTCGCGCATTTGGTTCATGATTTTAATCAAAAGATCCAGTTGTTCGTTAGATTCTAAACCGGATACAATTAAACCTTGAGGTGGTATTGGTTCTGCGTCAATGACTTGTACTAAAGCGTTATAAACATTAATAACCTCGGAATCTAAAACCACAGATTTAATTAAGTTAGGATGTTGATGTTGCAATTGTTTAATAATTATTTCTTTAACAATCCCATGATTGCAGTGAGCTAAAATCAAAGAAAAATCATCATTAAATCTTTCAAAAATACGATTTAAAGTTTTTAAAGAATTTTGATTTATTTGTTGTATTTCTTGCATAAATTTTGGGTTTTTTTCTTCCTCATCATGATCATGACTATACTCAGTCTTTAAATAGGGAAGTTTAAGTTCTGTAAATGACCTAACCCTTTTCTTGTAGATCCTTACACCCTAAAATTATTGATTCTTTTAGGTTTATTTATCCCTATTTACTGAGTACAGCGATTGATTCTTCAAGTCAGGAACTGAAATGCACCCAAAATTACAATCTCAGTTTGTTCATGAATGCAGTGGTCTTGATTGTTCTATTCTAACGGGTGAGGGGAAATAATGACATCTCCTTTAACTCCCGATGGGTTTGATTAGAGTGCATCTAATTCTTCTGTAATAACACGACGCATAATTTCTGTGACTTCTGCCGCCATCCGAGCATCTAACTGCAACGCTTCTGGGGTGCAATCATTAAAATTAGCTACGGGAATTACCCCTCTTAAGGTGAGTGCTAAAGTCCGAAATTGAGCCGATTTTCCGTTACCTAAAGCTAACGGGTCAATAAACTGTACAAATGCCATATAACAAGCTTCTACAGTTTGCCGAGTTTCACTATTTCCATAACCCATTTTAGAAAGAATAACTGGAGCCGTAATCACTTCTTGAATTCCCAAGGTTTCTAACGCAACATCTACATAACGAGCCGTATCTTGACCCATGGCTAAAATCAAAGAATTTAATGTTTTTTGTTGCAGGTTAGGAAGTTGACATTCCGCAGGAAGATAAGCGTGCCACCCTATCAAAGAAATCAAACGAGTTAGATCATAAGCTGAGACCAAATTGTCACCTTTAGGAGTGTCTGTAACAGCTTTAATCAGGGTATTTTGAGTAGTTCGATCAAAAATGATCGGATTTTGGATTGTGGGTTGTTCTCCATAATCTCCTTGAAATTTCAAAGTGGAATTTCCTGTAACTTTTTGAAACCAGGCTTCCAAATTAGAACGAGTTTCAAACCGTTTAAAAAGTGCTGCTAAGGAGTTAGACGTTGCCAAGTTTTCTTGATAGCTGACAATATCTTGAATAGCTAAATCCAGGGGAAATTTAACCGTTATATTTTTGGCATCTTTCAAATCTAAGTTTTTAATATCCCCTTGAGGAAAGAGTTGATCAATTTTACTTAAAGTATTCACAACCGGAATAATTTTAGTAGAACTCCAAAATTGTGCGGTTTTGAGCGGATTTCTCCCCATCCAAATAGTCTTCAGTTCCCCCGCTTCAAATTTTCCTAAACTAATACAAGCTTCTTCAATTTGAGGATGGAGAAAATCTAAACCTTGTTCATCAATATAAGGAATGTTACCTAAAACGGGATAGGAGGTATATTGTAAGGGTTTTCGTGTTAAAGATTGAGAATAATTGGGAATACTATTTTTATATTTAGATTGTTCAATTCCCCGATCTAAAAAAGCAAGTTTATCGGCATTTGCTCCGACTTTTTGTTCAATTTGAAGAAACTTATCAAAGACTTGTTTTCTGTTTTTAGCTTGTTCTAAATGATCGTTATTCATCAATGATGTCTCCTTAGTTAGTTTTATAGTGGTTGTCAGAAAGGTGAGAATATAACAATGATGAACCGTTAACGCTTCAACATCCCGTTCACAAAGTTCACCTTTCACAATATCCAGATTATCCTTTTCGGTTTCAAAGGTTTCAGGGAATTAATCTTGATCATATTCATCGTGACCCCAAATTGACAATAAAAAAACCCCGGAGGGGGTTTGAGGATAACGTTGATTTGGGATCAGATTTACAACAGATACAACAAAATAAACAGAATAATCCAAACCACATCAACAAAGTGCCAATATAATTCCGCCGCTTCCGGGCCAAAATGGGATTGTTTGCTGTAATGAGTGGCTTTGCGTCCCCGCCAAAGAACGGCTAAAATTAACAAGACTCCAAAGGTAACGTGCAACCCGTGAAACCCCGTTAACACATAGAAAGAACTGGCGTATAAATTAGTGGTTAATCCAAAAGCTAACTGACTGTATTCATAGGCTTGGCCAGCTAAGAAGGTTAACCCCATAATCGCCGTAGCAATAAACCAATTCCGCAACCCCGCAACATCATTTTTCTTAATAGCGGCAGTTCCTTGGTTCATAACAAAACTACTCGAAATCAGAACCACCGTGTTAATCGCTGGAAGCAATAATTCTCGTTCAGTGCCTTCCGGGGGCCAAACGGGAGACATGGCTCGATAAATTAGATAAGCAGAGAATAAGCCTAAAAAGATCATACTCTCTGCAATCAGGAAGACAACAACCCCTAACATTCGTAAATCGGGGTGTTCTTCGTGTTCATGTCCAGAGGCGGTGGCCTCCTGTTCGTATCCAAGAACGGTTTGAGACTCGTTAATTGCTGAACCTTGCATGAATTGACTCAATAAAAGGGAACAGGGAACAGGGAACAGGGAACAGGGAAGAAATTGATTCCGAGTTCCCGATGTTGTTTAATGACTAGGATCATTAATGTCTTTTTCGGGTTCAACAACCGTTGTTGAACGGTCGTCTGTAAATACTGTAGAAGATTTGGCTTGAGACATGGGAACACCGACTTCTTTGGGACGCGCTCCAGCCATTTGTTTTAACCGTTGACGAATGGCTAGGGTTTTGCGACTTCCGTAGTCATAGGGCCCAGTTTTGAGAACGGGAGTAACAAGGAAATTTTCAATCGGAGGAGGAGAAGATGTCATCCATTCTAGGGTTAAAGCTTCCCAAGGATTATCAGGAGCTTTTGGCCCTTTGAACCAACTCCACGCCGCATTAATTAAGAACGGAATAGTCGAAACAGCCAAAATATAACTACCAATGGTACAAACCTGATTCAACGTTGTGAATTGGGGGTCATACATCGCCACCCGACGGGGCATTCCTTGTAATCCTAAAGCGTGCATGGGCATAAAGGTCATATTTGTACCCACAAACGTGAGGACAAAGTGAACAATTCCCCACGGTTCGTTCATCATCCGTCCCGTCATTTTCGGGAACCAATGATAAATTGCGGCAAACACCCCAAACACCGCACCCCCAAACAGAACATAGTGGAAGTGCGCCACGACAAAATAGGTATCGTGAACGTGAATATCAAAGGGAACCGAAGCCACCATAATTCCGGTGACACCGCCCATCACGAAGGTGGAAATAAACCCCATCGCAAACAGCATGGCACTGTTGAGACGCAGTTTACCCCCCCAAATCGTCGCTAACCAGCCAAACACTTTGATTCCAGTGGGTACAGCAATGATCATCGTCGTGATCATAAAGAACATCCGTAACCAACCCGGAGTTCCACTGGTAAACATATGGTGCGCCCAAACAATTAAGCCTAAAAAACTAATGGCTAAACTGGAATAGGCGATCGCTTGATACCCAAAAATCGGTTTGCGGGCATGAACAGGCAGAACATCAGAAATTACCCCAAAAAAGGGTAAAACCATGATGTAGACCGCCGGATGGGAATAAAACCAGAATAAGTGCTGATAAACAACGGGATCACCGCCCCCAGTGGGGTTAAAGAAACTGGTTCCCGCGAGTAAATCAAAAGATAAGAGAATTAACGCCGCGGCGAGTACCGGAGTTGATAGAAGAATTAAAGCAGAGGTGGCGATCATTGCCCAACACAATAGAGGCATATCGTTGAGCCCCATAGTTGGAATTCGCATTTTAAAAATCGTCACCGCGAAATTTAATCCCCCCAAAATCGAAGAAGTTCCCAACAATAAAACGCTGAGAATCCAAATTTCTTCCCCAACTTTACCCGACAATAAACTCAGAGGCGGATAGGATGTCCAGCCTGCTTTGGGAGATTCAAATAAGAAACTTGCCAATAACAAAGTACCGCCGGGAGGAATTAACCAAAAGGCAACAGCGTTTAACCGGGGAAACGCCATGTCTTTAGCCCCAATCATTAAGGGGATCAAATAGTTGGCTAATCCTGCACCCGCCGGAACGATCCACAAAAAGATCATTACGGTTCCGTGTACCGTAAATAAGCTGTTGTAGAGTTCAGGACTGACAAAATCAGGATCGGGAGTTGCTAGTTCCGTGCGAACCGCCGTTGCTAAAGCACCCCCAACTAAATAAAAGAAAAATGCCGTCACGAGATATTGAATCCCGATGACTTTGTGATCGTGACTAAAACCAAAAAAATCTTGCCAACGTCGTTCCTGCTCATGATGAGGTTTCGGAACATTAGCCGTGAGATCTAGTTGTGCTTGTGCCATTTTATCAGTTATCAGTTATCAGTTATCAGTTATCAGTGTAAGAGTTAAGAGTCTCAATCAGTTATCAGTGTTAGAGCCATCAGTCTAATCAATAAAATCAAGATTTTGTTGATTAAAACTGAGTGTAACGACTGATTACTGATTACGGGCGAGGGAACCCCGCCCCTACTCCTGATTACTGATGATGAATTTGACCGATTACATCAGAATTGATGCCCATTTCATCGGCGTAGGGTGCTAGAAATTCACCATCGGGTAATTCTGCGGGATTGACAGCAATGGCTTGTTGTAGGTTGGTTGCACTGGCAACAGCATTTTCAGCTACCCAAGCGGCATAATCTTCCGGGGTATCGACAATCATTTGCGATCGCATCGCCCCATGATAACCGCCACACAACTCCGCACAGACAACGGGATAGGTTCCGACCTTAGTGGGTGTAAATCGCAGTTCTGTGATCCGACCGGGGATTGTATCTTGCTTTAAGCGCAATTGCGGAATCCAAAAGGCATGGATTACATCTTGGGCGGTCATGTTTAACTGCACTTCTTGACCCACAGGTACATGAAGTTCCCCAGAGGTAATACCTGTCTCTTTGTAGTTAAAAATCCAGGCAAACTGCAACCCGGTAACATCCACATTAACAGCGGCGACTTTCCCTTCTTTATCGGGAGATGCCCCAATTCCCAAGGCGATTTGGGTAAATTCTGGGGGTTGTTGATCGTCGATTAATGGGGCTGCCATCGCCGATCCATTCATTTTGCTGTGGGCGTGCATAGAATGTTGGGACATCGCCATCGGATCAAGGCCACCCATGTTGTTATAGATTTCAAAACTATAAATACCAATCCCCAACACCACAACCGCCGGGATCGCTGTCCAGACAATTTCTAGGGGAATATTGCCGTGAATGGGTGCAGCATCGGTGGTGTCATCTTTTTGGCGACGAAATTTAATTAAAGAAACCAGCAGCACGCCTTCAACGAGAAGCACTAACCCAAAGCTGATGGTCATCATCAGGTCAAATAATCCATCGACTTCAGCCGCTTCTGCGGAGGCTGCAACCGGTAATAAATTATGGTTTTGACCATACCAGAGACTAACGAGAGTAATCCCGATCCCCACCAGCAAAGTCAAAATTGAACTTGGAATGATCACGCCTAGTCCTCCTTATTAAGCATTTCCAACACAGAGATCGGATAGGAAGATGCTGTCATTTACACGCTTGTTTAATCTTAGTAGGTGGTTGAGAAACCTGAACACCAGGGTTTATTTTCTGTCTAAAACCCTCCTTCTACCGTAAAGCACATCACAAATCCCTAGAAGGATAGGAAGTCAGATTCACAGATTTTCTTAAGAATTTGGTGAATAGCCAACAGTCAATGGTTAACCGACACCCCTAAAATCAGAAAACTTTCTAAAAGTCTGTTCATCTAGGGATTGCATCGTTAACTTAGATAGGTAGAATCAACCATCATGTTTTAATAATTGCAATCTCAAGTTAAATGGGTAGAACTCATGGCCAATACTGTCCTTAACAATGCCAGTTTATCAACTGTAGAGACGCAACAGAGCGGATCTCTGCCGCAGGATATAATCCGGCGTTTACTTTGGAAACTGAGTATTGCCACGTTACTGCTAATGGCGGTTGGGAGTGCCACGCGAGTCATGAATGCTGGGCTGGCTTGTCCTGACTGGCCGTTGTGTTATGGGGAGTTTGTCCCCGCAGCCCAGATGAATTTTCAAGTCTTCTTGGAGTGGTTTCATCGTCTTGATGCTGCTGGCATTGGACTGGGTACAATCGCCCTTGTGGGGTTATCCGGGTGGTACAGACGGGAGTTACCTTCATGGTTGCCTTGGGCTTCCCTGTTTGCCTTAGCGTTAATTGTATTTCAAGGGGTTTTAGGCGGACTCACGGTGACAGAATTGTTGCGTTTTGATATTGTTACCGCCCATTTAGGAACCGCCTTATTGTTTTTCTCAACCTTGCTCGTTATCGGTTGTCTTCTCTTACCCTATCAAGGTACGGGTAATGTTGGAAAGCTAACCGGGATCAGTATGACCGCAGCAATTTTAGTTTACTTCCAAAGTATTTTAGGGGCGTTAGTCGGTTCTCAATGGGCTTTACATCAATGTTTGGGGTCTTCTCAACTGTGTACCGTGATGAATAGCCATATTATTGGGGTGGTTCCTCCTACCCTAGCCACATTAACTCTAGTTATTTTCGCTTGGCGGACATCTGCCTTGCATCCCCTACTCAGAAAATTAGCCAATATGGCAGGAGCTTGTTTAGTGGCTCAAATTCTTTTAGGGGTGGCAACGTTTTACTTGCGTTTACAAGTAGAACCCCTCACGGTTGCCCATCAAGCAATGGGAGCTACACTCCTCGGAACTCTCATCTGTTTTAGCACTCTAGCCCTACGGGATCAACAATTATCAGTTATCAGTCAACAGTAATCAGTGAGCAGTTTTTAGTTAAAAGTGATTAGTTAAGAGTGAGTTAGTTAAGCGTTATTCGTCATCATTTTTACTGAATATTCAATAAAAATTCACCATTAACAATTAACAGCCAACTTTTCACTAATGACTGATAACTGATAACTAATAACTGATAACTGATAACTAATAACTGATAACTGATAACTGTCAACAAATTTTATAGGTCAGAATTCATGCAAGAAGTGATTCAAACTAACGTCTCCCGACACCATGATAATGTTTTACAAGTGGTGCAAAGTTATTATCAACTGACGAAACCCAGGATTATTCTGTTGTTGTTAATTACAACGGCTGCTGGAATGTGGTTAGCCGCCAAAGGAGAAGTTGATCCATTATTGTTATTGGTAACATTAACCGGAGGGGCTTTAGCGTCAGGTTCTGCCAATACCATTAACTGTTTGTATGACCGAGATATTGATTACATTATGGAACGGACTCGTTGGCGTCCGCTTCCATCGGGTCGGGTTAAACCCGTAGATGCTTTGATTTTTGCCATCGCTCTTGCTATTGCTTCCTTTACGTTACTCACCGTTTTTGCGAATTTGTTAACGGCGTTATTAGCGTTATCAGGAATTGTTTTTTATGTCCTGATCTACACCCATTGGTTAAAACGTCATAGCGTTCAAAATATTGTGATTGGAGGGGCGGCTGGAGCAATTCCTCCATTAGTGGGATGGGCTGCTGTTACGGGAGATTTAAGTTGGTCTGCTTGGCTTTTATTTGCCATTATTTTTCTATGGACACCGCCTCATTTTTGGGCGTTAGCCATGATGATTCGAGATGAATATAAGGAAGTCGGAGTTCCGATGTTACCTGTGATTGAAGGGGATGAAATTACTGCTCAACAAATCTGGATTTATAGCTTAATTTTGGTTCCTTCTACCTTATTGTTGGTTTATCCCTTGCATACGAGTGGTTTTGTTTATGCTGCGATCGCCTTAATTTTAGGCGGTATTTTCTTACAAAAAGCATGGCAATTATTACAATCTCCCTCGGAACGAAATACGGCTCGTTCATTGTTTAAATATTCCATTCTCTATTTAATGCTGTTGTGTGCCGGAATGGTGGTTGATAGTTTACCCGTGACCCAAAATATGGTGATGGCGGTCAGTGAATCTTTGCCTTTAGGATTCCTGTAAAATTCCCTAACCCCTAAAACTAGAAATTGCCCGCACCCTGCGGGCTTTCAATTTCTTAAATCAAATCTTTATTAAACTAAATTCATCAATAATATATCTATCTTTTGATATATTTTTTAGTAACCAATAATTCAACTGATCTCTATTATTCAAAATGATAATTATGCACGCAAATTCCTTTAAAATGTGCTATTATCGCAGATAAGTGTTGAGATCTTTTCCGTGCAAAGACTTTTATTGCGTCTGTTTATCGGAATTTTATTTGCTCTATTTGGGTTAGTTAGTTATTGCACCAATGTTGAAAAAAATCCCATCACCGGGGAAGTTCAACGAGTTAGTCTTTCTCCGCGACAAGAAGTTGTTTTAGGACTCAAATCCAGAGGACAACTGGCTGAGCAATATGGGGGTTTATATCCCGATCCCACCTTACAAAATTATGTTGATGAAGTGGGATTACGGGTGGTGAAACAATCAGCCGCATCGCAAGCATCCTATCCCTTTGATTTTCATCTGTTGCGTGATCCCAAAACCATTAACGCCTTTGCCTTACCTGGGGGACAAATCTTTATAACTCTGGCTTTGTTTAATCGTCTGAACTCAGAAGCACAACTCGCAGGGGTCTTTGGCCATGAAGTAGGCCATGTCATTGCCCGTCATGGTTCCGAACATCTAGCTCGACAACAGTTAGGGGTCGCGCTAGTCAATGCGGTGGGAATTACAGCCAGTGATAACCCCCAGGATGCTCAAAATGCAGCGATTTTAGCTCAGGCGGTGAATCAATTAGTGAATCTGCGATATGGTCGTGAAGATGAATTAGAAAGTGATCGCTTAGGGTTTGAATTCATGACTCAAGCGGGTTACAACCCCAAGGGTTTAGTCGAATTAATGCAGATTTTAGCATCGGCTCGTTCCGGGGGAAATCCCCCAGAATTTCTCAGCACCCATCCTAACCCCGGTAATCGGGTCGAACGACTCCAAGCTATAATTGCTGAAACTTATCCTAATGGGATTCCGGCTAATTTAGATGAAGGACAAGAACGCTTTGCTCAAATTGTGGGTTCTCGCTGATGTCCTTTAAATTTTGATCAGGTGAAGAGATATGAATTATTGGATTCTTTACTGGGTTGTAATTGCAGTAATGGTGGTTGGGGTAATTGGAACCGTTGTGCCTTTATTACCCGGAACCAGTTTAATTTTAGGGGCAATTTTAGTGTGGGGAATTGCGACCCAATTCACGGGCATTGTTTGGCCGATGGTGGCGATATTTGTTATTTTAATTTTAAGTACAATTATTGAATATTTAGCCACTTATTGGGGTGTTCAGCAGTCCGGGGCGAGTAAATGGGCACAGTTTGGGGCAATTATTGGATTAGTCTTGGGAGTATTAGGACTATTACCTGCTTTACCTGTGGGAGGGCCAATTTTGGGGCTTTTATTGGGGCCAATTTTAGGGGCTTTTATTGGGGAATTTCTCTATCAACGGGATCTCAAATTCAGTGAACGAATTAAGCCATCTTTCAAAGCGAGTATTGGGGTTTTCATTGGTTCAATTTTAGGCAATGTTATTGAACTGGTGTTATCAATTATTGCAGTAATTATTTTTGTGGTGACAACTTGGCCGTTAGTTTCGACATTGCAACCGTAAATAGGCAATGGGGAATGGGCAATGGGCAATAATAATGAGTAGAGCCTATGCGGAAATTTCAGCTATGGTAATTAGGGATTAACTTTGAGCGTTGCGTTTATCTCAAGCTTGCCAGGGGATAAAACTAAGTCTTGAATTGTAATATCTGATCCCAAATCAATGGTATGATGACTAAATTGAAACTCCGTATTCAGGGTGTGAATTTTAACTTGAGGTTGGACAAACCTGAGTTCATGGGAACTGGCAAGTTCTAATCCGGTTTTTAATTGAAACGGTAATAATTCACCGGAGTCGAAAAGCAGCTTGGCTGTTAAAACTAAATGATCGGTTTCTAGTGCCATTTGGGTATCTTGAATCTGTAGAACCGAGTTAACCCAAGAGTGAGCTTGTTCTGATTGGAGAGCACAGGAATCCATCACTGGGTTTCCCGTCATGGATCTTAACAAAGACAAAACAAACTCGTTTAATGCCTCTGTCAACATCGGGGACTTTAGAGAGGCATTGAGATCAGATTCATTTAATTGAAGATTTCCGGTGACAAAAAAAGCCTCTAAGAGGTGGAGAGATTGACCTTTTAACACTTGAGCTAAGTTAAACCGAATTTCTGAACCCTGTAACTGTACCTGAGTTAGATGTAGCCCTTGGTAAATGGCCTTCTCAGCCGAGACAGAGACTTGAGGAATATGGCCTGATAGTAAAGAACGATTACTCCCCTTGATACTCAATTCTAAGCGATCAATGGTGTCAACTTGCGATCGCAACCAAAGCTGAACTGCCGTTGACAGTAGAGTTCCAATCAACGGTTTACGCGACGCTTGCATCAATCCCATAGCGATTCCCATTCTTGCATCCCCATTATTTCACAGCGAATTCAGATTAATAGTAGGATTAATTGCGGATTACTGTAATATTTGTACATAGTCTTTAGACTTGTGGCACAATTGAGCGTGGTTTTATCACCTTTAGAGCAGTCTACGACGTTCACAAATCAGCATGGATGAAAGGCTACAAAAAATTATGGCTCAATGGGGTATTGCCTCGCGGCGTCATGCGGAAGAAATGATCCAAGCAGGACGGGTGCGAGTCAATGGCAATATTGCTCATCTGGGACAAAAAGCCAATCCAAACCATGATGATATTGAGGTAGATGGGAAACCCATTTACCCTTCCTATCGACCTGTGCCCATCTATTTACTGCTCAATAAACCTTTAGGAGTTGTATCTACTTGTTTAGACCCGAATGGACGACCTTCCGTTTTGGATCTACTTCCCCGTAAAATGCGGGTGGGTGAAGGCATTCATCCGGTTGGGCGGTTGGATATAGATTCTACAGGAGCATTATTGCTGACCAACGATGGAGAATTAACATTTCGTTTAACTCATCCTCGTCATTTTATTCCTAAAACTTATCAAGTCTGGGTTGCTGGAAATCCACCGGATTCAGCATTACAGGCTTGGCGTCAGGGTGTCATGTTAGCAGGAAGAAAAACCCTCCCTGCTCAAGTCCGGTGTATCCAACAAATTCCAGGCCATAAGGCGTTATTAGAAGTGATTTTATACGAAGGTAGAAATCGGCAAATTCGCCGAGTGGCGGAGCAATTGGGCTATCCCGTTGTCAAACTACACCGGACTGCTATTGGTTCAATTCAACTCCACCCCCCTGAACAGCCTGCATTGCCTGAAGGTCAGTATCGTGCTCTGAGTGCATCTGAAATTGAGTTTTTACGAAATCCCACTTCCTCACCATTGGTTAGTGTGCCCATTCACCCTGTAGACAACAAGGAGTAAATGATTATGAAAACTGATTTATTTGTCTTACCGTTTAAAGTCACTAAAAATCCTCGCCAAACGTTTAATTCCTATGACTCTGAATTGGTTCAGAGATTATTAGAAATCGGAGAACAACTACGCGACACTCGTTTGGCTCATTCTTTATCTTTAGATATGGTGGCGGCTTACACCCGAATTCGTTCTCATTTATTACAATCTTTAGAAGAAGGTAGGATAGAGCAGCTACCCGAACCGGTTTATACTCAAGGTTTAATTCGTCGCTATGCTGATGCTTTGGGTTTGAATGGAGAAGAACTCGCGAACTTTTTCCTTCCTGAACCTCCGCAAATGGGAGTAAAATCTAAACTTAGTTTCTTAAGCCTGCCTCAATTAAGACCCACCCATCTTTACCTAACTTATATCCTCTTAATTATTTGTGCCATTAATGGGGTTTCCTATCTCAATAAAACCGCTAATTTTGCAGGTGTATCGGGTGAACAGACTGGCAAAAATCCAACGGAAACTAATCCTCAACTTCGTCAGGCAATGGTTCAAACTCCGACTCAACCCACCAGTCGTTTAGTATCTGCTTCTCCTTCTACAACAACCTCGACGGTAAAACCTGTTGAGAAAGTATCCGAAACAAAACCCTCTGTTACAGCGACAGATGAAAAGGCTGTAGAAGTCGGAATTGTTGTCAAAGATCAATCTTGGGTTTTGATTGAAGTTGATGGCAAAACGGAATTTGAAGGGATGTTAGAGGGGGGAACTCAACGGAGTTGGAAAGCCAAAGATAAAGTTGTTGTTGTAGCTGGAAACGCCGGAGGTGTTCTAGTTACGGTCAATAATGGAGAAGCTAAACGTCTCGGCGAACCCGGTCGTGTAGAAGAAGCCGTTTTCAAAGTCGAAGATTTATCTAAATCTTAAATCAGTAGAGACGCGCCATGGCGCGTCTCTACGCTAATTACTGATTCCGGGGTTGACGACCGTAGGTTTCCGTGAAAAATTTGAGGCGTTCTGCGATTTCTTCGGTTAACATTCCCGGTTGAAAACGCCACGCCCAGTTGCCTTCAGCTTCTCCTGGCATATTCATTTTAGCTTCACTACCTAAGCCTAGAATATCCTGAAGGGGGAAAATGGCTTGATTTGCCACACAGGACATGGCTAACCGAATTAAATCCCAATGAATGCCATAGTCGGAGGTACAGCCTAAATAGCGGGTAACTCTGGCTTGTTCCTGTAAGGTACGACGGTTAAACCAACCAACGGTTGTATCGTTATCATGGGTTCCGGTATAAACGACCCAATTCGCCGAACTGTAATTATAGGGTAAATAGGGATTATCTGGCCCGGAATCAAAGGCAAAATGTAGGATTTTCATTCCAGGGAAACCATATTTATCGCGCAATGCTTCGACTTCTGGGGTAATGATTCCTAAATCTTCCGCAATAATGGGTAATGTGCCTAATTTCTCATTTAATAAGCTGAAAAAGGCATCTCCAGGTGCCTCTATCCAGCGACCATTAATAGCAGTTGTTTCTCCTTGAGCTACCCCCCAATAGGATTCTAAACCGCGAAAATGATCAATCCGAATTAAATCTAAATAGCCTAATAAAGATTCAACTCGTTGTATCCACCAATGGAATCCTTCTTGTTGTAAACGTTCCCAATTATAAACGGGATTTCCCCACAATTGACCCGTCGCACTAAAATAATCCGGGGGTACACCTGCCATTAATGAGGCTTCTCCAGTTTCTCCATCTAAGGAAAAGATTTCAGGATGTGACCAAACATCGGCGCTATCATGGGCGACATAAATCGCTAAATCTCCAAATAGTTGTATGCCTTGTTCGTTCGCATACTGTTTGAGTTTTCCCCATTGTTTAAAGAATTGAAACTGGAGGAATTTATGATAATAAATGGGTTCAGCTAATTTTTCTCCCCATTTGTGTAAAGCTTCCTGTTTTCGTCGGGCAATATCTTCATCCCATTGATTCCAACTTTCCCCATTCAAGGCTTCTTTGAGAGCAATGAAAATTGCATAATCATCTAACCAATAGTTGCTGCGGGAACAAAAATGATTAAATTCTTTTTCTTGTTCAGAGGTGGCATTTTCTTTAAAAACTTTACAGGCTTTTTGAAACAGTTTATCTTTAAAGGGTTTAACCGCATCAAAATTAACAATATGGTGGGGAAATTTAGGGAGATTGGCTAAATCTTCGTCGGTTAATAATTCATCCTCTTTTAAGAGTTCTAAACTAATTAATAAGGGATTTCCAGCAAAAGCCGAATAGGATAAATAAGGAGAATTGCCAAATCCAGTGGGGCCAAGGGGTAACACTTGCCACAATTGTTGGGCACTATTTTTGAGAAAATCAATAAATTGATAGGCGACGGGGCCAATGTCTCCCACGCCAAAAGGGCTCGGTAAGGATGTTGGATGCAGCAAGATACCGCTAGAACGGGGAAATGCCATAAGAATTAAGGATAAAAGGTAATCGCAATGGGTAAGGGATCAAGTGAAGTTGCAGATGGAAAGCAAATCAACATCTGATATCCATCTTTTGATCTTACGACTAAGAGGAAGATCCTGTTCCATAAATTTTATCAAGGGGACGGAAAATTAACGAAAGGTGAGATTTTTTCTGACTTTAGGTAGAAATCTCCTCATTTTTATCTTTTTTGAAGATTTAATTCCGTTTACAGGGATTAATCCCCTCTACCGGATTCAAGATTTATCAGTGAATGACCTGAATCCGAGATTTCTGATTCAGTTGGGATTGTCCCAGCTTAATCCTAGAATAGGCTGTTTAAAAATCAGATTTTAAAGATATTTTTGTAATGATATGAAAATGAAAATATTATGAATTTATTATGATTCATTTATGAAAAAACAAAATTTCAATCGATAAAAATGCTTAAAAATCAATCCGTTTTATGGTAAAATAAAAAAATGGAAGTTTAATGCTCTGCTTTCATTAATTTTGTTTCATTCGATTGAAATCATGCTAACTGCTTTTACTGCCACTCTGTTACTGATTACTATTTCAGAACTTGGAGATAAAACATTTTTTATTGCGGTTATTTTATCATCAAAATATGATAGAAAAATCGTGTTTGCCGGGGTAGTCGCTGCATTAGCAACCATGACCGTTCTTTCCGTTGCTGTGGGACGAATCTTTTCGTTCTTACCGCCAATTTATATTCACTACGCCGAAATTATTTTGTTTGCCTTGTTCGGATTTAAACTTTTATATGATGCCAGTAAAATGGCTCCAGAAGCGGGTAGTAATGATGAACAAGAAGAAGCCTTAGAAGTCGTCAAAAAAGCGGATCAGAAGTTTGTTATTGGAAAAACTAAATGGGGAACTTTATTAGAATCTTTTATATTAACCTTTGCAGCCGAATGGGGCGATCGCACTCAAATTGCGACCATCGCCTTAGCCACTTTTCATAATCCCTATGGAGTGATCCTCGGCGGAATTGTTGGACATACAATTTGTGCGGCAATTGCAGTATTAGGGGGGAAATTAATCGCCGGAAGATTATCAGAACGCACCATTACAGCCATTGGCGGTTGTCTATTTCTGGTTTTCAGTGCGATCGCATTATTTGAAGGCGTCCGAAGCACTCCTGCTTAAGGAATGATTGAATGTACCCGCTTTTTGTTACAATCTGTAAACAAATGGTTAAGGAAAAGGGCAGTCTAACAGATGCGGGTTGCGATCGCAGGAGCAGGTTTAGCAGGCATGGCTACGGCAATAGACCTCGTAGATGCCGGACACGACGTTGAAATTTTTGAATCTCGTCCCTTTGTGGGGGGGAAAGTGAGCAGTTGGATAGACCCCGATGGCAACCATATTGAAATGGGGTTGCACGTCTTTTTCGGCTGCTACTATAACTTATTTGAACTGATGCGAAAGGTGGGGGCCATTGACAACCTCCGGTTAAAAGACCATACCCACATTTTTATTAACCGAGGGGGACAGACCGGAAGTTTAGACTTTCGCTTCATTACCGGGGCGCCCTTTAACGGGTTAAAAGCCTTTTTTACCACCTCCCAACTCTCAGTAATTGATAAACTGCAAAATGCTATTGCGTTAGGAACTAGCCCCATTGTTCGCGGGTTGGTAGACTTTGAAGGAGCGATGAAAATTATCCGCGAATTAGATCGGGTGAGTTTTGCCGACTGGTTTCGCAGTCATGGGGGTTCTGAAGGTAGTTTAAAACGGATGTGGAACCCCATTGCTTATGCGTTAGGATTTATCGATACCGAGAATATTTCTGCTCGGTGTATGTTAACAATTTTTCAATTTTTTGCCGCAAAAACAGAAGCCTCTGTGCTGCGAATGTTGGAAGGATCTCCGGCAGAATATTTGCATAAACCTATTGTCAATTATTTAGAACAACGGGGAGCAAAAATTCATACTCGCCGTCGAGTTCGAGAACTCCAATTTGAGGAAATTGACGGGAAAACCTATGTCACCGGAATGATAGTGGCAAAAGGGGAAACAGAAGAAACCATTATTGCAGATGCTTATGTTTGTGCCGGGGATGTTCCCGGTGTACAAAAAATGATTCCTCCTGCTTGGCGAAAATGGTCAGAATTTGACAAGATTTATAAATTAGAAGCCGTTCCTGTTGCCACTGTTCAACTGCGTTTTGATGGCTGGGTAACGGAATTAAATGATCCTGAAAAACGTCAACAACTGAAAGAAGCAGCAGGGATCGATAATTTATTATATACAGCCGATGCTGATTTCTCCTGTTTTTCCGATTTAGCTTTATCGAGTCCGGCGGATTATTATCGAGAAGGACAGGGATCTTTATTGCAGTTAGTATTAACTCCAGGTGATCCCTTTATTAAACAAAATAATGAAGAAATTGCCCAGCACGTTTTGAAACAAGTTCAGGATTTATTTCCCAGTTCCCGTGAACTAAATATGACTTGGTATAGTGTCGTTAAATTAGCTCAATCTCTCTATCGAGAAGGGCCGGGAATGGATGCCTATCGTCCGAGTCAAAAAACTCCCGTTGCTAATTTCTTTTTAGCGGGAAGTTACACACAACAGGATTATATTGATAGTATGGAAGGGGCAACGATTTCGGGACGACAAGCGGCTAAAGCGATATTAGAAAGTAGCTTTCCTCCTCTTAAACGTTCTCCTGCCGTTGTTTAAAAATTGATCAAGTTAAAGAAACCGGGTTTCTCATCGTTATCTCAGGTAAACTTAAGATTTCTGATTCAGAAACTTGGTTTCTATATTAAGTCTAAAGATAATTTTTACACCGATTCAATATTATGGCTGATTGGTTAGAACATAGTGTTCAAGTTGAAGTTCCTGTCCCCATTGATATCTCTTGGAATTTATGGTCAGATTTGGAACAAATGCCACGTTGGATGAAATGGATTGATTCAGTTACGATTTTAGAGGATAATCCTGATTTATCTCGCTGGAAATTAGCAACGGGTAATTTTGAATTTAGTTGGTTATCTCGAATTTTAAAACAAATTCCCAATCAAATTATTCAATGGGAATCAGTAGATGGTTTACCCAATCGAGGTGCAATTCGATTTTATGATCGACATGGGAGTAGTATTGTTAAATTGACGATTTCTTATGCGATACCCGGAATTTTGGGCCAACTCATGGATAATTTATTTTTGGGGGGTGTGGTAGAGTCTACCATTCAAAAGGATTTAGAACGGTTTCGAGATTATGCTATAGAATCCTATAGTGGTACTTTGAATTAATGTTGAAAGGAGGGAACAGGGAACAGGGAACAGGGAACAGGGAACAGGGAACAGATTTTAATTTTCTAGTTTTTTAATAAGATTAATAATCATTTTACTTTATAACTGTTAATAAAAGGTGTGTGTACTGTGATAGATCACCCTACGGGGGCAATATAGCAATCCCACATCGATTGTAATAATTTAAAACTGATATGAAACAGCCAGAAGTATTATCCCGGTTCCCGGTTCCCGGTTCCTTTTTGAACCCAAATTTTGGATACAAATCAAATAGGATTGCTATATGAATTTACCGTCGTTTTTGTGGCTGTGGAAAATAGCAGCTTGGTCAATGGGATGTTCGGTCTTCGCTTACTTCGTCTTAGCGATGACGGGGGGATGGATGCTGTATTCACGCCACAGTAAACAACCTCGACCCAAGGGACTGAGAACCCTCCATTATTTTGTGGGTGGGGGGATGGTGTGTTTAGTTTTGGCTTTACTGGCCATTGGTTTAGTCGGAACCCTAGGATATTATGGAAGTTTGGGCCATTCGATTCATTTAGCCGCTGGATTAATCGTAGTCAGTTTAGTGTTAGGATCAGCGTGGAGTGCCACCCAAATTAATCCTAAAAATCCTTGGGCGCGATCGCTTCATATTAGTTTGAATATCGGTTTATTTTTTGCCTTTACTGCGGTCTCTTTATCCGGGTGGGTGATTGTCCAGAAATATTTACCTTAATTTGATTCAGCTATTGTGTAACCTCATTGGATCTGGCTTCATTCCCTACACTCGATCTTAACTGTCAGTTTTGAGGTTAACGGTTTTACTCCTGACTGCTGTACAGAACCGGAACAGAGACAGTGATCCGACAGGTTTTAAGAGCATTTCTATCGACTCTAAAAGCCAAGATACAATAAAAGATAGAAATTCTATCCGTGGAACTCCCGTTAAACCCTTTAAACCGGTGTAACTGTTGATGTCCACATCTCCCTAGATCCAAAATCACTGTTTTTAGAGGATGGGTGCAAATACAACCTCGTTAATTGCTCAATAGCACGTCTAAGGTCACACCGCCATGAAATTGCGAAAGAAAACACTGCTCATTATAGGTGCAGCCCTGATTGGGTTAATCGTGGCTATGTATCTTACCGCATCGATGTTGCTGGTGCATGATTTCCGCCATCTGGAAAGTCGGTATGTCCGTCAGGATGTAGTGCGAGCTTTAAATGCGATTAATGATGACTTAGATAGTTTAGATATTATCGCTCAGGATCAAGCAAAATGGGATGATACCTATCGCTTTATTGATGCTCACAACGATCAATATGTGGTTTCTAACTTAGTAGATACCTCCTTTACAGATCTGCGGCTGAATTTATTTATTTTAATCAATCCTCAAGGAGAAATTGTTTTTAGTAAAGGATTTGATTTGCAACGTCACCAAGAAATACCGATTCCCTCGAGTCTATCTTCCCATCTTACCTTAAAAAGTCCCCTTTTAGCGAGTCTCAAACCATCCGATTTATCACCCATTGCCATTCAAGGTATTATTGTTTTACCTGAAAGTCCTTTATTAGTCGTCGCCCGACCGATTTTAACCAGTACCGCATCGGGCCCAAGCCGAGGAATATTAATTTTAGGACGGTATTTGACCGGAACAGAAATTGAACGATTAGCTGATATTACTCAACTCTCCTTAACCGTTGACTCCATTACTCAAGACACAGAAAATCATAGATTTTTATTATTTCCTCAAACCCAACCTTATACGGAAGACATTATTGCAACCCAAGCCATTCGCCTGGAATCTTTGAATACAGAAATGGCGATCGCATCGGTTCCCGTAGGGGATTTATATGGTCAACCGAAATTATTTTTACGGGTTAAAGTTCATCGTCCGATTTATAAACAAGGTCAAACAACCTTAGCTTATTTCACGTTATTTTTATTTGTAGTTGGGTTAGTTTTTGGAGGGATCACCCTATTATTAATCGAAAAATTAGTGTTATCTCGTCTAACCGATCTCAATACTGCGGTTAATGAAATTGGGGAAAGTGGGAATTTAGCCTTAAGAATTGATGTTAATGGAGAGGATGAATTATCCAGTTTGGCGGAGGCGATTAATGGAATGTTACAAGCTTTAGCAGATGCTCAATCTCAAGGACAGGAAAGTGAACAGCGCTATCGTCTCATGGCGGAAAACTCTACAGATATGATTACCCGCCATTCTCCAGAAGGAGTCTTTTTATATGCGTCTCCCGCTTGTCGGACGTTATTAGGATATGAACCGGAAGAATTAGTGGGAAAAGCCTTACCCTATTTCATCTATCCTGATGATTTAGATGTGATTGTTAAAGCTTATCGAATTATTTTACAACAGAATGTTATCTACACGATAGAATATCGAATTTGTCATAAAAACGGCGATTATATTTGGTTTGAAACCACCAGTAGTGCTATTCGTAATTCCACCACAGGAAGCGTTCAGGAAATTATTGGGGTATCTCGTGATATTAGTGAACGTAAACAACGAGAACAACAACTTCAAGACAGTGAAGCCTCGATTCGATCCCTGTATCAAATTACGTCTTGTCAAGACTTAAATTTTGAAACACGACTGCAACAAATTTTAGAATTAGGCTGTACTAAATTTGGTTTAGAATATGGTATTTTATCCCAGGTAACACTTGACCCTTCCTCCGCATTAGAACTATCGGAAGAGAAAAACTATGTTTATCATATTATTGCCGTTGTTTCTCCCAATGATTCAATTCAAAAGGGACAGATTTATAAATTAGAAGATACCTTTTGTAAAATTACAATTCAATCAAAACAACCCCTTTATTTTGAATCTATTAAATTTTCTGGTTTGTCTTTTTGTCCCGCTTATAAAAATTTCCCTATTGAAGCATATATGGGAACTCCAGTGATTGTTGAAGGAGAGGTTTATGGAACCCTCTGTTTTTGGAGTTCTCAACCCTTATCTGACCCTTTTCAAGCGGTGGATCGAGATTTATTAAAATTAATGGCTCAATGGATAGGGGGTGAAATTGAACGTCAAGAAACAGCAACGGCTTTAGCAAAAGCACGGGATCAAGCCTTAGCCGCAACCCGAGCAAAAAGTGAATTTTTAGCCACTATGAGTCATGAAATTCGGACTCCGATGAATGCTGTAATTGGGATGACCGGATTACTTTTGGATACCCCCTTAACCCCCATACAGCAAGATTTTGTAGAAACAATTCGCAGTAGTAGTGATGCGTTATTATGTTTAATTAATGATATTTTAGATTTTTCTAAAATTGAATCAGGAAAGTTGGATTTAGAAAATCATCCCTTTAATTTAAGAACTTGTATTGAAGAATCCCTAGATTTATTAGTAACCAAGGCGGCGAGTAAAAATCTCGATTTAGTTTATTTAATTGATCCGTGTACCCCTAATCAAATTATTGGGGATATGGCAAGATTACGCCAAATTTTAGTCAATCTTTTAAGTAATGCGGTGAAATTTACGGAGTCGGGAGAAGTGGTTGTGTCTGTCACCGCAGAAAAACTGGATGACTCCATCTCGGAGCAAGAGATTAACGGAGAGCAATACCCCCATCAAGACAGTTCAATTCGTTATCCCCTTCCTTGTTCTTATTATGAAATTAAAGTGGCTGTTCAGGATACAGGAATTGGCATTTCTCCGACCGGAATGGAACGTCTATTTCAGTCCTTTAGTCAAGTAGATTCTTCAATTAATCGTCAATATGGGGGTACAGGTTTAGGATTAGCTATTAGTAAACGATTAGCTGAACTTATGGGGGGGCAAATGTGGGTCGAAAGTCAAGGCGCAACAGCCGGAGATCCCCCGGCTAATTTTAAACTAGAACAATCTTTAGATTCCTTTTGTTTATTAGATGGAGAAGGCGGAGATGAGGAGGAAAATAAAACGGAAAAAATCAAAAAAACTCGTAAAGGTTCAACGTTCTATTTTACGGTTTTGGCTCAGTCCTGTTCTAATTTATCTTCTGAATGGTCAACGCTGCATGAATTAGCCGGAAAACGATTATTAATTGTAGATGATAATAGCAGTAGTCGCCAGATGTTAAAGTTACAAACCCAAGCTTGGGGAATGTCAAGCCAAACTGTTAAAAATGGAGCCAGAGCGTTAGACTTTTTACAGCGCAAACAGTTTGATGTTGCCATTATTGAAATGCAAATGGCAGCTATGGATGGATTAACCTTAGCAAAACAAATTCGTCAATTACCCTCCTGTCAAAATTTACCCTTAATTTTATTAACGTCTGTGGGAGGGAAAAACTTAGGGAAATCTAAATCGATTGAAATTGCGGCTTGTTTAAATAAACCGATTAAACAATCCCAACTTTACAACGTTTTAATTAATATTTTAGGGGGCGAACCTTTAGAGGTTCATGTCCAAAGTCAAACTTATTTACATAGTCGAAATCGAGGAACTTTGCGAGCATCCCAGGATATTCCGTTATTAGCAGAGAAGTTACCTTTACGCATTTTATTAGCTGAAGATCATCTGGTGAATCAAAAAGTTGCCTTACAAATTTTACAACGGATGGGATATCGGGCCGACGTCGCTGGAAATGGTTTTGAAGTCTTAGAGGCGTTACGTCGCCAACCTTATGATGTGATTTTAATGGATATGCAAATGCCGGAAATGGATGGGTTAGAAGCGTCCCGTCAGATTCAAAAATTATATGGAAATCCCCAAAAATCTCAAGTGATGCGACCTCGAATTATTGCGGTAACGGCAAATGCTATGGAAAGCGATCGCAATGAATGTATTAATGCAGGTATGGATGACTATATTAGTAAGCCAATTCGCATGGAACAGTTGATCCAAGTTCTGAGTAAATGTCAACCTCTTCAAGAACTTGCCGTTACCTTAGACTCAGAAATAACCAACTATAAAATATCAAATGTGGTTTTAAATTCCCCTTATCCTTTAACCCTAATCACTGCCGACCACACAATTTTAGATCATAAAGTGTTACAGGGTTTAAGGGAAGTAGAAGCTTTAGAAGAGGTGATTGAGATTTACTTTGATACCGCCCCAGAATTGTTAGAAGCGATCGCCGTTGCAATTGCTAATCTGGATGCTCAGGAATTACAACCAGCGGCTCATTCTTTAAAGTCCATTAGTGGGACTCTCGGTGCTTTCAACTTATCAGAACAATGTCAAAAATTAGAACTCCTCGCTCGTCACTGTAATCAAGCTCAAAATCTCTTACCCCAAAGTGAAAGTGAAACGATTTATGCCCAAATTGAAATCGAGTTTGAGAAAGTCAAAATTGCCTTGCAAGAGGAATTAAGCCGTAGTTAGTAAACTACCCACACTGATGTTTGAGCAAAAGTGCAGGGTTTCAGTCCGTTAGCCTAGAGTGCTATAGGGCTACGCGCAAGGGAACAGGGAACACTTCGACACGCTCAGTGCAAAGCAGTAAGAAGTGAAAGGGTTTGCTGGATTTAAAAATGTCCTAACCGTAATGCGTAGTGCTATATAACAAGAGCGTCGGGAAGAGACTTTAAATTCCAGCACCATCTAAAAACTCTTGAATGGTGCGATCTTTAAGACGGCAATGGGTTGCAGCCAAAACCGAGTATTCTCCATCAATATCAGTTGTCTGTTCTCCAAACATGAACCGATTTGAATCAGGGGAGTATTCTAATTTGAGAGCCGCTTCTAGTTGATTAGGATCAGCAGAAGATTGTTGTTGCAGTGTTTGTACTTGCTGTTCTAATAGTTCAATCCGATCTACTAACATCCGAATCACCTGCGCTTCTGAGTCAGGAAGACTGCCATGTTCAAGAGGTTCGATCCGAACCCCAGAGCGATAGACAACGCGACCGGGGACACCCACAACGGTACAATTAGAAGGAACATCCCGCAGTACCACCGATCCCGCCCCAATCCGAACATTGTTACCCAGTTGGATATTGCCTAAAACTTTGGCTCCGGCTCCAACGACAACATTTTCTCCCAGGGTAGGATGACGTTTCCCACTTTCCTTTCCGGTTCCCCCTAAAGTTACGCCTTGATAAATTAGGCAAAAATCTCCTAAAATAGCCGTCTCACCAATCACAACCCCCATGCCATGATCAATGAAGACCCCTTTGCCAATCACAGCACCGGGATGAATTTCAATTCCCGTCAAAAATCGAGCGATGTGGGAAATCAGACGAGGAATAAAGGGCAGCCCCAAAACATACAACCCATGGGCAAGGCGGTGGAAGACCAAAGCCTGAAGACCTGGATAGCAAAATAGGACTTCTAACCAATTCCGAGCGGCAGGATCACGCTCAAAGATAATACGAAAGTCATCTTGAAGGGTCTTGAGCATCGATTAATAACCCATTTTTATTATACAAACCACTTTTCCCCTTGTGAACTCCCCAAACTTCCGCTATACGGTTGCTGATGGGCTGCCCCCTCAAGCAGGAAATACCATAAAAACTCCGTAGTTTTTATGGACTTACATTCCCTCCCAAGGCAGGAACCCAGGTTCCCAAGATCCAAAAACTTTATCTTTCAACCTCTACCGATTAGCTTGGATGATCGCTTATGGTATTGAAGTTCAAGACATCAAACCTAATTATATCAGATTTTGTATCGACTCACGGGCAATTCCCGGTTTTGAAATTCGGCTTTCCGGGTTGAGTTCACTGATTATTCCTTTTTTCCCTGACCATTATGCTGTTATTCTTCATGAGTGTAATCATCTGGGCAGTGCTATCGATCACTCAGGGGGTTGTTTTATTTCCCCTTGATGTAATCGGTAGTCTACACTTGCCCCATTGGATAAGTTTAGTCGTAATATTAGTCGTACTATCTTGGTGCTTGGGTAACTAATCCGGTGGGGTTTGAAGCGGGGTATGGGGTGCGTAAGCTCCGCACAGCAACCCTTCGTCAACAGCCAACAGTCTATACCATAGTAAATTTGGGGATATGGAGAGCAATTATTCTTGGGGTACGGATGTTCATCAAACCGCAATTCCTTTGCGGAATCATCAAAGACGACAGATTCGTCCTTTATATCGTGCGGTGTTATTGATGGTATTAGCAACCCTGGCCATGGGTGTGCATTCTTTTCGTCTGGTGCAATTGCAACTCATCGATGGCCAGAAAAACCGAGAACGAGCCGAAGAAAACCGAATTCGGTTAATACCTATTCCTTCTAATCGGGGTTATATCTTAGATCGCAACAATAAACCCTTAGCGGCGAATCATTTAACTCGTGCCTTATACGTTTGGCCAAAGGAACAAACCCCTGAGCAATGGTCACAAATTGCCACAATGCTCAGTCCCGTCCTGAACATAACCCCGGAAAATATTTTAGCCCCCATTCAAAAAGTCGGGTATCAGTCCCCTGCTGCCGTCAGAATTACTCAGTTTCTAACACCAGAGGCATTTGTTTGGTTAGGAGAAAAATCTGCCGAGTTACCCGGATTGGAAGTCCGAACAGAATCTAACCGTTATTATCCTGAAGGAAGTTTAGCTTCACAGGTCTTGGGGTATATTGGTGAAGCAACGGCTGAGGAGTTAAAAAAACACCCACAATGGCCGATGGGGATGATTGTTGGACAGTTGGGGATTGAAGCCAGAGCCAATGAAGCCCTCTCTGGGGTCTGGGGTTCTCGCTTAATTGAAGTGAATAGTTTGAACCAAGAATTACGAGAATTAGGTCAACGTCCCTCTAAAGGGGGAAAAAATGTTAAATTAACCCTCGATTTAGAGTTACAAAAAACAGCAGAAGCGGCCCTCGGAGATCGACGGGGAGCAGCCGTTGCCTTAAATGCCAAAACGGGAGAAATTTTGGTGATGGCTAGTAGCCCCCGATTTGATCCCAATATGTTTACAAAACCCATTAGCCAAAAACAATGGGAAGAACTACAAAACCAGGATGATCCCTTTTTAAATCGAGCGTTACAAGGATATCCACCGGGGAGTACCTTCAAAATTGTGTCCTCGGCGGCGGGGATGGGTTCGGGGAAATTTAGTCCTGATTCCATGCAGGAGACCTATGGTTCGATTACGGTTGGGGGGATTACCTTTAACGAACATAGTGGAGGTTATGGGGTGATTGGATTTCGAGATGCCCTAGCCTTCAGTAGTAACACCTTTTATTATCAACTGGGGATGGCTGTTGGCCCGGAAGCCATTGCTGAATGGGGTAAACGGTTGGGCATTGGAAATACCAGTTTAGACCTTTTAGGATTACAAGAAGGGTCAGAAGGATTTATTCCCACCCCGGAGAATAAGGAAAAAACCTATGGCGAACCTTGGTATTTAGGGGATACTGTTACGATGTCCATTGGTCAAGGTGCTGTGTTAGCAACACCATTAGAGTTGGCAGTCATGGTGGCTTCCATCGCCAATGGGGGATATCGGGTGAAACCCCATTTGTTAGAGGAATTAACCCATACGGCAAAAGCAAAACCGGAGCCTACTGGCATGAAGCCAGAAGCCGTTCAGGTGATCAAAGAAGGCTTGATTTCTGTAGTTGAGTATGGAACAGCCACCGTGATGAATGATGGTTCAATTCCTTTAACGGGGGGTAAAACTGGAACGTCAGAAGTGTTAGGACAAACCTCTCACTCTCTGTATGTGGGTTTTGGGCCTGCCAGCAAACCTGAAATTGCGATCGCGGTTGTGGTTGAAAATGGGGGTTATGGGTCTAAATCCGCTGCCCCTGTGGCTAAAGCTATTTTCCAAACTTATTTTAATAAAAGCAAACCAGTGTCCGAAGCCGTCAACGCCCAAAATACCGAGGAACCTCCAACTCCATAGCAAAGGATTGACCGTTGGCTGTTGACTATTGACCCAGGAACACGGAGTCAGAAGTTAATGATTTTCCCTTCCCCGTCCCCTTGTCCCCTTGTCCCCCCATCCCCTGCTCCTATTTCTTCATCCGATGAGGAGAACGATAAAAAGGACGTTTAACAACAACGGCGGGGTGGGTTTTACCGCGAATTTCCACGTCTAAGGATTGACCGATTTTGGATAATTCTGTAGGAACATAGGCCATTGAAATAGCTTTTCCTAAAGTTGGAGATAAAGTTCCACTGGTAATTTCTCCGACTTTTTCTCCATTGCATAAAACCGGATATCCATGACGGGCAATATATCGTCCTTGCATTTCTAACCCGACTAATTTTTGCTTGACTCCGGCTGTTTTTTGTTGTTCTAATGCTCGACGACCAATAAATTTTCCTTTGGTTTCCCAATGAATAATCCAACCTAAACCTGCTTCTAAAGGGGTTGTAGTTAAATCAATATCTTGCCCATATAAAGCCATTGCAGCTTCTAAACGCAGGGTATCTCTTGCCCCTAAACCGCAAGGCATTACACCTGCTGTGGCTAAATTTTGCCATAATTCCACACCCATAGCCGGATCAACCATGATTTCAAATCCATCTTCTCCGGTGTATCCTGTGCGGGCAATAAAAGCAGGTTGTCCTAAAATTGTTGTACTAATATGACCAAAAAATTTAACGTCAGAAAGATTATGGTTAACGAAGGGTTGTAATACTGCTTCTGCTTGTGGCCCCTGAACCGCTAATAAAACTTGATCTCTGGATAAATCCTCTAATGTTACCCCGTGATCCTCAATATGAGCGCTAATCCAAGCTTTATCCCGTGAGCGAGTTGCTGCATTCACAATCATTAACCCTTGAGGGACATTGGTGATCGGATCGATGCCTTGGTTATAAAAAATAATATCGTCTAATATTCCTCCCTGAACATTTAACAAAGCGCTATATTGGGCTTCACCCGGTTGTAAACGGCTTAAATCTGATGGCACAAGGGACTGTAAGGCTTCAATCAAATGTTCTCCTCGCAGAATAAATTTACCCATGTGGGAAATATCGAACATTCCTACAGTTTGTCGGACGGCTTCATGTTCTCGGTTAATTCCTGTAAACTGAACCGCCATTTCCCAACCGGCGAAAGGCACCATACGGCCATTGAGTTCAACTGAGACGTTATACAGGGGAGTACGAGAAAGGGTCATTGTCATATAGGGTATTGACTGTTAGCTGTTGAGTGTTGACTGAAGATGGGGTTTGAGGTCAATCGTTGAATTACTCCTGTCTGATCATAATACGGTTAAAACCGATTGTTGAATAACCGGATGTCAACGGTCAACACTTCGATACTTCAGCAAGCTCAGTGCAAAGCGGTCAACCTTCAGCAACTGATATTAGAATAGTTAGAACCGCTCTTATGTCGTTTTACGGGACTTATTCATGTCAGTATTGGCAGCGATCGCAGTTCTTGCAGTGTTAATTGTCGTTCATGAATTGGGGCATTTTTTAGCCGCTCGTTTCCAAAATATTCATGTTAATCGGTTTTCCATTGGTTTTGGCCCGATATTGTGGAAATATCAAGGCCCCGAAACCGAGTACGCTATTCGAGGTCTTCCCTTAGGAGGATATGTAGGATTTCCTGATGAAGATCCTGAGAGTACCATTCCTAAAGATGACCCCAATTTATTGAGTAATCGTCCCGTTTTAGATCGGGCAATTGTGATTAGTGCGGGGGTGATTGCTAATTTAATTTTTGCTTATTTTCTATTAGTGACTCAAATTGGGATTATTGGGGTTCCGAGTTTTAATTATGAACCGGGTGTGAAAGTTGCCGAAGTCGCTCAAGATGTCAACTCTGCGGCTAACCGAGCCGGAATTGAATCAAAAGATATTATTTTGGCTGTAGACGGTCAGGATTTAGGGGCTTCGGAAACTTCCATTAAAACCTTAATTAATGTGATTCAAAATAATCCGAATCAACCCTTATCTATGGAGATTAAACGACAGGATCAAATTGTATCTGTCAAAGTCGTTCCTGAACCGGGAAATGATGGGAAAGGTCGCATTGGAGTCCAGTTAACGTCTAATGGAACTGTCGTTCGTCATCGGGCTGCAAACCCTATTCAAGCGTTTATCGAAGGAGCAACGGAATTTCAACGGATTATT
Source organism: Planktothrix tepida PCC 9214 (assembly GCF_900009145.1). Classification (NCBI taxonomy): domain Bacteria; kingdom Bacillati; phylum Cyanobacteriota; class Cyanophyceae; order Oscillatoriales; family Microcoleaceae; genus Planktothrix; species Planktothrix tepida. The sequence continues at coordinate 89,870 of NZ_LN889813.1, forward strand.
AATTTAACCGTATCCGGTTTTGGTCAACTGATTAGTAACTTTAGTGAAACCGCAGAACAGTTATCTGGCCCTGTAGGAATTGTGGCAATTGGGGCGGATATTGCCCGTTCAGATGCGGGAAATTTGTTTCAATTTGCAGCGTTAATTAGTATTAACTTAGCGTTCATTAATATTCTCCCCCTTCCGGCTTTAGATGGGGGTCAATTAGCCTTTTTATTAATTGAAGCGTTGCGCGGGAAACCCTTACCCGATAAAGTCCAAGAAAGTGTGATGCAAACGGGGTTAATGCTGTTGTTGGGATTAGGGGTTTTCTTGATTATTCGAGATACCGTTAATTTAGCCGATTTAAGTTGGGTGCGATCGCTCTTTCCCCAGTAAACAATCAACATGGTAACTCAGAAAAAGCGGGGAACAAAACAACGGGCTTTAGAAATTTTATTGCGACTCAAACGCCTCTATCCTGATGCAACTTGTAGTTTAAATTATCAAACTCCAGTGCAATTATTAGTGGCAACAATTCTATCAGCCCAATGTACAGATGAACGAGTCAATCAAGTGACTCCAGCTTTATTTGCTCGATTTCCTGACGCCGAAAGTTTAGGGAAAGCCGACCTGACAGAACTGGAAACCTTAGTCCGGTCAACGGGGTTCTATCGCAATAAAGCTCGCCATATTAAAGCAGCCTGTCAACTGATAGCCGAAAAATACGGGGGACAACCTCCAAAACTGATGGAACAGTTGTTAGAACTCCCTGGAGTGGCTCGAAAAACGGCTAATGTGGTGTTAGCCCATGGCTATGGGATTAATATGGGGGTCACGGTGGATACCCATGTCAAACGCCTAAGTCAACGGTTAGGACTGACAACCCATACTGACCCCATTCGGATAGAACGGGATTTGATGGAGTTGATTTCCCAAGAAGACTGGGAAAATTGGTCAATTCGCTTAATTTATCACGGTCGCGCTATCTGTACAGCGAGGAGTCCAGCGTGTTATAATTGTAAATTGTCTGATTTATGCCCATCTGTTCAAGGGGCAACCGTCCCCAACGCAGAAAAACGTCTAGGCTAAAGCATAAATAATCATTTAGGAGGAAGACAGCCTTAATATGGCTAAGAAAAGCATGATTGAGCGCGATAAAAAGCGCAAAAAATTAGTAGAGAAATATGCTGAAAAACGCGCTGAACTAAAAGAACAGTTTGAGCAAGCAGAATCTCAACTGGAAAAAATGGAAATTCACCGCAAAATTCAACAATTACCTCGCAATAGTTCTAAAACCCGGGTGCGTAACCGTTGCTGGTTAACCGGACGTCCTAGAGGCTATTATCGGGATTTTGGATTATCTCGCAACGTCATCCGCGAAATGGCGCACCAAGGGTTATTACCGGGCGTTGTCAAGTCCAGTTGGTAACAGACTATTCCTCATCCGTTTTTGGGGCGGGGTCTTCTCGCCCTGATAACGGTTGGTGTACGAATCGTTCCCGTCCACAGCAGCGCTCAATTCCTAAACTATCTAATAACAAATCACTAACGGCATTAGCAATCGCAAATTCCCCAAAAAAGCTTTTTGAAAAATCAAAGGATTCCATTTCGGTAACAATCGCAATGACTAAAGAACCGACATCATTTTCCCCTTCCATGCGTTGACGCATATAAATTTTAGCGGCGCGTTCTGCTATGGTTTCATTGACGGCTTCGGGGATAAATTGTTCATCTAACCAAGTGTGTAAGGTTTGTTTTAACCATTCTCCTTCCTGTTGCAGATTTTCACTAGGGGGTAAGGTAATGGGGGTAATGGGTTCATTCATATAGGCTTGAAAGTTGATAGTTGACAGTTGACGATAAAATTGAAGGATTCTAGTCTTGAACCAGGGTGATAATAGGAGAGTCTTTTCCGGTGTATTCTTCAGAAATTTTAGTTTTAACTAATTCAGCAAATAGTCGATTAATGGCAGACTCTATAGAATTCGCTTCTCGTTTAAAACAAACTTGAAAGCTTTTGGCTTTATCATAAGTTTTCGTTTCTTTTCTATAGGTTTTTTGAGTTTTGGATTCGACAAAGACAGAAGGATTCGGACGTTTATACCAATATAATTGATAAGAATAAGTGGAATCATTTCCTTTAAATTTAAGAATATCTTCCCCATGTCCGGGAATACTGAGATAGTAAAATTCCCCCCGTTGATAGATTTGCAGATAGCCCCAAGTTTTCTCCGTTTTGTTGAGGAGTTTCGTTAAGGTACTTTCCAACATAAAGGATGAATTAAGATTTAGCATAGATGAGGTAATAGCCGTTAATATCGTATTCAAATCATAGCAAAGTTTGTCACCTATGCAATATGATGTTACCGCCATTATCCAAGGGTATGCACAAGGATACTTTTTGATGGCAAATGACGGGGAAGATAGCCTGGGATGGTATTCTAGTCGAGAACGGGCACTGATTCCCCTGAATGAACAATTTCGTTATCCGCGTTCTTTGCAACGGGTTCTGAATCAAAATCGGTTTACGGTTGCGATTAATCAAGATTTTAACGCTGTTGTGGAAGGGTGCGCTAATCGGGAAGAAACGTGGATATCCTCGGAATTAAAGCAAATTTATCACGCTTTAAATCAAGCCGGGTTTGCCTATAGTTTTGAAACATGGAAAGAAGGGGAGTTAGCCGGAGGAATATTAGGCATTGTAATTGGGGGAGCGTTTATTGGAGAATCGATGTTTTTTAATATTCCTGATGGTTCTAAGGTGGCAATGGTTAAATTAGTTGAACGCTTAATTGAAAGAAAATTTATTTTATTTGATGCTCAAATGAATAACCCCCATTTAGAACGATTTGGCTCTTATATTATTAAGAATCAAGATTATAAAAAACTTCTCAAAAAAGCTATTATTCAACCTTGTTCTTTTTAGGCTCAGTTTATATCCTAATGGTTCTAGCCGTTGTCCTAGCCATTAAAACGTCTGCTGAAGCAGCCAACAAGATTAACCTTCCCTATAGGGGAAATATCCAGAAAATAATACAATTATCTATCTTAGAGAATTTATAGGTGTGGGTTGTCATAGCTTTGGGGTGGATACTTGAAAGTCCCATTCAAGCCATCTACTACCCAGTTAAACCCGAAAGCCATAACCGAGAAATTCTGCCAACCCTAGGCGAAAGAATAGCGGTGTTTGAATCCCCTTCTTTATTATACGGATAGGAGGCGAAGTCCCAAGAATGTAAAACTGTCAAGATCTCTAGGTATAAAGGGTTAAGAGTTGTCTAATCAGAGGAGAAGGAAGGCATTTTGGTTTTATCACGCGCGAAACAGTTTTGGAATTTTGGACAAACGGTATTAGGGATTATTTTTCGTCATCCCGTCCCTGGAACCAGTATTATTCCCATTCTGCCTAATGGCCAAATTGTTTTGGTGCGACGTCGAGATAATGGCAAATGGGCTTTACCTGGGGGGATGGTAGACTGGGGCGAAGAAATCTCAACCACAATTCAACGGGAATTGACTGAAGAAACTGGGTTAGAATTAGTGAAAATTCGACGTTTAGTGGGTGTATATTCGTCGCCAGATCGAGATCCGCGAATTCATTCTATCTGTGTGGTTGTGGAAGCGGATGTTCAAGGGAACTTTCAAGTTCAGGACATCCATGAAATTACGGAGGTTAAAGCCTTTGATGTCACATCCCTCCCCACGGATTTCAGTCATGACTGTGAACGTCATCTTCAGGACTATTTAAACGGTCTGACGACGTTAGCTTAAGGTTTGTCCACTGTATTAATAATTAGGATGTATCAATTATTCCATCATTTTCGGGTTCAAATTCCCCAAGGCCAGATTTTCTGGCGTGAAGCTGGCTATGGCCCTACGATTATTTTTCTGCATGGGTCTTGGGCGGATAGTAGTCAATGGATTCCGTTGATGCAGCACTTAAGTCTTGAATATCATTGTGTTGCACCGGATGTTTTGGGATGTGGAGAATCTCGATCTTTTACGAAAATTCACCCTTCTATTAGTTTGGAAGTGGAGTGTTTAGCCGAACAAATTAAATCCCTGAAACTGAAGGAATTTTGTTTAGTGGGTCACGGTTTGGGCGCCTGGATTGCCACTCGTTATGCTTTAGAATATCCTGATGCTGTGAAAGGCTTAGTGGTGATTGCCCCGGAGGGAGTGGAATTTCCCAACTATAAAAAAGAATGGGGACGAATCCGGCAATTAGCGGCTAATTTTTCCCCCTTGATTTGGTTTTTGAAACTGATTTATCCCTTAGCGTTTCTATTTGGACAAGGAAAAAAAATTCAGGCTGAGTTGAACCAGAGGCAGATGATGTTGCAGTGGCCCGTTGCGAATAAATTGTTATATCAGCGTCGGTGGGCGGAAATTCACGGGGAAATGCTGAATCAACGTCTCCATGAGTTGAGGTTGCCGACTTTGGTTTTACAAGGAAATGAAGATACTGCCATGGCTTATCAACACAGTAAAACTTATTCCGAAATTACACCGATGGCTCAATGTCAAATTATTGAGGGCGGACAACCGAATTTACCCGTACAAATGCCAGAAGTGATTGCTCAATCGATTAGAACGTTTATTACCACCCATGTTCAGTTTTCAGAGCCGCCATCCCCCGAAATATTAGATGAGGATCAACCAACAGATGAGTCTTCGTATCAGGAAACTGCTTGGTAAAGTAACGGTGTAATAGGGTGCGATCGCCTCCTGTGAGAATAACAGCACTATTAGGATGTTCTGTTTGCCAAGCTTTGATAAAATCGTGCATTCCCGCCAATAGTGTATAAATAATTCCACTCTGAATGGCTTCTGGGGTGTCGGTTGCCCAGCGTTGGGGTAGATTTTGGGAAAATTCAATCGTCGGTAAGGTGGCCGTTCTTTGGGCTAAGGAAGATTGTTGCAGACCTAAACCGGGCAAAATAGCCCCTCCGACTAACCGTTGATGGGCATCTGCTCCGGTTAAAGTCAGGGCTGTTCCGGCATCAATAACTAAAATTGGCCATCCATAGCAGGTTCCGCCACCGAAAACGGCTAAGGCTCGATCAATACCTAAAGTTGAATACATCCCGTTGAGGGGAACGTCTGCCAAGGTTAACGCTCGCACCAGGGGGGATGTTGCCCCGTATTGAGTGGGTTCGGAAACCACAGAGGCCACCAGTAAGGGCAGATTGTCTGTGAAGGTAGGGGGTTGATCCGTATTTTCCTCATTCCAAGCTTCTAATACGGTTGTACCCGCTAGTTTTGCCCAATGTCGGCGGGAATTTCCCAGCATTAATCCAAACCAAGGCTGTTCACTGACTATCGAAGATGAAGAGAATTGACGCATCTATCTTAAGAAATAGTTTTTTTATGTAACAATATCTTAAGATATCTTTACACAACCTTTGGGGTTGAGGGTGCATCTTCAAACCTGATCTGTTTCCGGTGAAGACGAAAATCTGATGATCACCCGGATGATTAATCTCCTAATATCAACCTCTTTAACCTGATATTTTTTCTTCATTTTAACTTAAAAAATTGGAAATCAAAATTTAATTTTTATGGGGTACATTCCTATGTCTATACTTCATTTAGATGCTCCTTACTGTTCATGGCCAAAAAACTATATGTTCAGCTATTTTGAATCTGAAAAACCCGCTTCGATTGCCTTATTGGAAGACGATATAGATAAACATCAGATTCAATTTTATGATCTGCTCAATCAGATTAATAAAGAAATTATTAGTACCTTAGATTTAGATAAAGTTTTAAGTTCAGCCTGTCAACAACTGGGTCAAATTATTCAATGTAGTCGGGTGAGTATTTTAGTCAAAGAATCTAACTCTGAGCAGGAATTTATGACGCGAGGTGAATATAATTCGGGGGAATATTCGAGTCAACTGGGAATTAAACTCAGCGTCAATGATAATCTGTATTTACAGGTTTTATTGTCTCAATCGCAACCTTTGGCGGTGACAAAATTTCAAGACTTTCCGGGTTTAGGAGAAACAACAAAAGCTTTAATTGATCAGTTAGAAATTCAATCCATGTTAGCCATTGCCGTTCGTTATCAAGGGGAAGTTCAAGGGATTATTGGACTTCAGCAATGTGATCGAGAACGGGAATGGCAAGATTGGGAAATTCAACTGTTAGATGGAATTGCATCTCCTTTAGCGATCGCCATTCATCATGCTCAATTATATCAAGAAACTCGCTGTAAAGCGGAACAAGAAGCGTTATTACGGTTAGTGATTAATCAAATTCGCAGTAGTTTAGAATTAAATACCATTTTAAAAACGGCTGTTCAAGGGGTTCGGCAGGTTTTGAATACAGATCGAGTCGTAATTTATCAGTTTATAGACGGTTGGCAAGGAGAAATTAAAGTTGAGGATTATCGAGTGCCTTGGCCGTCAATTTTTGGGGATAAAATCACAGATAATTGTTTTCCTGAACAACATGGAAACCTCTATAAAAATGGACGAGTTCGGGCAATTAATGATATTCATCAATCGGATTTAGATCCCTGTCATGTAAATTTTTTAGCTGCGTTACAAGTCCGAGCGAATTTAGTTGTCCCGATATTAATGGGAGGAGAAACTGAACAAAATCAATCTAATAATCAACTTTGGGGATTATTAATTGCTCATGAATGTAGTCATCCTCGGTATTGGAAATCCTGGGAAATTGAAGGATTACAACAACTTGCAGATCAATTAGCAATTGCTATTAAACAAGCACAACTGTATACCAAAGTTCAAGAAACCGCTTGGCAATATAAACTTCAAACTCAACAGTTACAAGCGACCTTAGAAGAACTCAAAAATGCCCAGATGCAACTGATTCAAAGTGAAAAGCTATCAAGTTTAGGTCAAATGGTAGCGGGAGTTGCCCATGAAATTAATAATCCTAATAACTTTATTTATGCTAATATTTCCCATGCCAGAGGGTATGTTGATAATTTGGTAAATGCTTTAAATCAATGTCGAGAATTTAGTCCTGAAATGGCAGAGTTTTTCAGTCAAATTAGTGAAGAAATCGAATTAGATTTTATTCGAGAAGACTTTCCCCATTTAATTGATTCTATGGAACAAGGCAGTGTGCGAATTCGCTCCATTGTTAATCGTTTAAAAGATTTTGCCCATTTGGATGAATCGGAATGGAAATTTGTTGATTTAACAGAAGGGTTAGAAACCAGTCTAAGTTTATTAGAACATAAAATGAATCAAATTAGTGTCCAGAAACACTACGAAAAAATTCCTAAAATCAATTGTTTTGCGGGTCAAATTAATCAAGTGTTTTTTCAAATTTTAAATAATGCCATTTATGCCGTTAAAGAGCGAGGGAAAGATGGAAAAATTACGATTAAAATTGCTAATAAAAACTCCGATTTTATCCAAATTATTATTCAGGATAATGGCTTAGGAATTCCCGATGACATTAAATCTCGAATTTTTGATCCCTTTTTTACAACAAAACCTGTAGGTCAAGGGACAGGAATGGGACTCGCTATCTGCTATCAAGTGATTGTTAAAGGTCATGGCGGGAAGTTAGAATTTAAGAGTCAGGAAGGACAAGGAACAGAATTTATCATTGAGATTCCTTGCCAATAACATGATATTATCAGGGCAATTTCCCTTGAGGGCTAACCATGAACCCTTTTAATCATTCTATCAGGCATCTATCCGGGAACTTAAGATTACGAACAGTTTTAATTATTCCGTTTCTGCTTCAAATGATTGTTGCTGTTGGATTAACGGGGTATTTATCCTATCGGAATGGACAAAAAGCAATTAATGATTTAGTCACGCAGTTACAACAAGAAATTGCAAATCGGATTCAAGAACGTTTGGATAATTATTTAGCTAAACCTTATTTTTTAAATCAAATTAATGTAGAAGCGGTGCAACTGGGAATTTTAAATATAAACAACTCCCAACTTTTAGAGCAACGATTTTTTAAACAAATTCAATTATTAAAATCTATTCAAGGGATTTATTTTGCTAATCCTCAAGGAGAAATTGTTTTAGTTAATCACAATTCTTCTCAAGGATTTCTTGCCTTAATTAGTGAAAATTTTCCCAAACGAGCTATTTATCAATTAGATGAAAATGGAAATCGAACTCAACGGATTGCTACTGATCTTTATGATGCTAAAACTCGACCTTGGTATCAACAAGCGATGCAAGCGAACCAAACAAAATGGAGTGGTGTTTATACCTTTTCCAGAGGGGATGTAGGAATTACTTTGGCTACCCCTATTTATGATCAAACGGGTGATTTTAAAGGATTAATGGCGGTTGATTTACTATTAGAATTAATCAGCGATTTTTTACATAATATTAAAATTAGTCCTACTGCTCAGACTTTTATTGTAGATGATTCAGGACAATTAGTAGCCACTTCTACGGAAGAAAAACCCTATATTAAATCGGAAGAAAATCAAATCGCAAAACCCTTAAAAGCGATTGAAAGTTCTAATGGTTTAACTCAATCAACGGTGAAATATTTAATTCAAAATTTTCATCAATTTAACCAAATTCAAACATTACAACAATTAGAATTTACTTGGAATGGACAAAAACATTTTCTACAAGTTCTTCCCTACAAAGATCAGTATGGTTTAAACTGGTTCGTTGTTGTGGTGATTCCTGAATCGGATTTTATGGAACATATCCATGAGAATAACCGTATTACTATTTTATTATGTTTAGGAGCGTTAGGACTGGCTATTATTTTAGGAATTATTACCAGTCGTTGGGTGAGTCAACCTATTTTTGAACTCAGTCAAGCGGCGGATGGGTTATCTAAAGGAAATTGGGGAACACCTGTTCAGCATAAACCCATTTATGAATTAAGACGGTTAGCACAAGCGTTTAATCAAATGCGAATTCAGTTAAAACAATCTTATCATAAATTAGAAGAATATTCAAAAAGTTTAGAGCAGAAAGTTGCGGAACGAACCCATGAATTAGAAGAAGCGAAACAAGCCGCAGATGCAGCTAATCGTGCTAAAAGTACCTTTTTAGCGAATATGAGTCATGAGTTAAGAACGCCATTAAATGCTATTTTAGGGTTTAGTCAATTGATGTCGCGTAACCCCACTTTTTCCCAAGGTTCTCAAGAGTTAAAGATTATTAATCGCAGTGGTGAACATTTATTAGAACTGATTAACGATATTTTAGATTTATCCAAAATAGAAGCGGGAAAAACTATATTAACTGAACAAAGTTTTGATCTTTATCAATTCTTGGATACCTTAGAAGGAATGTTAAAAATTAGAGTGACTTCTCAGGGACTTCAGTTTATCGTTCAATATGGCGAGGAGGTTCCTCGGTATATTATTAGTGATGAGAAGAAATTACGTCAAGTGTTAATTAATTTATTGGGGAATGCGATTAAATTTACAGAAAAAGGTCAAGTCATATTGCGGGTGAAACCTTTACCCTTTCAGGAACATTTACCTGGAGAAAACAGCAACAATAAACTGTATCTAAGTTTTGAAGTAGAAGATACTGGAATGGGAATTAAACCCGAAGAGCTTCAGGATTTATTTGATGCTTTTGTGCAAACGGAATCAGGCCAAAAATCCCAACAAGGCACAGGGTTAGGGTTGGCAATTAGTCGAAAGTTTGTGCAGATGATGGGAGGAGATATTACCGTTAGTAGTCAATTTGGGGTAGGGAGTATTTTTCAATTTACAATATTAACAACTCAGGCAGAATTTTCTGAAAGTTCACACCAGCACACTCTAGGGAAAGTTATCGGTTTATTACCGAATCAACCTGACTATAAAATATTAGTTGTTGATGAAGTTGTTGAAAATCGGTTATTAGTCAAACGGTTATTAAATTCCGTTGGATTTGAAGTTTTTGAAGCTGGAAATGGGTTAGAAGCGATTCAAGTTTGGGAACAATATCAACCACAGTTAATTTGGATGGATATGCGAATGCCTGTAATGGATGGATATACAGCAACTCGTCAGATTAAACAAAGACACCAAGGAAAAAATACGGTGATTATTGCTTTAACTGCGAGTGCGTTACAGGATGAAGAACATATTATTTTGGAAGCCGGATGTGATGATATTGTCAGAAAACCTTTTCAAGAGGCGGAATTGTTTGATAAAATGGCTCAATATTTGGGAATTCAATATATCTATGAAAACGAAAGTCCCCAGGATTCCCCATCACTCAACTCAATTCAATCCTTAACGCCAGAAATCTTTCAGAAAATGCCGTTAGCATGGGTTCAACAATTGCATCAGGCGGCGGTAAGTGGAGATGATAGCTGGGTTAGTGAGTTAATTCAACAAATTCCTGATTCTCAAGTAGAACTAGCAGAAATTCTGACATTATTAGTAGATGAATTTCGATTAGATACCATTAGTGATATCACAAAACTTGTAATTTAATTTTTTTTAAAGTTATGACTCATTCTTCTGATTCTTCTCATGCTCAACCTGTAGATATTTTAATCGTGGATGATACCCCCGATAATTTACGTTTGTTATCTTCCATGTTATTAGAACAAGGCTATAAAGTTCGCAAAGCCATGAATGGAAAACGCGCTATTCAAGCGGTAGAAGCGATTCTTCCTGATTTGATTTTATTAGATATTATGATGCCAGAAATGAATGGTTATGAAGTTGCAAAATTTCTGAAAGAGTCTGTTAATTATCAGGATATTCCCATTATATTTCTGAGTGCTTTAAATGATCCTTTAGATAAAGTGTTAGCGTTTGATGTGGGGGGAGTGGATTATATTAGTAAACCTTTTCATGTTCAGGAAGTGTTAGTTCGGGTGAAAACTCAATTGATGATTCGTCAACAACAAAAACAACTACAAGCACAAAATGAACAGTTAAAACAGGAAATTCAACACCGTCAAAATATAGAATCTAAATTAAGCTTGTTGATTCATGCCATATCCCAGGATTTAAAAAATCCGATGACAATAATCTTGAAAGGATTAAAAAGTTTACTGACCAAAAATTTAGTGTCAGATTCATCGGGTATTATTGTTCCTAGAGATATTATAGCACGGATGGTGAATAGTTGCGATCGCCAATTAACCTTGATTAATTCTTTAGTGGAAACAACAGATATCGAAATTCAAGGGATTTCTTTAGAGTGTAAACCGCTCTCTATCTATACTTTCATTCAGACTTTAGTAGGAGATTGGCAACCGATTATTAGCAAAAATCAGGCTTCCTTAAAAAGTAATATTTCTCAAGATTTGCCTTTAATTAAAGCAGATTCTCATCAACTTTTACGAATATTTGAGCATTTATTCTCTAATGCGATTAAATATAATGCTCCAGGGATTACTTTAACGGTTGCAGCCGAAGTAATTTCAACAGAAAATCATTCGTCTTTCGTTCGGTGTACTGTTTCTGATAATGGAGTGGGAATTAATAGCGAAGATATTGAAACTCTGTTTGACCTCTATCAAAGAGAAAACCATCTCAGCAAAATTAAAGGGTTAGGATTAGGTTTATATCTGTGTCGGCAAATTATTACCGCTCATGGCGGTAAAATTGGGGTAATTTCTAGTCCTAACCAAGGGGCAACTTTTTGGTTTACAATTCCAGTTTGGGCTGAATAAATATAGCAGGAAATAAGTAAAATGGAGGACAAGACTTTAAGGTATTGTTCTCCAAAACCAGTTTTTTTTACCTCTTGTAATTCGATTAAATTCGCTTAAACACTAACACATCATCCTTTTCATAGGATAATTTAAAATTAGATTTTGCTTTCAATTGAGTGACAGATTTTTCCCCTAAATCTTTTGTATCCGGCCAAGGATGGCGTAAATTTAAAATCACATAATCAAATTCTTTTAAATCAAAGTCCGGTGACACTTGATTGAGTAATTTAATGGTTTTTCGATGGGTGAAATGGGGTGCAAGTCGGTTATCAGTTAAAACGCCTCCTTTAGTTTGGATTTGGGTAACGGCATTTCGGGTGGCTGACCAATTATCGATGCGAGTAAAATAGCCTAAAACTTGGGTATGATCTCCCCATAATAAGAAGATTATACTTGACCAAAGTACAATCCATTGGGGGAGTTTTTGATGGGGAATTGTGAATAAATTAGAATAAGGCTTTTTACCTTCCTCCTGTGCTATAGGGGGGTGAGAAGTTGGAGAATTTATATTCATTTCCTCTGAGGACAAGGGAGGTTGAGGGGGGGTATTCTTCTGAAATTTATTCCATAAACTCCATAAACTATTCCCCAGTCCCGGCTTTTCTGCGGCTAAGGTTCTAATCATTACTAAGAATAAAAAAGGTAAAGCCGGAAGGGAATATTGATAGATTAAACTGCGTTGCATGGGGTCAATAGATAATACATTCAGTAATAACGTGGGAATGGCTGGAATTAAAGCGATAAACTTTTGAGGGTTTAACCACCAAATTACTGCAATACTAAATTCCAAGAAATAAACCCAAGTCTCGATAGACAGTAATTTTCCTAAAACAAATTGAGGTTTGAAAAGGGTATTAAAAATAACCTCTAAAACTGAATTTCCTAAATAAGGATAGCGAGAGACTCCGGCGGCTTCTTGACCACTATAAAACGGAATCATAACTTGAGTCACCAGTAAAAACCAAGCAATTCCTAACGCAATGGCTATCATTCCAGAAAAACGACGTTGTTCAAAAAAGATTAACCAAAAGCCAATAGCAATCACGGTTAAACTAAACACCGCTTTACAAGCTAAAATCCAAAGAATTGCTAGAATAAACCAGATAAATTTTTTCTGTTTAGCCGCTAAAATTGCCCCAAAAATTGCCGGAACTGCTAAAACATCAGGGTGAAAATCAAATAAATTAATATTAAAAATTTCAGGATACAGTAAATAAGCAATGGCAACCGCTAACGCTAATTGTTGATTTAATCCCGATGAACGCGCTAATTTCCAAGTAATTCCAGCCCCGGAAGCCAAGCAAATTGCCTGAACTAAAAATAACCAATAAACCGTTGGATATAGCTTGTATAAAAAGACTAACGGATAAATGGCTAATGCCCCATGATCCCCTAAAAAATGGAACCCTAAAAAGGAAGAAATAGGTTGACTTCCTTGGCTCATTAAGTATATAATTTGATCATAAATTCCTAAATCATAAGCCGTCGATTGAAATAAAAAATGACGCAAACTGCTATACAAAAACAGAATAATTGTACCAATCGCCATAATTTTCCAGATCGAAAGGGAAAATAAGCCCTTTGTCTGAATTGACGTTGAAGGTTCGGGAAGGTCGGGGTAGGTTTGCATTTTATTCATGATTCACACCGAAATTTAGTCTACCTGAGTGTGAATCTTCTGAACAGTAGAATATTGATTACAACTTCAATCTTTTAACTCATCGACGGCGATTCAAACTTGATTTGAAGCGGAGTTCAGCAATGGGGATCAAGCATCGTACTATGGTTATATCAAATACTTCTTAAGAAAAGATGAAAGCAATTACACTTTTGGGTTCTACAGGTTCCATCGGGACTCAAACCTTAGACATTGTAGCAGAATCTCCCGAACAGTTTCGGATTGTCGGACTCGCCGCCGGACGCAATATCAACCTGTTAGCCCAACAAATTCGCACGTTTCACCCTCAAATTGTTGCGATTTCAGATCCTGACCAATTACCCGATTTAAAAGCGCGTATCGCCGATGTCAATCCTCAGCCGATTTTGCTGGCGGGAGAGGAGGGAATCATCGAAGTTGCTCGTTATGGAGACTCGGAAGCCGTTGTCACCGGAATTGTCGGTTGTGCGGGATTATTACCCACCATTGCCGCCATTGAAGCCGGAAAAGATATCGCCCTGGCTAATAAAGAAACTTTAATTGCTGGAGGGCCGGTTGTCAATCCTTTAATCGAAAAACATGGGGTTAAATTATTACCCGCCGACTCCGAACATTCAGCAATTTTTCAATGTTTACAAGGAGTACCTAAAGGAGGATTAAGGAAAATTATTTTAACCGCTTCTGGGGGTGCATTTCGAGATTGGCCTGTAGAGAAATTAAAAGACGTGAAAGTGGCGGATGCGATTACCCATCCTAACTGGTCAATGGGCAAAAAAATCACCGTTGATTCAGCAACAATGATGAATAAAGGCTTAGAAGTCATTGAAGCCCATTTCTTATTTGGATTGGATTATAATGATATTGAAATTGTGATTCATCCTCAAAGTATTATTCACTCATTAATTGAGTTACAAGATACTTCCGTTTTAGCGCAATTGGGGTGGCCGGATATGCGTTTACCGATATTATATGCGATGTCTTGGCCGGAACGAATTTATACAAATTGGGAACGTTTGGATTTAGTAAAAGCGGGAAGTTTAACCTTTAAAGCACCGGATGATAAAAAATATCCTTGTATGTCTTTAGCTTATGCGGCAGGAAGGTCTGGGGGTTCGATGCCTGCGGTTTTAAATGCAGCTAATGAACAGGCGGTTGCTTTATTTTTAGAAGAAAAAATTGAGTTTTTAGATATTCCTCGTGTGATTGAATTAACTTGCGATCGCCATCGGATTAATAATCGTCAAGATCCAACTTTAGAAGATATTATAGAGGCAGATCGTTGGGCAAGACAAGAAGTAATTGTAGCTTCTGAAAAACTCGCTCAAAAAGTTGCGGTTTAAGTTTTAGGTAAAGGGGTAGTTAGGTTAAATCTGAATCCGTTTTATAAATTGCCTGAGTTCCAAAAACTGTAGGGGTGAGCCGCTGCTCACCCCTACTACAAAGGAATTTAGGTGTTTTTTGGAATTTAACTCATTTTTAGGTTTTAAATATTATGAATAATAAACTCATTGATGCTCTCATACAAATTATAGAAACATTGACTCCAGAAGAATATTTTGTTTTACAGGAAAAAATGCAAACATTAGATAAAAATAATATCAAAGAAATTCATAATCAAGGATTAAATAAAACAAGAAAAAGAGACTATAAAGGAGCAATGGAAAACTTTAATATGGTTTTAAAAATTAAACCGAATAGTACAGAAACTTATATTAGTCGAGGAGTTTGTTATTTGAAGTTAGGGAATCTTGAAAAAGCCATCCAAGATTATGACAAAGCGATTGAAATCGATCCCAAAAATCCTACAGCTTATTATAACCGAGGCAATATTTTAAGCAAACTAGGAAAAGATTCGTTAGCCTTATCTAGTTATAATCAAGCAATAAATTATGATGAAAATAATGCTGAAGCCTACTATAATCGAGGATTAACCCATCGAGATCTCGGAAATATACAAGAAGCTATTGGTGATTTGGAGAAAGCAGCTAGTTTATTTAAAGGCGCAGAAAATATAGCTTACTATTTAAAAGCTTTAGAGGCTGTTGAACGTCTTAAACATTTGAGTTAAAATCATAATTTTATCCTTTTTTATTATTGATTGTTGAAGTCGATATCTTCATAGAGATCGGCGATTAAAATTTGCGTTTCAAAGTTACTAAAAGATAGGGTAATATTGGGATCGTCGTATTCTGAAAAAATCCATTGATTGACAGCAGTTTTAACATAATGTTCGACATGAATTCGATATTGATCGATGAGCAGATATTCTTGGAAAATGGGAAGGGTGCGATAAGAAGCAAATTTTTCACTGCGATCATAGTTTTGGGTCGATTTAGATAGAACTTCCGCAATAAAGCAAGGATTTAATACCGTATCTTTGCGTCCAGTTTGCAGTTCTAAGGGCTTTTGAAGTACCATCACATCAGGATAAGTATAGAGGCTAACCTCTGGAATCCAAAGGCGTTGATCCGTGATAAAAATGCGATAAGATTGACCTCTTAAGGCAAATTTGAGCAAAGTGTAAAGGTTTCCTGCAATTTCGTTATGGTCGGGTGTTCCACCAGTCATCGGAATAATTTCTCCATTACGATATTCATTGCGGGTTTCTGAGGCAATTTCAAGTTCTAAATATTCTTCAGGGGTGTAGGTTTTTGTCTCAGTTTGAGCAATCATAGCAGGTTGACTCCTAATCGTTTAAGTTGTTGATTGATCCAAATAGTCGCTATCTCTTCATCGGTTTCAATTCCTTGTTCTACTCCTATTTTAGCAATTTATAGGAGTTGTTTAGACATCCTCTTTACTGTCTGTCGCCTGTTGAGATTTATCATTTAGATCTGTCTGTTCTGGAATTAGAACAATAACTTCTACACGACTATTTTTATCTGTTAGGAGAGGATGATCTAAGGTTAGTTGTCCTTGATCATTAATGATTGCCATGACTTTAACTGCTTTCATTGCTACTCTAAAATGGTTTAAGTGGTAGTTTTTAGATTGATTCCTAATTTTTCAAGTTGTTGATTTATCCAAATAGTCGCTGTCTCCTCATCGGTTTCAATTGCTTGTTCTACTCCTATTTTAGCAATTTCATCGTTAAAATCGTTATATTTTTATAATTTACATTAATTTATAACTTCTGACAGAGGAAGAAACACAGTTAAAATTCCTACTGTTTTTAACAGAGAAAAGAATTCTAATTTCTGGTGTAAACCTCATCTTTGAAGAATCTAATTATGCCAACTCAACAACAAGAAAGACCCCCCCAGCATCAAAATCAACAACCTGGATTGCAAACGGAAATGAATCCCGCTCCCTTAATAGTTGACCCCGACTATCAAGGAAGTAATAAACTCAAAGATAAAGCCGCTTTAATTACGGGTGGTGATAGTGGAATTGGGCGGTCTGTTGCCGTTCTCTACGCTAAAGAAGGTGCTGATGTTGCTATTATTTATTTAAACGAAACAGAAGACGCAGAAGAAACAAAAAAACTCGTCGAACAAGAAGGTCGGCGTTGTTTATTAATTCAGGGTGATATTGGGGATGAAGATTTCTGTCGGGAAGCCGTTAAACAAACCGCCGAAGAGTTCGGACACCTGGATATTTTAGTCAATAATGCAGCCGAACAACATCCTCAAGAAAACTTCCAAGATATTAGTGCAGAACAGTTAGAACGTACCTTCCGCACAAATATTTTTTCAATGTTCTATCTTTCAAAAGCTGCCATTAATCACCTGCATCCAGGTAGCGTTATTATCAATACCACCTCAGTTACAGCTTATCAAGGCAATCCCACTTTAGTCGATTATTCCTCAACAAAAGGAGCTATTGTTGCTTTTACTCGCGCCCTTTCTCAAAATTTAGTTGAGAAAAATATTCGGGTGAATGCCGTTGCTCCTGGCCCGATTTGGACTCCTTTAATTCCGGCAACTTTCCCTGAAGATAAAGTCGCCACCTTCGGTCAACAAGTCCCCATGCAACGGGTCGGTCAACCGGCGGAAGTTGCCCCCTGTTATGTATTTTTAGCTTCAAAAGATGCCTCTTATATGACCGGACAAGTGCTGCATCCCAACGGCGGTGAAGTGGTCAATGGATAAGCATTGATTTGTTTTCAATCTCTTCTAAGACAGTGAACATTAAAGACCCGGTTTCGTGAACGTTACCGGGTTTTTGTGATTGATCTAGCTGACAGGAGTACACACCGTTCTATATAGTCCTTCTGGTTCAATATTGTTTTTGCTTTTATTTCTATAGTCAGATGTTTAAGGGAATCATTTCATCCAAAATTAAAAAATAGAAACAGCGCGTAAACTCTGGGCTGTTTGGTTAGAGAAGGTTGTTTTTGTTTTAAATTTTTTAGCCTGAATTTTAAAACAGTTAACAACAGCACCAATCAAAAAACTGTTTTTATCCTTTATCCTGTTTCCCTTGAAAAATAGGAGGCGCAATGCAAACACTATCCCCCCCAAAACGTCACAAATTTTCACAACCTATGGCGTTATTAATGTCTGGGTTGTTGATGGTTCCCTTTTTAAATGCTTGTGGCGGTTCTCAAAGTTATAATAGTCCTCCGCCTCCGGTGGACGATACCAGGGGGGGAACTGTTGCGCCTCCACCTTCACGACAATCTCAAGCGAGACCGGGATTATCTAATGGTCAAAAAGTGGCTATTTTAGTCGGGGCGGCGGCTCTTTACTACATCTATAACCAACATAAAAATCGACCAGAAAACGGGCCACAAGGTAAACATTATTTATCTAAAAATGGTCGTGTTTATTATCGAGATGCAGAAGGTCGAGCCCATTGGGTTACTCCTCCGCCGGAAGGAATTCAGGTTCCTGAAGAAGAAGCCCGTGCCTATGAAGATTTTAAGGGATATAACGGCAGAACTTCAGGTTTAGATATCAATGATGTTGTCCAGAATCCTGCCTCTGCGCGTTAAAAAAGCGATCGCTTCATTAACAATTTTTTCGCCAATTCAATTCATAGAAAAAGGAACAAAATCATGGTTGATGGTTTTTTACGAAAAATGGCTGACTCTTTCTTAAATCCCGATGAGCAGCAATACAATGACGATGAAAATCGGCGAGTCTATCCCGCTAGTGAAGATCCCTATGGTGATCCGGCTGATCAGGGACAATTTGGACAATTTGGCAATGTTCGCCCAGCCAGCGAAGATCCCTACGGTGATCCCGCCGATTATGGGCAATATGGACAGTTTGGCAATGTTCGTCCCGCCAGCGAAGATCCCTATGGTGATCCCGCCGATGAGGAAAATCGTTGGGCTTAGTAAAGCTTGATCGGCGGTTTCTGTGAAGGGTAAATCTTTCTTCAAATAGAGGATTAAATTTACCCTCATTTGTTACCTTGAGTCAGGCTAGATTATCTCTACGAAGGTTTACAATCGTCCGTTTGATGAATAATTAGGACGATTTTTTTTATGGATGAAGAATTAATATTAATTCTGATAAAATTATCATGGTTTACAAATTAGATTCAAGAACTTGACTCAGTTTGTGAACTAATCCCGATCCCTAAAAAACCATGAATAAAAATGGAATAATGCTTGTTTTTGCTGTTATCGGAACAGTATTAATTTTAATCTTACCTTTACAGCCGATTTGGAGCGTGCAACTTAGTTTATTAGAAGCTGTTGCGGTTGTCACTTCCGCCTGGAGTGTGGGATTATTAGCACGAAATAATCCTTTAGGTTGGTGGATTGGGTTAGTTGGAGTTGTGACTTATGCGATAATATTTTATCAAGTTAAACTCTATGCAGATGTAGGAATTCAAATCTTTTATTTGATTACCAGTATTCAAGGCATCTTAATTTGGTTAAAAGGAGGAGAACATCAAACGGAAAAACCCATTAGTCATCTGCCGAAATCCCAGTTTATTGTTAGTGCAATCGCATTTATTCCCAGTGTTTGGGGATTACGAACTGTATTAATTGCCATTCAAGGAGCGGCACCATTTTGGGATGCGTTAACAACTGTTGGAAGTGCGATCGCTCAACTGTATTTAATGGAACGCTATGTGGAAAGTTGGTATTTATGGATTGCGGTTGATGTGATTTATGTTCCCTTATATGCTTCACGGGGATTATACTTAACCAGTGGATTATATGCGGTATTTTTAGGGATGGCAATTTCAGGATTATATCATTTTAAAGCGCTTTATAAACAGCAATCTCAATCCAAAATTTAACCCTTATTGTTCAAATCAAAACTATCATGACCCTAGGAATCACGGTTGGCAAGTTTTATCCATTTCATCTCGGACATGATTATTTAATTCAGAGTGCTAAAACCCAAGTTAATCATTTGGTTGTTTTAGTCGGTTATAAACCCAATGAAACAATTTCAGGCGCAATTAGAGCTAATTGGATTAGGCAAATGCACCCCGATGTTGAGGTCATAGAAGTATTAGATGATTTACCCGAAGCTCCTGAACCTTGGGCGTTAAAAGCGTTAGAATTGTTAGAAGGTCGTCAGCCAGATTTTGCCTTTACTTCAGAACTTTATGGTGAACCTTGGGCGAAAGCAATGGGGGCTATTCCGATCACAATTGATTTAGATCGTCAACAATTTTCGATTTCAGGAACTCAATTGCGGGAAGATTTAGCCCGGCATTGGTTAATGTTAACTCCCCCTGCAAAAGCTGATTTTGCTCAACGCATTTGTGTGTTAGGAGTAGAATCAAGTGGAACCACAACCCTTGCTCAAGCTTTAGCTGAATATTATCAAACCGTTTGGGTTCCTGAATATGGTCGCAACTATTGGGAAGGACGGCAATATATTTCCCAGTCTGAACAATGGCAAAGTCATGAATTTTTACACATTGCTCAAACTCAAATTCTGATGGAAGATGCCCTGGCTTTACAAGCTAATCAACGGATTATTTGTGATACTGATCCTTTAGCAACCCATATTTGGCATCGACGATATTTAGGGTTTTATAACCTGGAATTAGAAACAATAGCCCAGCACCGAAATTATGCGTTATATTTACTCACAGAACCGGATTTTGAGTTTGTTCAAGATGGCACGAGAGAAAGTGAACATTTGCGAATGGAAATGCACCAATGGTTTAGGGAACAATTAACAAAACTGGGGAAATTTTGGGTGAGTCTTGGGGGTTCTCCCCAGAAGCGTTTAGCGGATGCGATCGCTATTATTAATACATTACCAAACTTCCCCATTTTGAAGATGTAAAGAACTAATTTTACTAAATCCTTGGGTAGGGGTAAGGCACGCCCCATCAGTGTCAAAAATCGCGCTAAAAGCCTTGAAATCAATTTCAGGCGTAGGGGCGAGGTTACCTCGCCCCTACAAACTTATTTATCCTTCCAACTCGATAACGGTGGGGTTTCTACTAACGCTTGACTTAAACGTTCATGCAAATA
Source organism: Planktothrix tepida PCC 9214 (assembly GCF_900009145.1). Taxonomy (NCBI): domain Bacteria; kingdom Bacillati; phylum Cyanobacteriota; class Cyanophyceae; order Oscillatoriales; family Microcoleaceae; genus Planktothrix; species Planktothrix tepida. The sequence continues at coordinate 110,554 of NZ_LN889813.1, forward strand.
ACCATTAGTCGCTAAAATTCGACCCGAACGCATTTCAAAAGCACTGCTATCATAAGCCGTTACTTTCCCTCCGGCTTCTTCTACTAATACAATTCCAGCCGCCATATCCCAAGGAGATAAACCCCGTTCCCAATAGCCATCTAAGCGTCCACAGGCGGTATGAGCTAAATCAATTGAAGCCGCACCACTACGACGAACCCCTTGAGTTAAATGGGTTAAATAGGCAAATTCCGCATAATTATTATCCGCCGTTTCTCGACGGTCATAGGCAAAGCCAGTGACTAATAAACTGTTAGCTAAAGTATCACTTTTAGAAACATGGATTAAACGATTATTGCAAGTTGCGCCTAATCCTTTGGCGGCTTGAAATAATTCATCATGAAACGGATCATAGATTGCCCCCACTTGAGGAATACCCTCAATTAATAACCCAATGGAAACCGAAAAAAACGGATATTGATGGGCAAAATTTGTCGTTCCATCTAACGGATCAATAGCCCACAGGTAAGGACTGGTTAGATCTCCTAATTTTCCAGATTCTTCTGTTAAAATGCCATGGTCAGGGACATAACGTTCTAACACCGATAAAATTGCGGCTTCCGAAGCTTTATCCGCTTCCGTAACTAAATCCCCAGACCGTCCTTTTTCTTGAATATCTTCTAAATTCCCTAAATAAGTTTTTAAAACTGCACCCCCCGCCTGAGCCGCTAAAGTCGCTAGATCTAAAAAAAACTGTAATTCGTTTGTACTCATATTATTAAGGATTAGTTTGTAGGTTTCCGGTTTCAGTTAATATTCAGCAACTCAGGATTATTAGAATGACTCTGGGGTTGTTGTTGTCGAAATTCAGTTGGAGTTAAACGCATGGGTTTTTCCGGGTTCCAAATGCCATTTCCCATGAGTCGAGCATATTCTTGAGCATAGTTTAACCGTTGACGATACTGAGTCTGAAAATTTGAGGTAACAGAGCGATAAACGGATGAAATTTCTGCTAAGACAAATCCACTTTTCACTAATTCTTCATTCACCAACGTTTGATTTAACCAAATATAGCCGGAGATGCGACCATAGCGATCTTTCTTGTTTAAATCTGCTTCTAGGAGAATTTTTTTACCCTCACACAGTTGTTTTAAGTATTGTTTAGCATTAACCCCCCAAGGGTCTTGTTTCAAGTCAGGTGCAGTAATTCCTGCTAACCGAACTTGTTGCAACACCGGAATTTTACCCGTTTTATCGAGAATTTCCAGACTTTGACCACTAATCACTCGTTCAACTTTAGTAAAGATCCCTTTAGGAAGGTCAGGTTGAGAACAACTGGTTAAAAACAGCAAAATTCCCAATAATAGTCCACCATACCCTTTTACTGGAAACCTGAAATCAATTAACCTACCTTGACTTTCCCAGTTAAAAAAGCTGAGGAAGTTGAATTGATATTCAGATTTTCTCAATTTGAGTAAATTAATCTTCGTCCAAGGGTAATCCGGTTTTAACTTTGCCTTTACCAAAGTAACGGCCGAATTGAAGTTCATATACTTCATCCTCGTCTTGGGTTTCCACAACTAAATCTGAACGGGGATAACTGACGCACAATAACGCATACCCCTGTTTCTGTAACTCTGGGGTGAGTCCCAACGCTTCCGACTGGTGCAACTGGCCAGAAACCACCCGCACCGCACAGGTCGTACAGGCGCCATTGCGACAGGAAAAGGGCAAATCTACCCCCTGATTTTCGGCACTTTGCAGAATATAGCGATCTTCGGGAACATTGACATAATAGCGTTCACCCGTCTGGCGATAATGAATTTCTATTCGGTGGGAACGGGACATAAAAAAAATTTTTTGAGAGAGTGTTGACTTTCCAGAACTTATGATAATATATATTTTTGTGGGTAAAAACGAAATATTTCCCCCTGGAGAGGTGGCCGAGCGGTTGAAGGCGCGACACTGGAAATGTCGTTTAGGGGTGACTCTAACGAGGGTTCGAATCCCTCCCTCTCCGTTTTAAATTCTAAAGACGCAGCTTGTTGATCAACTGCGTCTCTGTTTGTATCAGAATTCAGGAGAGCTAAATTTTAAGCATTATAAAGCCGATAATTTAACTCACTCGCTAACCAATCTTTAAACAGTTTTTGAATAATCTCTTGAGTTCGTTCAATGGTCAGTTCAGCTTGAATAAACTCTTCAACTAAGATTAGATGATAACCTTGGTCAGTTTTGACAGGACTTAATATTTCTCCAGGGGTAGCAGCAAATACAATAGCGGCAAAATCCGCTTTTAATCCCCAACGATAGAGTTGACCTTCATATCCGCAGCGTTCACGACGTCCGGGTTCAATATCATATAAATGGGCGGCATGATAGAAACTAATTTCTTCTTCTTCTATCTGATAAAATAACTCTCTAGCCAAGCGTTCATAGGGAACAATAATTTGATATAAGGAAACTTGCTCAAAATTTAAGCGATTTTGAATAAAGTATTTTTCAACGTCTTTAGTAAATAAAGATTCTGCTAATTTTTGCGCTAAAAGACGTTCTCGAATTCCCGCTTCCCAGTCATCGGATGTGATCATTTGGTCAGCTAACCAAGCTAAGGTATCCGCCGCTTTTTCTAAGCGTTTGGCATAACGTTGTTGGTTAGCTTGGTTTTGAATTTCTTCAGCCGTCACAATAATACCTCTTTCCTCAGCAACTTGATTAATAACTTTTTGAGACAATATTTTCTGATAAACTTCCTTGAATTCTAGGTTTTGTTTCAGGAAGCTAATAATTTCTTCATTATCAAGTAAATCCTTGGAAAGTTGCACCATAATCATTTGTGGAAATCCCAACTCTTTTTAACTTAACATGAGCAGACTGTTATAAATTACCGTTAAATTGGCTGACGTTAATTTTGTTTGTCCATTGAGCGAAAATATCCTTAGAATTCAGGGTAATGTTTCTCATTGCCTTTAAAGGAAATAAGTTGATGTGGTAAAAATCTGAAAATTCAATAACTTTCAGATTAAGTATTTTTACTAATTGTTAAAGCCGAGTCAATCAAATTCAGATTGTAACTCAGTGCTCAAGATTGTTGTTGCCAAAATGGCAGTTTGTTTGAGAGATAAAATTCTCATGATTTTTGGGGGAAAGTAAAAAAGCATGATTTTTTTGATTCTATATAATATGGGATTAGGCTAGTTTCTAGGTTTTCGCACCCGCCAAAATTAATTTGCCAAAATGGCAACACAGGTGGAAAAAGCCCGACTATATTAAGAACATCGAAGGAAACAAAGTTTTTCAGCCAAAACAGAAAAAGATTCTGCCAAAATGGCAAGGCAAGCATTGTTACTTTTGATAAATTGATCACAGAAAAACAAAATAGTTACCGAAAAAAGATTCTGCCAAAATGGCAACATAGACACCATGAAGCAAGCTAAATTAGGTAACAGAAAAACCAAAATAAACTCGCTTGAAAACGGAGAAAGACAATGATTATTTCTGATCTGAACTACTTGGAAGATGCTACTCAAGATGTCGTTGGCGGTACTTTTTCGTATACCCCTACTTTTGGGTTTAACAACTCTTACCAAATTAGTGGTACCAGCCTTACTGGATCTGGTATCTTAGTTGGAGGACTTTACGGAGTCGCATCAGGCGTTACAGGTAATTCAGCTAGTATTGGTGGTGACAACCAAGCTTTTGGTTCCTCTACTAATACACAAACCACATTTTCTCAGGTAGTCACTCCTTTTTCTAGCCAGCAATCCATCAGCGTTATTGCTCTTGCAGCGCCCTAGTCATTTTAAATTTAAGAGTTGTCTATTTGGCAATTCTTAAATATATAAAGTGCAGAATAATCTCTAAGAGTTGTCCACCTTTACTTAACTCTTAGAGATTATTTTGATAGGCTCCCCTTCTGTTAAAAAGTCATCAAGTTAGAAGATAAAAAAATATGATAATTTCCGATCTCGATTATTTGGACTCTATACCAGAAATGACTGCTATTTATTTAGATGGTAGTGGTGCTTTAGCAATTTCTGGATTTTCGGCAGCCGCCTTTGGTAGTTCAACCTATACTGGTGGTGTTTTTAATAATTTGGCAATCACTCGTCCTTATGGCTCCTTGGCTGTCAGTTATGCTAGAGTTACCTCTATAGCATCTGGTAGTAATACTTGTGCCATCGCTTCTGCCTGTTCAATAGCTTCAGTGAGTTAAAGAATAGAGATTTAACCCAGGTTTAATAAATGCAATCAAAGATTAATCTATATGAAACACACCAAATTTTTTAGCCACAGAATAGCTTCCCCTGATGGAAAGATAATCGCGCAAGTCCAAAGTATGGTCAGTACCTCTGGCGACGAGCAAGGGAAAATTAGTCAATCAGTCATGGTCAAAATTTCTCGTGATGGCTCTTCTAAAAGTAGTTCATCCTCGATTTCGGGGTCGGCTTCCATTTCAGTTTCTAGCAGTTAGCTTAATCGCGGAACCGTCACATCCAATTAATTTAAACAAAAAATTATGATGATTTCAGATTTATCCTACTTTGAAAAGATTTCTGAAAACGAGTTAATTTTAGGAGGAGCTTTATTAGCAGTCAATGCCTCTGTATCAGTCGAGAATGGAAGCACGTTAGCCATTACAGATGTTGAGGTTACAAATAAAGGTAAAGTGACAAAAGCAACAGGAACAGGAACAGCCATTGCTGTGGGCACAAATCCTCTAGCTGATGTTGATGTTTACTACCTAGGCTTTGATAAAGTCAAGATAAAAGTTCGTTCTGGATCGGGAGAAAACTATGCTTTTGAGGCTCTGAAGATAAAAGCAATAGACTTGCCCAACTAATTAATTTTGTGACCTAATTCAAATACTCCCTTTTTATGAAGAGTAAAGGGAGTATTTAATATTTTAAATCTTTTTAATCAAAATGAAATAATCATAAGTAAACTCTGAAAGTTACTTTTAACTTTCAGAGGAGGTCATTTTATTCAAGTTATTCAAGGTCATCAAATAGTATTGTAATTAAGTTTCAGGATGCTTGTTGCCATAATGGCAATTTTTTAAACAAGGTTCAAAAAAAAACCTGCTTGAATACAGGCGATTGTAAAAGATGGCAAGATGTAGAAAAGCGGTTTTTTAAAGAATTTTGAAAAGGAGACTCAAAAAAATTATTTTAAACTCAGCCAAACAGAAAATTGAAATTTGATAGGGGGTTTAGTTTAATGTCCAACTAGACAAACCTTCGTGAACCTGTAAATTCCGACATCCCCCCGAAACGCCATGACCCACTTCGGGAATCGGTTCTAAATAAGTTAAGTCCCGAATTTGGGTAACATGAGCAGAGGTCTTAGTTTTCAGGCTGGACTGAACCGGAACAGTGTTACTGGGAGACTGACGATTAGAATTATTATCCTTAGTCAATCGGTTGTAAGTCCGATAGGGAATATAGTGCAGTGGATTATACCCAGCAAAACGAAGAATTAAAACACAAGCCCAAGAATATTTTCCTGATAGAATTGCCTCTAGGATTTGTTCAAATTGTTCTTCACTGAGGGTTTTAGCGATTTTCGAGGTGCTGTAGGAATATTGAGCCGACATTTCCTTTACTCCTAATCTGTAAGTAGTGTTTTACAAATCAATCCCATTTTTCTGCAATTGCAGAATCGGATTAAGCAGAATATCCAGAATCCGACGACGACGAATGATAATATCCGCACTAGCCGTTTGTCCGGGTTTTAACTGAATTTTCTGATTTTGTTGCAAAACATAGTCCTTTTTTAACACAATTTTTAATTTATAAACAGGGCCAACTCCTTGATCGATTTTAGTATCGGGTGAAATTGAGTTAACCGTCCCTTCAAACACCCCATAATTTTGATAAGGATAAGCATCAAATTTGACTTTAACCGACATTCCGGTTTTCACAAATCCGGCTTTGTCGTTTGGGAGACTCGCGGTTAAAATCAAAGGTGCATTTTTGGGTGTAATTTCAGCAACGGTTTGTCCGGGTTGAATCACTTCTCCCGAATTAAACACATTCAACGTAGAAACAATACCATCAACGGGGGAATAGAGGTATCGTTCTTGAAGTTTTGCTTCAGCCATTGCGATCAAATTTTGAGTGTCTTTAATTTGGGCTTGTAACTGTGTCACTTCTAACTCAGTTTGTTGAATTTTTTGCTGGGTTTCGACTTGAATTGTTTTCGCCTCCGCTTGTCTTTGGGCTAATTCCGCATTCAATTGTTCAATTTCAACTTGAGATTGTTGTAATTCTCCTTGAGATTGGGTGATTAATCGTTGCCGATCTCGGAAACTTTGTTCCGCTTGAAAAATCTGTTCTTGGGTACTATTTTTTTCTGATAATTGTGCTTGAACAATACCTCGTTCTTGATCCCGTAGATTTTGTTCAGCTTGAAACACTAAGTCTTTAGAAATAGCACCACTCTGTAACAGAGGTTTTAACCGTTCTAGTCGTTCTTGTGCCGCTAATTCTCCCTCCTGCAATTTTTCAATTAAGGTTTGAGTTTCTGCTGTTAAGGGTTGTAAAGATTTAACTCGTTCTTGAGTAGCTTTGGCTTCAAAATTGAGTTGATCCAGTAACCGTTGATTCGAGGCAATTTGGCTTTTTACTCGTTCAATACTTGCCTGTTGAGCTTGAATTTGAGCCCTGGCAATTGCCGATTGAGTTTGTGCTTCTAAATGAATCCGTTCAATTAAGCCTTGTTTTTGAGTTAGTTCAGCTTTCAAGGCGGTGAGTTGTTGTTGTAATCTCGTTAATTCTGTCGTAGCAATCTGTCGATCCAGTTCGGCTAAAACCTCACCTTTTTTAACAGTTTGTCCTTCTTTAATCGGAATTTGAGAAACTTTTCCTAACTCAACGGCATGAATTTTATAAACTTCCCCTTGGGGTGCTAATTGACCTCTGGCTTGACCCACTTCATCAACGGTTCCAAAATATCCCCAGGCGACAAACGCCACACAAAAAATAAATCCTCCTAACATTAATTGCAGAGGAAAAGACGCTGGCGGTTGATCGAGTAAAGATTGTAAAGCACTTGACCAGTCTTCTTTTGGAGTCGGAACACTGGGTAGAGGGGGAGATTTTTTGGGGACGGTTTGGGGGGGAGCCAATTGGGGGAAGGGGACAGAACCCGTTATCCCGCCATAAATCTGCTCGGTTTGTTCTCGCTCTTCCCGACTGAATTGTAGATCCTGTAAGTATTCCTCCTCTGCGGTTATCGATAATTGGGGGTCTGGGTCATGATCAATATTGGTCTTGAAAGAGGAAAACAGTTTGTACGGTTTCATAAGCTGATGTAGAAACTAGCCGACAAAAGTTAATTATTTCAATGGTTTTTTATGAAATTAGGTTGAATTGGAAAACAGGGATTTAAAATTGACGGTTGACAAAAAAAGAACGGCACAGATTACACGGTGACTGAAACTTACAACCGCATATAAACGCGCTGTAGCCCGACACCCAGGGTTTCAGTAATCTTACGTTTAGGCTAGTGTTTTGGCATTGATCAGAATCCTCTGTATTTATACTAGGGTAACTTCTAATTTGAGACTGCCAATTTGGCAACTTTGTTTAAGAAGTTTTGTAAACAGAGCCGATAGGCGAAACCCCACATCTCGATTGGATGTTTCTATTTCAGGTTTGTTAATGTTTATAAATCGAGTTGTTGCTGGGCTAAATGGTAGTAGAGCCCTTGAGCCGCCATGAGGTGTTCGTGGGTTCCTTTTTCAACTAAAATCCCCCGGTCTAAAACCAGAATACAATCGGCACTTCTGACGGTGGAAAGACGATGGGCAATAATAATCGTGGTGCGCTCTCGTTGCATCTGTTCTAAATTCCGTTGAAAACGGTGTTCACTTTCAGTATCTAAAGAACTGGTTGCCTCATCTAAAATTAAAATTCTAGGATGACCTAATAAGGCTCTCGCGATCGCAATTCGTTGCCGTTGTCCTCCTGATAAACTTGAACCTCGTTCTCCAACTTTGGTATAATATCCTAATGGTAAACCCTGAATAAATCCATGCACTTCTGCTAATTTAGCAGCTTCAATCACCTGATCTAAATGATATTCATCTCGATACAGAGTAATATTCTCTAAAATCGTTCCTGAAAATAAATAACAGTCCTGGGGAACAACGCCCATTTGTGTGCGTAAAGACGGGGGAGAAACATGACAAATTTCATGTCCATCCACATAAATCTGTCCGGTTGTGGGATGATATAACCCTTGCATTAATTTAACAAGGGTGCTTTTTCCTGAACCACTACGCCCAACAATTGCAATAGTTTGACCGGGAAAAATTTGGAATGAAATATTTTGCAGAGTATTCGTTTCTGCATCTTCTTGATACCGAAAAGTAACGTTATCAAAGCGGATTTCTCCTTGAATTTTCGGCAATAGAATTAACGGCTTTTGGGGGCTTTCTTCCGGTTCCTGCTCAAACACATCATTTAACCGTTCTACGGAAATTAAGACTTCTTGCAATTCATCCCACAATCCCACTAAAGCCAGAATCGGAGTAATGACATAACCCTGCATCATATTAAAGGCGACAAACTCACCAATCGTTAATTGATCTTGAATGACCAAATTGACACCAAACCACAGCAAAAATGTACTCCCAATAGAATTAATTAACCCACTCATAAATCCCAAATTAATTCCTAATTTCTGGGCTTTAAACTGAACATTCATCTGTTGGGTTAATTTTTCTTCCCAACGCCACCGTAATTCCGGTTCCGCCGCGACTGCTTTCACCGTATTAATTCCCGTCATCATTTCTACTAAAGTTGAATTTTGATCAGCAGCAGCATTAAAGACTTGACGAGAAATATGCCGTAACATGGGCGTTGCTGCTAAGGTTAGGATAATAATTAAAGGCACAATTCCTAAAATTAAGATTGTCAGCTTCCAGTTGTAATAAAGCATCAATCCTAAATACACAAACCCCGTCATAACATTCAACGCAGACAACAAAATTTGACCGACGAGGAACCGTTGAATTTTCTGATTTTCTTGAACGCGAGTAATGATATCCCCGACACGACGGGACTCAAAGAACTTTAAAGGAAGTTGTAGCGCGTGATAAATAAAACCCCCAATTAAGGTTAAATCCAAACGATTTGATAAATAACTTAATAAATATTGTCGAATCGAAGATAACCCTAAACTCCACACCCCAAATAATAACAATCCCAAGGCGAATACATTCAAACCTGTGACGCTTTTATTCACCACCACCCGATCTAAAATAATCTGGGTTAATAACGGAGTGACAATCCCAAAGACCTGAATTAAGAGGGATAACAGAATAATTTGTAATCCCAAAAATCGATGGGGCCAAATTACCCCCACAAACCGACCGAGAGAGCGTTTTTGCTCTTTGAGTTCATAAAATTGCTCCGTCGGTTCTAACAGTAAAGCATAGCCCGTCCATCCTGTTAAAAACGCCTGACGAGAGAGGGTTTTTTTGCCCTCCGCCGGATCAGCAATCACGACTTGATGACGACGGACTTTATAAACCACAATATAATGATCCCCCTGCCAATGAGCAATCCAAGGGTTTTTTTCAGGTTCTAAACGATTCAAACTTGCCCGTACAGGTCGCGTTTGATACCCTAAGCGTTCGGAGGTAAGGGTAAGGTTTTTTAAGGAGACCCCTGAGCGTCCTACATCCGCAATATTACGCAGGCTATTAATACTCAAATATTTCCCCCAATACTGACTAATCATCGCCAAACAAGCCACCCCACAGTCAGAGGAACTTTGCTGTTCAATAAACGGATAGCGTTGCCAAAATCCTCGCCAGACTCGTTGACGTTTAGGTTGGGGAAAACTAAGGATTTGCGCGGTTTTGGGAACAATAACCGCAGGGGGGTTCACCGTTGCAGGTTGAGGGGATACGGTTATCTGTTGTTTCCGCATCTGGGATTTTCGCTCTTGTACAGATGTGGTCTGTAAGGTTTCGGGGGGAAGTTGATACACAACTAACTCTGTTGATGCTATCCATTCTGAGGGGACAGGATCGGGTTCTCCCCAACTGTCACCCACTTGGGGAACGGTATCGGCCCCTGTAATTTGTCCTTGGTACAGCCAAAATCGTCCTTGTTCCGTTGGGATCGCCTTCTGTAAGGCAGTTCCAGCACTGATGCGATGTTCGATGCAGTTGGATAAAATCTCTTGGAGTCGGTGACTGGTGAACCGTCGCAAGTTGGTTTGGGTTTTAAAGAATAATAACCGTTGTCGGTTTTCAATAGAGGTTTGTAAATAGGTTTGTAGCGGAGGAATCTGTTTAATTTGGGCCTGAAGTTTGACCATCGGAATCGAAGCAACGATAACATCACTGGCGGCGATCGCTTGATAAGATAAATAAGCGTATTCCCATCCCGCTTCATCGCCACCAAAGGTTTCACCGGGTTCAACAACTAAAACCGAAACCTCTCGATTGAGATGTTTGTCCTCAGCCAGAAGTCGAACTCGACCTTCGAGCACTAAATAAACAAAAGACTTACCGTTAAGTTGATGACTAACTTTTGTTTCAGCCGAAGGCGGTAAACGATCAATACAATCTCCTAATTGGAACGATTGCAAATGCCAGTGTTGACTCCACGCTTCAACATAAGTAGTATCGGCTTGGATTTGTGTTAATAAATTTTCTAAGGTTGCCATTAATAAAGATGGAGATCGGTTTGAGCTAGAGCTAGACACCCGATCCCGTTCTGTAAAGTTGGGATTAATCATTGTTCCGAGGGAATAAATAGTGTAGATTAGCAATCCGTGAAACAACCCGTAGAAATATGAAATTAGGCTTCTCTAGCCTTCGGTTCCATGCTTCTTAGCAAAGGTAAAACCCCCTTGATTAGGGAGATTCCCACAAACAAGAGTCAAGCGGAATTCAGTAAAAACTGCGGTCTAACAACAAGATTGCCTTTCAGATGAGTAGAGGATTCTGATATTCAACCCAGTTGTCTATAGACGTAAGATCTGTTGCCATAATGGCATATATTGATCCAGGGTGTCCTTCCATTTCAGGACATTGCGCTCAAGTTAATTAAATCTTTAACTTTATCTTTACAGTGATAGGTGAAATCCTAGGGCTTGTAATACCTATGAGATGGAAGGTTGAGGGACTTTTGTTTCAAAAGTTTATATAAAGGTTAAGATTCCGACCCTTGATCATCACTAGGGTTTCCAACGTTACGGTTAGTGAAAGTGGCGATCGCACATTTAAGTTTAGACTAACTCGAATTTCTTTACCTCTATGTCTCATTCTATTTATCAAGTGGGGGGGTTTACCCGTTGATGCTCCCACCTATATTAAACGTCAAGCGGATATCAAGCCTTAAAAGCCGGAGAGTTTTGTTATGTCTTGAACTCTCGACAAAGTAGCCTGAATGGATCTGCAAAAGATGTTCTCTATGCCTGTGAAAATGCAGTAAAACTTTCCCCTTATGATGGTGATTTTCGCGATAATCGAGGATTAGCTAAGACTTTAACAGGTGATTTTAAAGGGAAAATTGAGGATTTTCAAGCATTTGTTGAATGGACAAATGATGATAAAATGAAGTCACAAAACAATTAGGACAATTCTAAATTCCGAAACCCTTTCATTTCTTACTGTTCCCTGTTCCCTGTTCCCTGTTCCCTGTTCCCTATTGACTGATGACAAATTGATTCCGGCTCCAGACCACTTTGATATTCACACTGAAATTTTTCCTGACACCACTTTTTAAGATTGACTTCCTGAAGCTGAATAAAATTAGAACAGGACGGTTGAATCACTTGACTTGCTAAGGCCCATAAAACAGTTCGGGTGAGATCAAGTCCTGTTTTTAACCATAACTCTCGATTAGCAGGAACCCCCGTTTCTTTTACAGTCTCTACATCGACCCAAATTCCATGAGCTCCTAACAGAATTTGAGCCATCCATTTGGCACGGGGTAAATGGGTAGGAGAGGTGATTAATTTAACATGATGAGCGTGCCATTTGGTGAGAATGGGTTGACTGTAAAAAAAATTATCAAAGGTAGACTGTGCACACTTTTCTAACCAAACTTGTTGCGTTGATGCTTGTTCGCGTTCAAATAACTTTAAAATGCAAGGATCATCTGATCCCGTTGAGATTAAAATGCGAATATCAGGATTTTGTTTGGCCAGTTGCGTCACATACATTTCCCGTCGAATACTTCCCCCCAGGACAAAAAATGTATCCACAGGTTGTTGAGACCCCATAGACAACCCTTGAGTTTGATGGAATACACGACTCAGCAACACAATGAACACCATCACGATGCCGAGGAGTAAAATTTTGAGACAGAATTTGTGTTTAAATTGTAAACGTTGCCAATTCATCTGGGAGTATTGTTCTCGTTAGGATTGGAAATTGAAAGTTATTCTAGGATTTAGAATCAATTCTCTATGAATATTATCAATCCTCTTATCGCTGTTAGTTTGTTTTCTTTGACATTCTTCTGGGGGTTTGGACTTTATCCGGTTTCGACTTTTGCCCAAAATAATGCGAGTCAACCGAAACCCAAATATCAATATCCCCAAGAAATTGTTAATACTTATATCAGTAGTTGTCGTCAACGAAGTATCCAAGAAGGTTTAACCGAGCAACAGGCAAAAACGGTTTGTCAGTGTACAATTAATCGCTTTCAATCTCAATATAGTTTTGAGCAATTTCTGAAAATTTATACTCAAGCTCAAAAGACGAAAGAATCCCCCGATGAGTTTGTGGATGTAGGCATTGATTGTGCGACCCAATTGCTTAACTAAACGAATGTTGAGGGTTAACCATTCAAAATCAACCCTTAACGATACAATACATAGTTTAATGCTCATTAATTGTCCAGATCTCTTATGATTCAGTCTCCTCTAAAACCTGCTATTCGAGAAAGGTTTAATATTTCTCGGATTTCGATTGCTCATCCTCGAATTGTGATAGGGTTTTGGATTGGGGTAATTGTAGCAGGAATGCTGGCATTTGGTAGTCTCAAATATGCTTTATTTCCAGAGGTGACATTTCCGGTGGTTGTTGTCAGTACCACTGCACCGATTTCTACCGCAACGGACATGGAATTAAAGGTAACTTTACCCATTGAAAATCAAGTAAAATCTATTGAAGGGGTTTATGATTTTCGCTCATCGACTTACCCAGGTCGAAGTATTATTAGTTTAGCTTTTTTAGTCGGAACGAGTTTAGAATCTTCTACAAACCAGGTAGAGACAACTTTAAAAACGATTCAATTGCCTGCGAAAACAACTTATACTGTTATTCCGTTAAACTTAAATGAATCAACAGCCATTACCTACGCCATTCAAAGTCAAAGTCTAACGTTAAAAGAATTAACAGAACTAACAAAAACTGAAATTATTCCTCAACTTAACGCTTTACCCGGTGTGCTCAAGGTAAATTTATTAGGGGATGGATTAACCCGGAAAGGAACATCAGATATCGCTTCTTTATCCAGTTCTCAAACCTTAATTCAAGACCCGCCAATATTAGTTCGATATAATGGAGAAAATGTCTTAGCAGTTCAGGTGATAAAACGCAGTGATGCTAATACCTTGGAAGTTGTAGATAGAGTTGAAACTGCTATTAATAGTATACAAGAAAAGCTCCAGAATGTCAAGCTAAATTTAGCAGAAACTCAAGCGGATTATATTCGTAAAGCCACCCATTCTACAATTGAAGAACTATTATTAGCAATAATTTTAGCGATTGCTATTGTCTTTCCTTTTTTAAGAAATTTAAGAGCTACGTTCATCACCGCTTTAGCCATTCCCACGTCGTTGTTAGGAACTTGTATTGTGATGGCAATAGCGGGATTTAATTTAGAAACTATTACGTTATTAGCCTTGGCGTTAGTAATTGGAATTGTCATTGACGATGCCATTGTTGATGTCGAGAATATTGCCCGATTAATTGATGCTGGAGAAAACCCCAGAGATGCTGCCCTTAAAGGAACAGATGAAATTGGTTTAACCGTAACCGCTTCTACCTTAACAATTGTGGCTGTTTTCCTCCCCGTTGCCTTTATGGGAGATGCGTTAGGACAGTTTTTTAAACCCTTTGCGTTAACGATTTCTTCGGCGGTTTTAATCTCCTTATTAGTGGCTAGAACTTTATCTCCAGTTTTAGCTGTATATTGGTTAAAACCCATTCAAAATAAACCCGAAAATTATCATCCTCAACCTAACCTTATCATCGAAACCTATCGTCGATTATTACAATGGTCACTCCACCATCGTAAACTGGTTATTTTAATCGCTATTTTAAGTTTTATTGCAGGTTTAGCTTTAATTCCTTTAGTTCCTCAAGGCTTTTTACCTCGATTAGACCGAGGAGAATTTGTAATTAATTATTCCTATCCTTTACCTCAAATTTCTAATTTTAAACTTCAAAATAATTCTCAAACCCAAGAAACCCCCACCGATACACCAACCGGAGAAACGGATGTTTTTAAACAGCCAGGAGCATTTAATTGGTTAACCGATTTAGCCCGAAATCCCATTCAATTATTTCTGAGAAAAACTCGCACAACGGGGAACAAAATTGAACAGGTTGTTTTGAATACGCCTGATGTGGAAGAAGCGTTTACTATTATTGGTATTAAAGGACAACCCAATAAAGGCAGAATTTATGTAAAACTAAAAAATGATCGTCAACTCACCACCTTAGAAGCACAAGATCAAATTCGAGAAAATTTACCCTCTCTTAATAATGTTACCGTTAGTGTAGAAGATTTGCAATTTGTGGAAACAGGAGATGAAAAACCCTTACAAATTGTATTAGTGGGAGACGATGTAAATCTCTTAAAAAAGACCGCAAAAACGCTTCAAGAAAAAGTGGCAAAATTACCTGGTTTTGTGGATGTTCGAGCAACAGGAGAAGAAAATACATCTAATGATATTAACCAAATTGAACGCTTTAATGGTCAACGGGCGGCTTATGTTACGGCAAATTTAAGCCAAGGTCAATTATTAGGAGATGCAACCAATCAAGTATTAAATATTGCCCAACCTTTAATTCCTAATGGAGTCACCTTAAAATTAACCGGAGATTCTGCCAGAATTGGTCAAGTTTTAAATAGTTTTCTGGTAACGCTGCTGTTTTCGGTGGTTTGTATGCTGGGGTTACTATTTTTATTATTTGGTCGTTGGGTAGAACCTGCGGTGGTTGGGTTAACGCTTCCTTTATGTTTAGTCGGCGCAATGTTAGCGTTATTAGTGACTCAAAGTGCTTTTGGAATTATCTCGTTAATTGGGTTAATTTTCTTATTAGGATTATTAGATAAAAATGTATTACTTCTGATGGATTATATCAACCAACTTCGTCAAAAAGGCATGAATCGAAATGATGCCATTATTGAAACTGGGGTTGTACGTTTAAGACCGATTATTATGACCACCGCCTCAACGATTTTAGGGATGTTACCGATTGCATTAGGATTAGGAGCAGGAGCAGAATTAAGACAACCAATGGCCGTTGCAATTATTGGCGGGTTAATGACATCGACCTTATTAAGTTTAATTGTGGTTCCTGTTTTAAATACATTGTTAGAAGATGAATGGTTAAAAATTAAACAACGATTTAAATCATAATGCCCTGAACTTACATTTCAGGCTGTAGAGGGGGTTACATGGCACGTCTCTACGTCATCTAATAGATGACTAAAACTGTTCTTTATTAACCCGTTTTAACGGGTTTGTAGGGGCGAGGCGCGCCTCGCCCTTACGCCTGAAATTAATTTCAAGGCTTTTAGCTTACGCAAATAAGCTATGGTGAGAAATCGTTAACAAAGTAACGGGGTTGAGAGGAGAAAAACGGGTTAAATTAGCAACGGGAACGGAACGGGATAATTGTACATTTAAAATCCGATAACTCCAACTGCGTTCAATGCGTTTTCGTTGGTCTAACCAGTTTAACGCCGTGTTTAAATGTTCAATCGTTGCTAAAGCTAAAACAATCACACCCCCCGGAGATAAACGAATACTGCAAATCCCTAAGATTTCGCTTAAATTGCTTCCACTTCCTCCAATAAAAATCCGATTCGGTGAGCGTAAATGATGTAAAATTTCGGGAGCTTCCCCATGAATAGAAACTAAGTTATTAACTTGAAATCGTTGGCGATTTTGTTCAATTAAAGTGGTTCCAGCGGCTGTTTTTTCAATAGAATAAACTGTAGAATCAGGAAAAAGTCTGGCAATTTCGATGGAAACCGAACCCGTCCCGGCTCCAATATCCCAAATCGTTTGTTTTGGCTGTAAAGCTAGTTCTCCTAAGATTAAAGTCCTAACTTCCCGTTTTGTCATCAGTCCAGGGCGATCGCTATAACTGAAAAACAATTGATCAGGAATGCCAAAAGTCGGAATTTTAGATAAATCGAAAGGTTCTAGTCCCAAAGCAGATTCACGTAATAATATTACAATATTTAAGGAAGAAAATTCTTGATTTTTTAAAGATTCTATCTCCCATTGTTGGACTCGTTCATCCTTCCCCCCTAGATTTTCGCAGACCCAAAATTGATAACGACTCGGTAAATCTAAACTCTTGATTAATTGAGCGATCGCCGGGGGATTATAAAGATTATCCGTTAAAATTGCTATTTTTTCTGCTCCCTGCTGTAAAGCTTGAATTAAGGTTTCCATGGAACGACCATGAACACTCAGAATTCGAGCATCTTGCCAAGGAATTTTAATTCGATTAAACGCTAATTGAATCGAGCTAATATGGGGATAAAAGGTTAATTGTTCGGACGGAAATTCAGCAATTAATAAACGACCTAATCCAAAAAATAACGGATCACCCGATACTAAAATGACAATATAATTATTAGTAGATTGTTTTTTTTCACTTTCCCATCTTGTTAATTGCTGACGAATAGCAACGATGGTTTCTGTTAAATCTCCTAAGATTAAACGAAAGGCTGGATGTTCAGGAAAATAACTTAAATGGCGATCGCTTCCGACTAATATAGTTGCACCTGCAATAACATTAAGAACAGACTCACTCAGTCCTGATGCCCCGTCCAACCCAATACCAACAACATAAATCATTATTGAATTTCAAATTAATAATTAATGTACAATCCTTATATTTTTTGAACCCTATTTTTCAGAGGTAGCTAAAACAATTAAAGCATTTAAAATGGCTGCTGCTACCGGAGAACCTCCTTTTCTTCCCTCCACTCGAATTTGAGGAACGGACATTTGAGCTAACATCATTTTAGACTCTACTACAGACACAAAACCCACCGGAACCCCAATTACTAAACTCGGAGAAACTAACTTTTGTTCGATTAAAGAACACAGGGAAATTAACGCGGTTGGAGCATTACCAATCACAATAATACTCTGGGGAAACTCTTGAACAACATGAATTAATCCCGTTTCGGTCAGGGTTTTACCCGCCAGGGGAGTAGATGCCATTTCAACCGCACAAATTAAGGGATTATTAAAGGTTTTAGCCACTAAATTAGCGACTCCTTGTTTAACCATTCCCACATCAACAATAATCGGAACTTGTTGTTTTAAGGCTAAAATTCCCTGTTCTATCGCATTTGGACTAAACCGAATTAACTGGGAAAATTCAAAATCAGCCGTACTATGAATAACTCGTCTTACAATCGCATATTCAGCCGAATTAAACGAATGTTCACCAATTTCTTGATCAATAATTGCAAAACTCTGGGATTGAATCGGATGAATTTCTATAAACATTGGCTCTCAAGGATGGTTTGTTATTGGTTGACAGTTAACGGTTAACCATCAACCAACAACGCTTAAGGTCTAAAATTTAAAAACAGGCCAGTCTGGTTCTCGATAATAGCGGGTCATGTCATCAAACTTGCGGAGTTCTGCTCGTTTAACCCAAATTTCTTGAGTAGAATCTAACCATTGTTGATTGAAAGAAGAGAGAATATTACAAAAATGACCCCGATCTAAATCTTCAGGAATTGTTCCGAAATAACCCAATGTGATGTGAGCCGTTAAATAATATTGTTGATCGACACCTAATGGAATTAAACTTGGATTTTGATAGATAGCACGCCGGAATTCAGTTGTTTTTTGATAGGACTCTTGATCACGGGGAACCAGACAAACGGCGATCGCCCTTGGCATTAGCATAAAACCGAAAATTTGCCAACGAATTCCCTGGGGAATTGGTGTGGATTTAAAACCTTGAAACGATTGAGCGATCGCTTGATGCAACTTCGGATCAAAACTGAGATCTTCTTTGCTGGCATCTCGATAAGCACTATCCCAAATCAAATCCGCTAAGGTAAAGTGTAAACTTTCCTGGGGAATCGGAATCCAAAAATTGGGATCAAACTTTTCACTGAGTTGCTGCTGACAAGTTTGGAGATTCTGATAAAATTCTCCATTGTCCCCATCATCTTCAGCCGGAGGAGTGATAATACTATAACCCGGAAAAGGCACAGCTTGGTGTTTACCCTGGGAGTCAGGCTTAAACTTAGGGGACTCCTGAATATACTCAAGCTGAGAGTGATAGGATTCTGGCAGCGTTAATCGCGCGACCCGATTCACATAAACTTGATAAGTATCGTCCAATTTTAATCGCCTCTTTTGAAAAAATTAAGTTATTATGCCTATCCACCTCTACTGGGGAGACGATGACTTTGCTTTAATGCAAGCGGTTGAACGATTGCGGGAGTCCGTCCTTGATCCCAGTTGGGCTAGTTTTAATTTTGACAGAATTCTGTCCGATCAACAAAATTCTGTGATTATGGGACTTAATCAAGCCATGACTCCTCCTTTTGGGATGGGTGGACGCTTCGTTTGGTTAGTGGATACTTCCCTTTTCCAGCAATGTCCAACGGACGTTTATCAAGAGTTAGAACGCACCCTTTCGGTGATCCCCGATACGACAACGTTGCTTTTAACGGGTTCTAACAAACCCGACGGTCGGTTAAAGTCCACAACATTACTCAAGAAATATATTGACAAATCTAAAGGAGAATTGCGAGAATTTTCTCGAATTAAACCTTGGGAAATCGATAAATTAGAACAGCACGTTAAAACTTTAGCAACGGAACGTGGGGTCAATTTGAGTCCTAATGGGATTACTTTATTAGCAGAGTTAGTTGGAAATGATACTCGACAACTCTATAACGAATTGGAAAAACTCAAGCTATTTGCGGGGAATACTCATCAACCCCTCAGCCTTGAGCAAATTTCCTTATTAGTTCAGGCTAATACTCAAAATAGCTTAAAACTTGCCACTTGTATTAAAGCCGGACAAACCAGTAAAGCCTTAGAGTTAATTACAGAGTTACTCCAACACAATGAACCGGGATTAAAAATTGTCGCCACTTTAGTCAGTCAATTTCGGACGTGGTTATGGATTAAATTAATGATGGAAACCGGAGTCAGGGATAAACAGGAAATTGCGAAAACCGCCGAAATTGGCAACCCCAACCGTGTCTTTTTTTTGCAAAAAGAAGTACAAACCCTCACCCTAAATCAACTACAACACAGCTTACCTTTGTTACTTCAACTTGAAGCTCATCTCAAAGGCGGCGCAGATGAACGTTCAACTCTCCAAACCCATGTTATTGAGTTGTGTCAGCTATTTCAACG
Organism: Planktothrix tepida PCC 9214; assembly: GCF_900009145.1. Taxonomy (NCBI): domain Bacteria; kingdom Bacillati; phylum Cyanobacteriota; class Cyanophyceae; order Oscillatoriales; family Microcoleaceae; genus Planktothrix; species Planktothrix tepida. Next base: position 130,156 of record NZ_LN889813.1, read on the forward strand.
AAAATAGAGGGGTAGGGTGTACATCTAACGTCAGTGTTCTTCTTCCCCTATCTTCCCCTTTCCCCCTCTCCCCCTTCTGCTAACTGTACTATGGGTTTGAATAAGGCGGCACCGAGAAGACCACTCACCACACTAAATGCTAGAATCACACCAACGGGGAGTTGAATGGACTCAAAAAAGAGGAACTTCAAAGAAATGGGGGCGGCATTTTGAACGGCGAGAATTGCGATCGCACCGATCCAAACTGCAACAATAAAGCTGGTAACAATAGCGGGGGCGTTAGGCATAGATTACAACAATTGGTCAAACGAGGATATTTGTTTTTCTATTCTAATTAATCGAGACAGGAAAATACTTACGCTGAGGAAAAAATCGGCTTTATTGAGCTTATTCCCCCTATCGGACATTTCTGTATTTTATTAAAAATGGAGTTCGGTCAAAGATTAGAAAAACTAATCTTTATAAAAATTTAACATTTGCCGTCCCAGGGTCTATCCATCAAGGAGATTATGGTATAATTCAAAATCAAGCTAGACTTAAACCTTTTCTGTGGTGAATCTAATGCCGAGACTGACATCCATCCTGATGCACCAGATACTTTTCTCTAAAACTGGAGTTAAAAGGGTTCAGTCTGCCGAAGGCGTACGATTCTTTTCTTTTCTTTTATATTGAACTTAAACCCCGTTTCATTAGGTTTACGCCTCTAATTTTCAGAGGATCTAGCCTTAAACGGACACTTAAATATGAGTTGAGGGAGTCTTAATCAATTATTACTCTCTGGCTACTGCCTTGGCATGAGCAAAGGCGAATTTACAAAGACAAGTGAGGCTGGATTCAATATGAAACCCGAATACGAAGGTTCACCCGTCTGCGACTGGAATCAAGATGCCTCTAAAATCCTTACTATTTTAGATCAAACATCTTGTTCTGGGTCTATTATATCAGGAGAATGCCCAGATGAAAACCCCAGTTCTAAGTCTTCTGAAATGATGACCTTAATGGCAGTTGAATGGGCAAAACAATATTACTCAATGATTTGGAGTCCCAACCCATCTCATTCATCGACGGGGATTGAACCCGATCAACCTGTTGATATTACTGAGTTTGATGAACAGCGTTCCCGTATTGTTTCCCAGCTTTTCCAAATGTTAAATATAGCCGGGGAAATTGCCTGGAATAAAATTGATGCCGTACTCGGATCTTATCTTCAATCTCATCAAAATCTTTTAGAATTAATTAAACCCAAAGAAATTATTCAAGATACTTGCCATCTGTATCGAGAAACCATAGAAGCTTATGCTCAATATGAATATCCTTCCCGGTTAGCGGTTTTAGTGGGTCGAGAGATTATTTCCATTCGCCGTAAATATTCCAATAGAAGTGCTGTATTTCTAGCGGTCTTAGCAATGGAATTTAACTATGTAGGCAAAATTTTATTAGATTGGATTCCCCTAAAATCCCGCTCGATTTTTTTACTGTATTTCAAAGCAGTAGAAGATTATCTTCATGCCCCCATTGCAGAAGTTCATGCCTTAGCCGCTACCCATAAAGCAGATTCAGAAGCCTTAATTGCTGTACAACAATTACTATCTCAAACAACAACAATCGCCCATAATGTTTATAACCGAGTTTGTCATTTACATCCCGGCTATCGAAGCATCAGTGGCAATTTAGCAAATTCTATGGTTCACTATTCTAGTATTCGAGATGTTGAACTCTTTCAAATTTATTTATGCTTGTGTGCGTTAGAAGGCAGTTTGCGACCCGTGCAAGAAGAGTTATTTCCGATGTGTGTGATTTTATATCCCCGATTAAATGTAAGTTGGGAGTTGGTGCAGGATATGTTAAATTCTTTGCTTTGGGAACTTTATTATAGTTTGAGTCCAGAAAATTATAAAGTGTTTTTGCCCTATATTCATACCATAACTGAAATATTTTCTGATCGAGTCGTTTATTGAGACATTCATGAATTTAGTCTGGACTGCAATTGCTACAGGAATCACCAGTTTTATTGCCACCAATATTGATGATATTGTCATTTTAATGTTATTTTTCTCTCAACTGAATCGTCAGTTTACGGTTCAACATATTATTGGGGGTCAATATCTGGGATTTACCTGTTTAGTAATAGCGAGTTTAGTCGGATTTATGGGAGGTTTAATTCTTCCTAAAACCGTGATTGGATTACTGGGATTCCTCCCAATTGCTATTGGCATTAAAGAGTTATTTCAAGGGGAAAAAGAGGAAGAGGAAATTCAAGGAGTAGCTTTTGATTCTTTAACCGCAGAGTCTCGATCTGCTTGGAAACGTTCTCTGGGAAAGGTTTTAAATACACCTTTATTTAATGTCGCTGCGGTAACTGTTGCCAATGGGGGTGATAATATTGGGATTTATATTCCCTTATTTGCGAATTCTAATGGGTTGAGTTTAGGAATTATTCTGATTGTTTTTTATATCTTAATTGGGGTTTGGTGTGCGATCGCTTATTTCTTAACTCGTCATCCTATGTTAGCTCGATTTTTAACTCAATACGGCGAAAAAATAACCCCCTATATTTTAATTGCATTAGGAATTTTTATTTTAATAGAAAGTGAAAGTTACCATCTCCTACCTAAGTTCTAAACCTTGTAACGGATTTTTAAGCCCTATTAAGGATTGTAAAATTTTGCTTGAAATTGCAATTTTTGTTGAGGTTAGTTAAGAAGTTTCCTCAAGTTTGATAAACAATTGTAAATGATCAAGCATCAAATCTTGCTATCAGAGAAAAAATATATATCATAAGGAGGATGTAATTTTGACATCTTTAATATACAGATTCCACCATTCAAAAACCTATGTACCTTTCAAAACAAAACCTCCAACACCTCAATACCGTTACCCATGAAGGTAAAGTTGTTGTATTTGCCACCGATGCCGACGGTAAAATTTCCTATACTGTTAAACAAGATGGGTTTGAGGATAGCTATCTCAACACCCCCGCAGACCAAAGAACAGGTTGGGAAAACTGGCAATATTTGGAATTCCCCAATGAAGCAGATGACCAGTCCGTCATTAATCAAGAAACAGCGAAACTCACCCACCAGAAAGACACCAGCAATTTTATTCTCAGGTCACGCTACAAAACTCAAACTGAATCTGCTGTCGCCCCTGTTCAAGGGATTTCTGCCCTGGGACACGTCTACATTTTCCGCCAGTCCAAGTCTAATACTCTGTTAATAGACCGTTTTGTGTTAGATGGGATGACCAATAATCTAAACCGCAAGTTAGAAGTTCGGTTTAAGCGCAGTAAGCAGAAGCATACACCTACGAAAAATATGAACAAGGGGTCTAATGGACTCGTTAATATTGATTCCTTGGACTTCCGTGATGCTAACGGTAACTTTTTCTACGAACCCACCACAGAATTATGTTTAATTAATAACCTGTACAAAGGCTGGTTTTCTATCGTATTAGTTCCCACGATTGAAAACGATGTTTATCGCTGGCATATTTTTGCCTATAATAGTCAAACTCAGAAAGTCGAATTAACCACCATTCGGGCTTCTGGAGAAGGGCTATTTGATGTTCAAGATTATACCATTTTTGAAGAAGAAAATGAGACTCTAGTTCCTCGCCGAATCCCAGGAATTATTAAACGAACTTTAGATATTAAGGGTGTAGCTGTTACCAACGGTTTATCAGCCACTAAATACGATTTACAACAGGCCCAGCAAACCCAATCTGGGGAAGAACAACTGTTGAAAACCGCAACGAAATTAATGTTAGCAGTTCCCACCGATAAAGGGACAGCAGCCTTCAGTTTTGGCATTGCTGGCGATGGCACCCTAGCAGAAATTGATGATACACCCGATAGCACGATTATTCGCAGTCGTCAGCGAGAAGTATTATTACCGTTAAACACTTTAGATGAAATCAAATCCTTTGCTGACATAACACCCCCTCCCACAGCAAGTATTACGGGGTTTGCAGAAGGAACCGACGAAGAAGAAATCGAAGATTTAGTCAAAATATCGACTGATGGCAAAGCCGCAGAATTAGCCAATGGCGACCTCGTAAAAATTACAGGAACCAGTGATTATCAAGGTTTATATCGCACCCAAAAAGTCGATAATAATACCTTTGATATTGACTTGCCATCGGGGAGCGAACTCGGTTCTTGGGAAAAAGAAGACTCAGAAGAAGGTGGTTTAATTTTTGATGGCATGATTACGGCTTATCAAAAAACTGCCAATGGTAAATTACGAGTCACCTGTCCCAATCATGGTTTAGAAAATGGCGATGAAGTCCAAATTACGGGTACAGAAGACTACAACAACACCTATCCCGTACAGAAAATTGATGATACCCATTTTGTGATTGAACGCAAGTGGGCAATGGGGGAAGCAATTAATATAAAACGGTTAGCTCAGAAGCGACGCGGGATAGAGTTTGATGGTCATCAGGACTACATTGAAATTCCTAATGATGTCTTAACAGTACCCTCCGACAACAAAGACTTTGGGGCAACCTGTTCGGCATGGATTAACTGCTCTGTGTTAGAAAGAACAGAGCAGTTAATTGTGGGTCAAAAAGACGCTTCTATGAAGCTGATCATCAACCAAAAGGGCCAAGTTGCTTTCCAAGCCTTAATTGACGGTTCTTTGCAGGAGGTAGTAGACCCTAATCCTTTACCACTAAATCAATGGGTTCATTATGCAGGGGTAGTTGACAGTAATAAAAAAACTCGGCAAACCACGCTAATGCTGTGCAAAAACGGTGTAGAGGTAATCCCACAAGTTTTCCAGCACAATGTCACTGTTCTAGAACCACAACAAGAACTCCAAGCCCGCGACAAGAAAGCTAATGCTAACTTCGGCAACTCCGTCGCCATCAGTGGAGATACAGCTATTGTCGGTGCTCCTAAAGAAGATAGTGGCACAGGCAGCTCCTATATCTTCCAACGCGAGGCAGACGGCACATGGACACAGAAGCCCAAACTCCATGTCAACTACAACCTACAAAGCGACAACTACAACGGATGGAGCGACTACTTCGGCAGAGCCGTCGCTATCAGCGGTGATACAGCTATTGTTGGTGCTAGAGTTACTCTCTTAAGCGAGAAGGAGACAGGCAGTGCCTACATCTTCCAACGGGAGGCTGACGGTACATGGACAAAGGTTGACCAACTCCAAGCCAGCGACAAGCAAGCTTACGCCGCCTTCGGCAACTCTGTCGCCATCAGTGGAGATACGGCTATTGTCGGTGCTCCTAAAGAAGATACTGGCATAGGCAGTGCCTATATCTTCCAACGCAAGGCAGGCAGCGACAAATGGACACAGAAAGCCCAACTTCAAGCCAGCGACAAGCTAGATAGCGACTTCTTCGGCAACTCTGTCGCCATCAGTGGAGATATAGCTATTGTCGGTGCTCCTAAAGAAGATAAGGGCACAGGCAGCGTCTATATCTTCCAACGCGGGGCAGACGGCACATGGACACAGAAGGCTAAATTCCAAGCCAGCGACAAGCAAGCTGACGCCAACTTCGGCAACTCTGTCGCCATCAGTGGAGATATAGCTATTGTCGGTGCTCCTAAAGAAGATAAGGGCACAGGCAGCGTCTATATCTTCCAACGCGGGGCAGACGGCACATGGACACAGAAGGCTAAATTCCAAGCCAGCGACAAGCAAGCTGACGCCAACTTCGGCAACTCCGTCGCTATCAGTGGAGATACAGCTATTGTCGGTGCTTATTATCAAGATACTGATTCTAAACAAGATGCAGGCAGCGCCTATATCTTCCAACGCGAGGCAGACGGCACATGGACACAGAAGGCCAAACTCCAAGCCAGCAACAAGCAAGCTAAGGCTAAGTTCGGCAACTCCGTCGCTATCAGTGAAGATACAGCTATTGTCGGTGCTTGTTATCAAGATACTGACTCTAAACAACAAGATGCAGGCAGCGCCTATATTTTTACTGTCCCAACAGAAAACCAATTCAAATCCAGTATCGGAGACTCCTTTATCGGCAAAATTAGCGATGTCCAAATCTGGAATATAGCCCGCACAGCCGAAGACATCAAGAACAATATGTATCTACAACTGACTGGTCAAGAAGTCGGTTTAGTGGGTTACTGGCGTTTGGGGGCAATCAGCGAAGGCCAAGTTATTGACTTTTCAGTTAATGGTAACAATGGCACTGTCTATGGGGATGTCTATGTCAGTGCTCAACAACTGGGGCGCAAACTAACAGGGAAAACAGACGCAGTTAAATATAGCAATCCTGAGCTATTTGCTGTTAGTGAACGGGCTACTTATGAAGAAAGCTTTGAGTTTAAGGTGAAGCATGACTCAAAGCTAGTCGTAGTCGATCTTAACTATTTAAAGAATGCAGATGGTCAAGGCCAGATTTTTACCTTCTCTTATTGGGGTAAAAGAAGTCGGAATGCGGAAGAGGAAATAAGCATCAACGGTGAGCAAAATGAATTTAAAGCCTCGGATGGCGGTTGGTATAAAGCTTCTTGCAACGTTACCATTCCTGAAGGGGTGAGTCTATTACGTTCCTTTGAGATTAAGGATATCAAAGGTGACTGGACATCCCTCGAAATTCGTAAACATCGGATTCGCTTGTTGTCTGACAGTATTACCGAGGCTAAGTATACCGATAGCGTGACTTTGAAGACTTTGGCTGATCGTCAGGCAACACTATCTACAAAATTGGGCGAACTGGAACCATTAGAGAAGGAAGAAGCTGATAAGCTCAAGCGAAAACGAGAGATAGAGGAACTGCTGAAGCCAGGAAACAAGAGTCTTCAGAAACAAACTGATCTGATTGAAAAGCTAAAAAAAGAAGAGGAAAACGCAAAAAACAAATACAATCAGGAATTCATAAATCCTGTCAATTACTGGCTTGAGATTAAGAATAATGTAGACATAAGTTGGGTGTTAGGGCTTGATGGTGACAAGTGGGCTATTGTTGAGGCATCCAGTAAAAAGCCGACGCAATGGTGGCAACTAGAGCCTACTTCTACTGAGAATATTTTCAAACTCAAGAACAAACAATACAACGATTACTTAGATGTCTACCTCAAACGTGACAACTACTCTTATGGGGGTGTTGGAGACGGCCCAAATTACCCTAAAAAGGGGTTCGAGGAATGGAAACTGGATCTATCCTCTAAGACTACTAAATTGGAAAACACTAAGAGCCAGAGTGAGTACAAATTCTTGACGATATTCTCAATAGGTAACATTGTAAAGCTAAGCACGATTAACACTAGCTATAACAGTGTATTGCTAAGCACAGAATCGCAGTGTGCCTACTGGCAACTCGAAAGAGTAGAACCACTCAATAATGTAATCTCTGATTGTGAAAAAAACTGGAAAGATAAGACAAAAGAGCTCGAAGATGCCAAGTCAAAATTAAAAGATTTACAACTGGATAAAGACGCTCTCAACAAAGAGTTGGGGGAAATCAAAAAACAGCTTGACCAAGAAATTGAGCCTCAGTTAACAACGAAAAACCGAGAAATCCTTGGCATAGCCCAACCAAAGCCGCAAACTCTGTCCCCAATTAAGAAAGTCAAGGGATTGGTAACTCAAGGAGCTATCCTCGGCTTTGTGAAGCCTGCCAGCCGCTTGAACGCCATTGAAACTTGTGAAGGTAACGTGCAACTGAGCTACTTCGACATCGAAGGTCGGATGCGGCAAATAAACTATGATGTTACAGCCGATAGTAATAATTCCACCGTTGAACAGTGGCTTCCTGATGCTCGAAGAGTCTGCTTAAAGTTGATCGAGTCCAACAGCGTTGTTCTGTTAAAAGATGAGAACAATCAATCCAAACCTCTGCGTCTGATTGGAGACTGGACGATAGAAGCATGGTTCTTCTATCCTTTTCCACTTCAAGAAACAACAGAATGGAATACTTTAACCAAAGGGGAGAAGAGTGGACATCACATTCGGGTTAAAGATGGCAAACAGTTAGGGATTTATCTGGAAAATCTGCCCGAAGGACTGGCGGATCGTTTCTACGATAGTGGCTATAATCTGGAGTTATTAACCACAGGCTGGCATCATCTCACTGCTGTAGGTCGAGGTGATACAACCCTGTTTTATATTGATGGCAAGAAAGTTGGCGATGTTAAAGCCAAAGTGCTTGGAGAGGCAAAAGCTGCGCTGGCAGACATATCTAAGGGTACTCAAGACTACAAAAATGCCGAGCAAAAGGTTAAAGACATCGAGAAAGCAGTTCTGAAAGTCACCAGCGATGTTTACTACATTGGTAACAGTGTTCAAGGAGAGCAATTTGGGAAACTAGCAGAAATCCGCATTTGGGGAATCGCCTTAAGTGAAGAAGAAATTGCCGTCAACAGTCAAACTCTACTGACTGGCAACGAACCGGGATTACTGGCTTACTATCCCATGAATGAAACCACAGACACCAAAGTTCTCGACCATACAGGGAATGGCTATAATGGCACGGTATCTCGTGCAGACTGCTGGTGGAGTTGTACTGCGCCAATTGGCAAACTGGAAAGCAAAGCTGACACCCTAGAAAGCCAACCTGACGCCCTCGTATGCAGCGAGTACAGCACTGTTACCATCGACCCAATCACTAAGCGCAAACAAGCAATCATGCGGTGCTTCCTTGGCTATCCCACTCAAGATGGAGTAACATTACTATCCGACAAGCGCATTGAACAATTAGAACTGAAATGGATTGGTAACGCCCAGTTTGCCCCAACCTTGTTAGGTTACATCGAAGGCGCTCCCCCCGTACCCAGTGAAAACCTAACCTTATCAGACGATTATAACGGTGCGACTTCTGTAGAATTAACCATGTCTGAAGATGTGGCATTTAGCTGGAAACGGACACAAGATAGCGGGTTGGGTTCGACAACCGAGACATTCATTGGTGCGGGAGAAACAATGTCTTTTCTCACTGCACCTATGGGTATGGGAACTTCTATAGACACAAGTTTCAAGGCTGGTTTCAAAGGCAACTTTGAGTTCAGCTATCAATTCCAGAATGAGAGTAGCATCACCTCCAGTTCATCGTTAAGCATGACGGATAAGTTAGAACTGCGAGGAACCCCGGAAGAAACCCCTAAATTCTCCCATTTAGGCACACGATTTATTCCCAAAAATATTGGTTACGCTTTGGTCGTTTCTGCAATAGCAGATGTGTTTGTCACCCGACTGGCTCGCAGTGGCAAAATGGTCGGCTACCAAGTTCAACCTGTGGATGGTATTCCCCCGGATGTTAATACCATCACTTTTTTGATGAATCCAGCCTACACGATGAATGGTAGTTTGGATGGCATGACGGGCAGTAGTGCTACGACTGATCGCTTCTTCAAGCACGTTCCTGAAATGCGAAGTCAGTATGGTTCCCTATATCCTGCCAGTTATTATCGCCTGCAAGAAGCTTATGACCTCAAACGCCAGATTGAAGCCGAAGACAAGCGACGGGAATCTTACTTCTCTAACTTTGATGTGCGTTTAGTGGACGAAACTTCTTTAGCTCGGAATATCGATAGTGGTGATGTACCAACTATGCCTGGACTACAACGGGAAGAAGATAAACCCAGCACCCAAATGACTGACGAGGAAAACAAACAAGCCCAAGAGGATAAATTTCAACAATTTCAAGTAGATACTCTAGCTGCTTCCGAGAATACAAACGCTGCTGCCAAGGCTAAACAAGCCGAAATCGAAAGCCAAATTAAAGACCAAGAGAAACGAATGCAGGCTACTGAGAGTTTTGAGGGTTGGCAGAAACGGATGGAAGATATTCAAATTCGGGCTGGCAAGCGCAACATCGTCAACACCTACGTTTGGGATGCTGATGGTGGATTGCGAACAGAGCAACAAAGCTTTGCCAATACCGTAGAACATACCATTGGTGGCTCTTATACTATGAATGCCAAGTTAGGGGTTGACAGTTCATTCAAAGTGGGTGCTGATGTAGAACTAACGGCTCAAGCTACTGTCAATTTGACCCAAACCATGAACAAAACCGAAGCTCGGAGTAAGGGTTTTGAGTTGAATGTAGACCTAAGCGGTTTGGAATATAAAGGCGTCACTGATTACAACGATCGCCCCATTCTGCCTGGGGAAAAAGTTGATCGCTATCGGTTTATGAGTTTCTACCTGGAAGGGAGTACCAATCACTTCCAAGACTTCTTTAACTATGTGGTTGACCCCGAATGGTTACAAAGCAACGATGAAGAAGCACGGGCTTTGCGTCAGGCCCAAGCAGGTAAGCCCAATAAAGCATGGCGGGTGTTGCACCGCGTTACTTATGTGGAACGTCCAGCCTTGATGGGCTTTGGTCGAGATGTCCGTAAATTGCGGGCTGCCGCTGCGATTACAGAAAATCAACAAATACTGGATAAAATTGCCAAGTTGGAGGATGCTAACCGTAAATTAGAGGAGAAACTCGATAAAATTCTCAACTACCTACAACAGCCTAAATAGTTAATTATTAAGAGGGGGGAAATCATTTTCCTTCCTCTTAAAATTAAGGGCGATCGCTTTTTAAACCCCAGAAAAATCATTCTGAATTTGCTGTAAAGTTTGATAGAATTTTTGAGAATGAATCCATCCCACATAACCCGCAAAACAACAATTTCCTGAAGCATCTAGGACAAAGACATGATCAATCAATTTTATGCTAAAATATAGATGCTTATTGTTTTTTAATGACTACTAACTCAGATTTCTTGCAATGGATATAAACTATGGTTTACTCCTTACCAAAACCAACAAGTTTTTCTGAATTTATTCAGTGGAAACCCGATAGCAAACGCTATGAACTCCATGAAGGAGTAATTATTGAAATGCCACAACCGACGGGAGAACATGAAGATATTGTAGGGTTTTTAGCTGAAAAACTGACCTTAGAATATGTGCGCCTCCATCTTTCTTATTCTATACCGAAAACGGCACTGGTTAAATCAGCTTCGAGCGAGTCGGCTTACTCGCCCGATATCTTATTATTGAATCGTTCTCATTTGGTGAATGAACCTTTCTGGAAGAAAGAATCTACTGTAACTTTGGGTCAGTCTATTCCTTTAGTAATTGAAGTCGTGAGCACGAATTGGCGAGATGATTATTATAAAAAATATGGAGAGTACGAAGAAATTGGAATTGCTGAATATTGGATTGTAGATTATCTAGCTCTGGGTGCTCGTAAATTGATTGGTAATCCCAAAAAACCAACTGTTTCTGTTTACTTTTTAGTCGATGGAGAATACCAAGTGACTCAATATCGAGAAAATGAGCGTATTCAGTCCTTCGTTGTTCCAGAGCTAAGTTTAACGGCTGAACAAATATTTAAAGCCGGAGTGATTTAATAAAATAGGACTCCAAACCAGACGTTAATTTAAGGTTTTAATCATTACTATACTAAAAGCCTGGGAGCTTGCCGAAATAGACTAGCAACAGAAGTGCTGAGATAGATAGCCATAGATTCTTTGTGAGTTCTTGACCATATTTAAACTTCTCGAAATCATTTGAAAACTGGGTTTTGCCCTGATCAAATAAAAAACAGAACTCAAACCATAACCATAGAGGTGGAATAATAATCCAAAATCCTATCAATCCCTTTTTAATTCCATCTGACCAGTTCCCAAAGATAGCACCTATAACCGAAATTAGAAGCAAAAAGATAGCTATTCTGGCAAAACTTTCTGTTGAGATAAATTTAGGGAGTCTCATAATTCTTTATGCAGTGTCTCAATATTACAGATTGCTGGCGAGGTCTAACGGCTGAATTGAGCAGTAAGCGATCGCCTCTCAACTCAAAACAAAATCCCTTAATTTAATATTGTGCGCTCCAATGGTGTGTTATGCCTAGTTCCTTATAAATTATTTATCTTGACGATTGCCAATAACTTTTCAGAACTCATCTATAAAAATGGAAAACCTCCATATTTATTAATAATTTGGTCAATATCCATCATGGTTGCGATCGTTTCGTCCAAGATAGAAATAATATTTTGATAATGCGATAGGTCATCAAAGCTAAGTTCGCGGTTTTTGCGGTCTTTGAGCCATTTCTGACAGACTTGATAACCCCCGATATAAAAGTTCCAAATATGGGGCGGAATGTTGGCAAAATATTGCTCTGAGTTAATCCAGATTTGTTGTTGGGTTTCGTTGTATTTGACTTGTTCAACAAGGTTAGAACCTGCTACGGGATAACTGCTAATTTCAGTTCCCGTTGCTTTCATTAAATGGAGTTGTACTAATTTTTCGCCTTGGTTTGCAAGTTCCCAAAATAGTTTTTTATTGCTGGTGAGGGGGACTCGCGGAAAGTCAATTTTCAGAAATTCGGCATAACGTTGGCGGTATTCTGGCGAATGAAAAACAGCATAGATATAGTTAAAGATGTCTTCTGGTGCAAAGTTTTTGACTTGATCCCCTTTACCATCAGGGAGAAATTCTAAACCTAGTTTTTCGGAAAGTTCGTTAATAAATTCTGGTGCTAGGTTTGGGCGGCGACCATTTGGGGAGTTGGTTGGTTCGAGTTCAAATAGGGTTGGGGTGTTGGTTGGGTAAAGATAGAGAGGGAAAATATATGTTCTCTCACGGGTTTCGAGAGAGACAGCATTACCATCAGTGATATTTTCTGTTACAAAAATATGGCGAAAATTATTGTTAACTTGTCGATTAGTACATAAAGCAAGATTGTCATTTTGAAATAAATGATCCATTACTTCGCCACGAGGCATACTATGAAATCCTCTTGATCTGCCTGTATAATATGTATGTCTAATATCGAAAGGACGATATAAGACTTTTGCAATATGATCGCTATAAGCTCCAGAAGTTTTGATGTCTTTTTGTGCTAGTTCAACTGTCCAGTCACGTGTATCTTTATCCAGATCCAGTTGTAATTTAAGTTCTTGGATAGGAAAATCTTTGAATTGATTAAGTATATTTATTAAGTTTTGCTCATCAAAGTGAATAGTTATTCTATCTCTTGAAGTTGATATACCAACGCTATTAATCTTAAATATTTGAGTAATTTGATAATTATTAAAATATTCAGTCTGTAGATCAATATTTTGAGGACTAAGTAAATAAAAATCGGGTGTAGAATCTAATTTTTCCCACTCAGTCGAACTAATATCATTTTCCTCCAACCAATGATACTTACCACCAACTAACTGCTTATTCTCATAAACCTCTCTGCTTCCCCACAAATCAGCATGATAAACCTTAGCTAAATTCTGCTGACTGTTTTGATACTTGATAAAAATCCCGATCGCTACCCCTTGCTGAATATCAAAAACATTTTTATCAGGTAAACCATCGGGACAAACTTCTTTTTTCTTGCTATTGCCATGTAAATCTAAAACATAAATCTCATCAAAAGTTTGCATCAAATTTTGACGCATTCCCCTAAAAGTCGGATTATCTAAATAACCATGATTAGTAATAAACGCCACCACTCCATAACCAGTTTCCGCAATTCGATGTTGAGCAAAACGGATAAACTTTACATAATCATCTAGTAAACCTTTAGGATTTCTCTCACCAAGAGGCTTTCCATCAACTTGATAATAATCCTTTACCAAATTTACAATCCAAGGATCAGTATTGATCGACTCATAGGAATAAGGAGGATTGCCTAAAATCACCATCACAGGCGTATCCTGCTTAACCCCCTTCGCCGCTTCCGCTTCATCCCGAATGCGATTCAAAAAACCATCCGCCGCAGGAATTTGAAACGCCTCCTGCAAAGTATTTGTTAAATAAATTTTTAAACGCTCATCTGAACTAAAATCATAACCCAAAGCTTGAAGTTGTAACCCTAACTTCATGTGTGCCACGGTATAGGGAGCCATCAACAACTCAAACCCAAATAAACGCGGTAACAAATGCTGACTCACATAACTAGACCACATCCCCTTCTGATTTTTGAAACCCTCATAAATATGCTCAATTACACTGTGCATAAACGTCCCCGTCCCCACCGCCGGATCAAGGATTAACACCTGATGAGTTTCAATTTTTCCCTCATCCTTCGGATTATTAACGTGAATCTTTTTAGAATCTGCTAAACCTTTTTTAATTCCAAACTTCTCCTTGAGAATATAATCCACACTCCGCACAATATAGGAAACCACAGGCTCAGGGGTATAGTAAACTCCCCGTGACTCCCGCATTTTGGGGTCATATTCCGCTAAGAAAGTCTCATAAAAATGCACCACCGGATCTTCCCGGCGGCTACGCTTACCAAAATCACTCAAAATGCCCGACATATCCGTTTGCTGTAAAATACTCGCTAAAGTATCCACCGCCCAAGTGATGCGATCATCTAGTTCTGAACCTGCAATCTGATTAAAAATACCGCGTAAAAATGGATTTGTTTTGGGTAAGCGAAACCCCGCCGTCTCCCTTGAAAATGTACTGACTTGATCCGTATTGCAACGCGCCGCAAATAACCCATAGCAAATCGTTTGAGCATACATATCCGCAAACTGCTCACCCGTCAAATCTCGAATTAATACCCTTTGAAAAGATTCTAATTGCTGCCGCAACATCCCACCGCGATCGCTATCTTTTAGCGCTGTATTAATCGCATCCCGAATTAACTGTGCCAAAGCCGCCATCTTTTTAGCTAAAGCTTTGGGTGTTGTCACCTGCACAACCTTAGTTAATAGAAATTGTCGCAAAAGCTGATCAACCTGTGCAATTCCATCAGGATCAGGCTTAATTTTCTTTTGCTTATCAAAAGTAGCTACAGCCGCCGATAGTCGTAACTCACCACCCACATACCACCGAAATTCTAAATGATCCGTTAAAATCAAGTTCCCCAAGGCATTGAAATAACGCTGCATTTGGTTTTTCTTTTCCAAACTCTTTAGCGAAATACCAATATCTTTAGCCTCAAGATGTCCAATTTCTAAAGCTCCCTGTCCAATCCAAAAATCTGGCGCACCACAAGCAATCCGCTTTGGCTCATTTACCGCCAAAATGTCATTACCAAAAGATTCCAGCAATTTTTTCAAAGCAGGACGATAGGTATGCTCTGTCCCATTACCCTTTTGATAAATCTGCGTAACATCTTGTAAATAGGCCTGAATTTGATGAGTCATGATAAATTTTCCACTATCAGACTATTTTAACAACAATCCCCCACCTCGAAATTTTTGGGCTTCTTTTTACCTCTTTTGTCCTGGGAGATAATTAATTTAAGGTTTTAATCGTTAAAACTTGGGGAGGTGTTGCATCCGGGGGATAACGAAAATCGACTCTAACAAAACGAGAAGATTGGGGGGGTAATTTTAATTTAACTAACGGGTCAACAATTTGTCCTCGACGATGCCATAAGTGCAGATATTTAACAATTGTTTTTCCTTGTTCATCTTCATATCTTAACCGCACCGTTCCTCGAAAAAACGGAAAATCTAAGGGCGGTTGTCTAAAAATTAATCCATTTTTCGATAAAGTTTCTTCTTTAAAAGGGGTTTCTAAAGTAATCGTTACCCTTTGAGTTTCATCCGTTGCATTCAATAACGGGATATGTAAATCATAATGTACGCCATAATTGCCATGAGATTCATAGGCAGTATCAGGATAACGTACAATTAACGGTGCGGCTTGCACTTGTTTCGTTCCTAATGTTCCCGCCCGGACGGTACTAATGGGAAAAGAAATCCCTTTTCCTTGATTAGGAATGGTTAGAGAATCTTTGCCCTCATCGACTAAATCTGCTTCCCAGGTTGCCCCTTTTTGAACTCCCGCCACCCGACTATAAATTAACTGACCTCCCGTTTGTTCTGGAGGAGTAGGTATTTTATCGCGGGGTTGTGCTAAAGTGCCATTATCAAGTAACTGTTGCCATTCTTCTAAAGTTGGCGCCCGTTCCTTGCCATCAGGGTGCATCTTCGCAAATTGGGCTAAACTAGCCATATAAATTGCAGCCGGGGCGGAATCATCGGTTTTGCCCCGAACCCTCAACCGCATAAACGTTGAACGCCCATTTACCGGACGGTCTAACCCCTTTACTGGGATGGGTAAATTCATTAACATTTGACTTTCACCAGGGCCAAGTTCTAAGGTTTCAGGAAATTCAGATTGGCGCTTTTCCCTTAAAACATCATCAACGGCCCGAATTCCTGGCCCGGAATAAATCTCACCTTTGGTATTATCACTGATAGTCGGTTTTTCTTTAAAAGGAGCATCTGGCTCCAATAAATAACTTGCGGCTGATAAGACTTCAACCGTAACAGGTTCAGCATCAGGATTATGAACGATTAACCCCAAATACAAGGTTTTTAAATCAGGAGGGGCCTGGGTAAAATGATGAGCAAAAACTTCAAACTCTCCCGTTAAAAGATATTCTAAATGGGCTTCAGGATGACTACGCCATCCCCCCGGAAAGGTTGAGAGTAAAATCCCTTCCTGTTTAATCCATTCTGGACTATTGCTATTAAACATTAACACCTCATCCAGGTTCCCTGGTAAGGGACGGACTTCGTTGTCAGCAATAATTTCGAGTGGCGGTAAGGCATTGGCAAAGGGCAACCGAGGCAAAACGGTGGGAAACCGTTCAACAATGACCATTTGGCGAAATAAAATTCCTCCGACCGCACCTCCCACCGCAGACAGGCCAACAATTAAAATAGAAATTACCCGACGTAAGATTTGATCTTTCATTTATGCTGAAAGGTTGGTCTGATTTTTTTTAAAGTGAGTGTTATGACTTTTTTCCCTAAATTTTCCACTGGCAGCGAAATTCGTCAAAAATTTCTCAACTTCTATGCCGAAAGAGGGCATAAAATTCTGCCGAGTGCGTCTTTAGTTCCTGAAGACCCGACGGTTTTGTTAACCATTGCCGGGATGCTACCCTTTAAACCGATATTTCTGGGACAGCGACAACCGGAATTTCCTCGTGCCACCACCTCCCAAAAATGTATCCGTACTAATGATATTGAAAATGTAGGCAGAACAGCCAGACACCACACATTTTTTGAAATGTTGGGTAATTTTAGCTTTGGAGATTATTTTAAAGAACAAGCGATCGCATGGGGATGGGAAATTTCAACCAAAGTGTTTGAGTTACCTCCAGAACGCTTAGTCGTGAGTGTATTCGAGGAAGATGACGAAGCTTTTGCCATCTGGCGCGACAAAATTGGGGTTCCTCCCCAACGCATTAAACGCATGGGAGAAGCGGATAACTTTTGGAAATCTGGCCCCACTGGCCCCTGTGGCCCCTGTTCAGAGATTTATTATGATTTTCATCCTGAACGCGGCGAGGAGAATATTGATTTAGAAGATGATACTCGGTTTATTGAGTTTTATAACTTGGTTTTCATGCAGTATAACCGAGATAATGATGGCAATTTAACCCCGTTACAGAATAAAAATATTGATACGGGAATGGGGTTAGAACGGATGGCACAAATTCTGCAACAGGTTCCCAATAATTACGAAACGGATCTGATTTTTCCGATTATTAAAACCGCCGCCGAAATTGCCAAAATCGATTATCACAAATCTGACGAGAAAACTAAAGTCTCCCTAAAAGTGATTGGGGATCATATTCGGGCAGTTGTACATTTAATTGCCGATGGCGTTACGGCTTCTAATATTGGACGGGGTTATATTTTACGGCGCTTAATTCGGCGGGTCGTTCGTCATGGTCGGTTAATTGGAATTAACGGAGAATTTACAACCCAAGTGGCTGAAACTGCCATTCAATTATCGGAAGCAGCTTATCCGAATGTGCGTCAACGGGAAAGTGCAATTAAGGGGGAATTACAAAGAGAAGAAACCCGGTTCTTGGAAACCTTAGAACGGGGTGAAAAACTGTTAGCGGAAATTATTGATAAAGCTAAGAGTGAAATTTCCGGTCAAGATGCTTTCGTGTTATATGACACCTACGGTTTCCCCTTAGAATTAACGCAAGAAGTTGCTGAAGAAAATGGGTTAACGGTGGATAGTGAAGGCTTTGAAACGGCAATGGAAGAACAGCGCCGCCGTTCTCAAGATGCCCATGAAACGATTGATTTGACCGTTCAAGGCAGTTTAGATCAACTCGCAGAACATATTCACTCAACGGAATTTTTAGGCTATACGTTGTTAGCTTCGGATGCTAAAGTTGAAGCAGTTTTAGTCAATGGAAAACCCATTGAGGAAGCAGAAGCGGGAACGGAAATTCAAGTAATTTTGAATAAAACGCCCTTCTATGCCGAGTCTGGGGGACAAATTGGCGATCGCGGTTATTTAAGTTATGGTGATACCGTGATTCGGGTTCATGATGTTAAAAAAGAATCCAATATTTTCATCCATTTTGGACGAATTGAACGGGGAAGAGTGACCCCAGGAATGACCTTAAATGCCCAAATTGATCGCGCTTGTCGTCGTCGTGCCCAAGCAAACCATACGGCAACCCATTTGTTACAATCAGCGTTAAAATTAATCGTCGATCCCTCCATTTCTCAAGCGGGTTCTTTAGTAGATTTTGAACGCTTACGGTTTGATTTTAATTGTCCGCGTGGGTTAACAACTGAAGAACTGCAACAAGTTGAAGATCAAGTCAATAGTTGGATCACGGAAGCTCATCCGGCCGTAATTGCAGAAATGGCATTAGAAGAAGCCAAAGCTAAAGGCGCTACCGCTATGTTTGGAGAAAAATATTCAGACGTGGTGCGGGTGGTAGATTATTCTGGGGTTTCGATGGAATTATGCGGGGGAACTCATGTGAGTAATACCGCAGAAATTGGGCTATTTAAGATTATTTCAGAAACGGGAATTGCATCAGGAATTCGACGTATTGAAGCCGTAGCCGGACAGTCGGTTTTAGAGTATTTGAAAGTTCGGGATACGGTGGTAAAAGATTTAGGCGATCGCTTTAAAGCCAAACCTGAAGAATTACCAGACCGCATTACTAATTTACAACAAGAGTTAAAAACCACTCAGAAACAATTAGAAGGAGTTAAAGCGGAATTAGCGATCGCCAAATCCGAACAATTATTAACAACGGCTGAAACCATTGGTGAGTTTAAATTAATTGTTGCAGAACTGAATGATGCAGATGCAGAATCATTAAAAACCGCCGCAGAACGTCTCCAACAAAAGTTAGGAGAAAGTGCGGTTGTGTTAGGTTCAGCAACAACGGATGGTAAAGTTAATTTTGTTGCAGCGTTCAGTAAAGCTGTTAATAATAAAGGCTTACAAGCGGGTAAATTCATTGGCGGTATTGCCAAAATTTGCGGCGGTGGCGGTGGCGGTCGTCCGAATTTAGCGCAAGCAGGAGGACGGGATGCGACGAAGTTAAAAGAAGCGTTAGAGAGCGCAAAAATGCAGTTAATTGATGGGTTGAAATAAGTTAACCTATGCCTTAACCCCTCCCCGATCAGCAGGGGGTTTTCAAAGTCAGGGGTAAAAAGGAAAATAAAAGTGATCTTTTTTTGATAAAATTAAAAAGAGATCACTTTTATTTGGTTTTAAAAAAATCATGTTAAACAGTATAATTGAACAGTAGTAAGGCAACAACTCAGGCAATAATTGAGAGCAAAAATGATTATTTAATTACGGCAAAAGGCAATCAATTTAAATTACACAAGCGAATAAAAATTTTAGCACAAATTGAAAAAACTTTAACAGTATATGAAGAAAAAGATGTCAGTCATGGACGAAATGTTAGCAGAAAAGTATCAGTATTTGATAGCCAGAATGTAAACCATAAAAATTATCCTCATCTTCAAAGTTTTATTGAGGTAGAAAGAACAGGTTTTCGGGGTGACAAAGAATATAATGAGACTTTATATCCCTCTTCTGTCACTCTCCGAGAGGTCGATCTCTAAAACCTTTATCAGTCAGCCAATACAAGCTATCCTATTACAAAAACGAAGTTTTTGTATTTGTTAGTAGAAATAAATCTTGCGATCGCAAAGCCTGCAAAAGCTCTAAAATCCAGAAATATCAAAAGTTTTCGGAGAGTGACAGAAGAGGGATATGAGGGCTGGTGGTGGAAATCACCAGAAAAAATCGGATTTTTGTTTCAAATGACCTTTCAGGTCGCGCTGGGATTCTCGTATTGAGCATCGGTCAAAAAGAGACAGGTAAAATATCTTACTGTTGAATCTTGATGCTGCTGGCTGTTGAGGTTCGTCGCCTTAAATTAAATCAAAATTGTCATCGCTTAACGTTAAGTTTTGACCCATATCTAACAGAGGAGTTGAAATTCCTTGTTGATCAATATAGTAAAGTAAACCACTTTCAGGATCATAAATTAGATTCGCATTACCTGCATCAGCAGCATTTCCAGAGAAGTTAGCAATGGTTTGGAATTCTCCGTTGGCTAATGCACCCGGTACACCTGGAGCAATGGCTGAAAACTCCGCAGCACTTAAGGCAATCACATCTTCTGAAGCGTTAAAATCAGTTAATGTATCTTTGCCAAGAGTATTAAAGTCTCCCTCATAGACAAAGGTATCTTTTCCTCCGCCACCGATTAGGAAATCATTTCCTGCCCCTCCAATTAAACTATCATTACCTTTATCACCAGAGAGACTATCGTTTCCTTCTCCTCCAACCAAGGTATCGTCACCTTGACCGCCATAGAGATAATCCTTGTCTAACCCACCATTGAGGGAGTCATCATCCTCACCGCCATAGAGGGTATCAATCCCTGATCCACCCTCAAGAATATCATCCCCTTTATCACCATAAAGCAGGTCATTATCCTTACCACCAACTATCGTATCGTCCTCCGCCCCACCATAAATGGTGTCATCTCCAGAACCCCCATCGAGGGCATCCTTTCCTTTTCCACCAAAGATGAGATCCTTGCCTTCACCCCCGAAAACCGTATCATCTCCTTCATCACCATAAATGATGTCATCTCCAGAACCACCGAAAATCAAATCATTTCCTTTTCCACCATAAATGGTGTCGTTCCCGTCACCACCCAAAAGGCTATCATCTCCTTGCAAACCTAGGATGAAGTCATCACCATCACCGCCATCAATGGCATCATTTTGATCACCGGCTTTGATGACATCATCCTTTGAACTTCCAGCCAATACATTAGGTTGGTCTAGTGACCCAACCATTACTAAACCTCCATTTTCACCTTCAGATACACTTATAGGTGTCGTTGGGCGGTTTTGAATTTGCTGGGCGAGATCAGTTAAAATTTGCTGGTTTGAGGTTATGTCTGGAAATGTAAGGTTTGACATAGTTTTAAATTCATTGAAACTGAGCTATCAACTGGAAATGTGATATATAGCAATCGCTACAATACTCTGAGCCTGGATTCAGTCCATTCCTATGTGCGGAACATTCTCGTTTGTACGCTGGATATGACTTATAAATTAGCCCTAGCTTCACATAAAAACGAAAATAATATTTTTTAAATGAGAGATAATTACAAAAGCTTTAGTAACTTAAAGCAAAAGGCTTAGTAAATTATAGCAGCTAATTCACCTTATATCTAAAGATAGATGTTTTTATAATTTTTGTCTACTAAAAAAATACGTTTTTTTCAGGACTATACTAAGGTAAAAAAATTTATATTCCATTTTGTCGTGTGAAATGGAGGCTACAATCGCTGTAATTACGATTTTCTCGTTATTGTTAAGGTAGAGTCAGCTTTTCCAAGGTGAATGTTATGGTTCAATTTTATTTAGGCTGTGCGGTTTGGTCGTATAAGAATTGGGTGGGGGAATTGTACCCAGTCGGAAGTCGTGTGACGGATTTTCTATCCCTGTATAGTCGTCGTTTTAATACAGTTGAAGGAAACACAACATTTTATGCAGTTCCAAATGCAGAAACGGTGACTCGTTGGGTACAACAAACACCCCCGAATTTTAAGTTTTGTTTAAAATTACCTAAGGATTTAACCCATCAAGGGTTACTGAAACTTGCCATTCCAGGTGCGTTAAGCTTTATTGAACAAATGCAGCTTTTAGGAACTCATTTAGGGCCGATTTTTGCTCAACTTCCTCCGAGCTATTCCCCTAATTTATTAGAAGATTTGCAAGAATTTATTCAGGCTTGGCCCCATCAAATTGTTCCGTTAGCAGTAGAAGTTCGTCATCCTGAATGGTTTGAAGAGAATAATTTTAATGAATTAAAACAGCTTTTAGAATCCTATAACGTGGGACGAGTGATTTTAGATTCCCGTCCTATTTATAGTAGTGATGATGACCCTCAACTGAATTCAGAACGCCCAAAACCTAACGTTCCCGTAGAATTTAGTATTACGTCTTCGTTTAGTTTAGTTCGGTTTATTTCTCATCCGCAATTATCGATTAATCAACCTTTTTTAGAAGACTGGATAACCCCGATTCATCACTGGTTAAATCAAGGAAAAGATGTCTATTTTTTTGTTCATTGTCCCCAAGAAGAGCGATCGCCCTCTACCGCTAAATATGTGCAACAATTGTTAGAACAGCATTCTGTGCCCATTTCTCCCCTTCCTTGGAATCAATTAGAACAAACACCGATACAATTAAGTTTATGGTAAACCCTGAGATGAGTTAGCGCAGTGGAGAACATGGTTGAACGTTAAAACCGGAATTATTATTAACTTCAATAGAACAAGAATAATTTAATTTTCCGCTTTGGTTTCCTTGGTTTCCAGAGATTTGATTCCCCTGACCGCCTAAACTGCCTTTAGCAATAATATTCCCTGAAACTTGATTATTAATAATTTTAACCTGGTTCATACTATAAGGTTGATTATTAGTATCTGCCATCACAAAAATATCAGAATCGATGATTTGATTGTTTTCAATCGTGGCATTATTGATGTCTTGAACCTTATAAAGTCCAATATAAGCATTGCCTTTGTTATTTTTTATTTTAACATTTTTAACCGTTGTTCCCCCACAACATTCTTGAATTAAAATCCCTTCTCCATCTACGCTTAAATAATTTGTTTCTCCGATTTGATGACGATAAACTTGATAATCATTTCCTTCAATTAAAACATTCCATCCTGACCAGTCAATTCCTCGATTTTCTAACGTTACTGCACCCGTCGCTTCTCGTGTTCCTGTGGGGTCTGTCCACCATTGTTTATTGGGTTCATCTTTAATTTCATTATCTTGAATCATTAACCCATCTCCAGCCGCATGAATAGCGACTCGCATGGTATGGTAAACCCAATTATCTCGAATCACAATTCCTTTGCGAAAAAGTCCAGGTTCAGTGGTGGGAGTTCCGGCTAATTGAAACCCATCTTTTTTTCCCCCTCGGTTAACCGAAATTCCATAATGGTTACTATAATTAAATGGAACTTTATTGCCTTCTTCATAGGTTATAACTTTCTTTTTATCTTTTGACTGTAAGCGATATCCGGGCTGTTCATAATTATCTGTAATTTTATCATTTATTCGGTTATTAGCAACTAACAGATTTTGATAGACCGTGAGTTCAATATTAGCAGCAAAGCGATGACTATAACGTTGCCAAGGGTTCTGAAATTCAAGGTTTGGAACTTTCGGATCGGGTTTAGCGACGTTATTACTGCGAATTCCAAATATAATAATATTACTACTTTTAGTATTATCTAAATCCCCAACAAAGTTAATCGCACCTCGATTAATATCTAGGTTAACGATGCCAATATTACTATCTTGATTTGGAGTTTGGGTCTGAATGCTTTTAAAGGCGGTTTCGTTGGGAGTTCCGTTTCCTGAAAGTTGGGGTTTATATTCAGGAAATATTAATTTTGCCGGAGGATTATAATCATTTAATTTTGCCGATTTAACATTAGGTGTTTCTCCGCGAATCACAACACTTGATTTAAGTTTAATGCTATCATCAAAAATATAGGTTCCTGATGGAAAATAAACAACCCCTCCGCCATTATTTGCTGCCGCATCTCTAGCATCATTGAACTGTTCTACTACTGTTGAACCGGTAAAATCTTTAATATTATAAACACAATTCCATTGAATTTTATTTGTCCAAGAATAGGAATTATTTCCATAAAAAGAGGCAATTGCATTATCTGTTTCTCCCCCACTAGGGCTTCCACAGGTAGACAAACTAGGGGAGGAAGATAATATTGAAGAATTATCTGACAATAATAGGGTTGTAAAGGCATAACCTACTACGGTTAATCCTATAAAAATGATCGTTCCTAAAAAGAAAATTATAAACCGTTTAACTCGTTGTTGTTTAAGCATAATTTGACTGAAGAAGACAATAAGATTACTGTTGAATTAATGCTTCTATCTCTTCAATAGAGGTTGGCAAATTTTTCGTTAAAATTTCTGTTCCTTTTTCCGTTACTAATATATCATCTTCGATTCTAATTCCTCGGACATCGGCAAATTGTTCTAACCGTTCCCAATTCACTTGTTTTTGATATTTTTCCCGATTTTCAGAGTTATTTAAAATAGCTGGAACTTGATAAAATCCGGGTTCTATGGTAACTAACATTCCGGGTTGTAAGGGTCGATTTAACCGCAAAAAGCACCAGCCAAACCGTTGACTTCTGACCCGTCCGGGTTCATATCCGGCTAAATCTCCTAAATCTTCCATGTCATGAACATCTAACCCTAGTAAATGCCCAATTCCATGGGGAAAAAATAAGGCGTGAGCATCCTGTTCTACTAAGTCTTCTGGACTTCCATTTAATATTCCTAATTCTACTAATCCTTCGGCGATAACCGTTGCTGCCATGCGATGAATATCTTCATATTCTATCCCCGGTCTAATAGAATCAATACAAATATCATGAGCCTTTAAAACTACTTGATAAATATCTCGTTGAGTTGAAGAAAAGGTTCCAGAAACAGGCCAAGTTCTGGTAATATCAGCAGCCCATCCCATCTCGGTTTCTGCTCCCACATCAGCTAATAATAAATCTCCAGTTTTGAGAGGATGATGATAGTGATTATTGTGTAAAACTTCTCCCTGTACCGTCACAATACTATTATAAGAACAGGTCATATTATGACTGATAATTACTCCTTCCATTGCTGCCCGAATTTGTGCTTCTAATTGAGCAGTTTTTGTTGCTTTAATTCCTGCTTTATGGGCTTCTACACTGACTTCTGCGGCTTGGCGTAATTCGTTTAATGCGACTTCATCATGGATTAAACGTAACGTAATAATCGCGTTTGTTAATTCTAAATCTATTCCTTTTGGTTCACTTGCGGATACAAGAGGACAGTTTAAAAGTTGACGTTGTTCTGAGGCAGTAATGGGATCTTGCACCACAATTGTAGCAGCATCTTGAAGATAATTGGATAACTCTTTTAAGGAATAATGAGCATCCGCACCGATGAATTCTGCAATTTGATTCCGTTGAGGCATTTCTCCATGCCAAAGGGTACTACCTTCTGGAGGATCATCCATAAATAATTCTAAGCGACCTTGATCTAAACGAATAGCTGCATTTTCTAAGGGAAATCCCGCAAAATATAAAAAATGACTACTCGCACGAAACGAATAAATATTAGCGGGAAAATTTCGAGAAACTGCACAACCTGACCACAAAAGTGCTGGAAAATCTATTAAATAACTGAGTTTTTTGCGCCGTTGACGGAGGGTATCAATCAGTAATGGTGAAGGAGTGAATAACATAATTAAATTAAGATCAAAATCATTTGAGTTTATTTTAATCTAAAATTCTAGAGAAGTGTGAAATTAATCTCAAGGAAAAAATTGATTCAGTGAGATGGTAAAACCCTGTGCTCCATTTTCAGATGAAATCAGTTTAAAATAAAATTGGTCTTTCTCTCTACCCTAAACTTGAAACTAGCAGAATTCAAACTATGACATCTTTTAAACCAAACGCCCATAACCTCATTCAAGCTGTTGATTGGCCGATTTCTCAACTTCCGGGCTTGAATTCGGATAATCAAACCCGATTAAACAATTATGGCATTAAAACCACCTGTCAACTGTTAAAAAAAGGCAAAACCCCAGCAGATAAAATGCTTTTGGCGAATTTTCTTCAGATTAATATTAGAGATGTAAACAAGTGGATTGCAATGGCGGACTTAGCTAGAATTCCGAGTGTTGGGTGTCAATATTGTGGACTATTGCTTCATTCTGGTGTCAGTTCAGTTAGCCATTTAGCCAAGTTACCCGTTCACCGTTTACATCAACAAATCTTACGTTTTTATGTCGCTAATTTACAGCGAAGAGATTTATGTCCGTCTGTTGATCAAATTCAACAATGGGTGCAACAAGCCAAATTTTTATAGCGTTTTTCAGTCTTTTGCTAATACTCCATTCAGAAAAATATCGGCTAATCCTTCTGCCATTTCTTTCATCGCTTGGGGAGAGGCATTAGGTTCTAGGAAGGTACTATAACTAAACCCAGCAACAGCAAACATTCCTAAAAAAACTTGAGCTACTATTCTAGGATTCATGGGTCGATAAACCCCTTTTTGCATTGCTGTTTCAAAAAACGCTTCAGTTACAGTAGTCATTTTAGCAATAATTTCTGATTGAATGCGATCGCGTAATTCGGGATGAAATTGAGCTTCTAAAAAGCAAATTCGCATCATATCAGCATTTTCATGTAGGTTTATGATTCGTCGATGCAACAGTTGTGCTATGGCTTTATAGTTTCCCATTGCACTTAATTCTGTTAACAAATCGGTTAAAATTTCGACCCATCCTTCGGTAACAATGGCGATTAAAATAGCTTTTTTATTGGCAAAATGTCGAAATAATGTCCCTTCGGCAACCCCTGCGGCGATGGCTAAATCACGAGTCGTGGTACTATCATACCCCTGATGGGCAAATAGCCGTCGTGCAGCCTGTAAAATCTGCGTTTCTAATGGCGATGATATGGAATGATTTAGATGTGGCATAACCTTCTGATCATACGCGGCTGTAGTCTTAGCCTATCATCCGTTTGCAAAGACCGACCTTGAACGATATAACTCTTCATAGTTTGACTTCATACTCAGGTTATAATCCGATATGATCAGGCTTTAAGATAGATTCGGCAATCATTGCTTCTGCCCTTCTTGTCAAATTACATCGATAAAAATCTATGTCTTTGGGTTATTTTTTCACCGGGAAACCAAGAACAAAGAAATGCTCCTTTCTAGGACAACGTTTGTTTTCTCTGGTTTTAAGCATTTGTTTATTTTGGGTGATGGGATTTCAAACGGTTTGGGCTGATGAAATTTCACCCTCAACCCATTCCATTCAACCTTATTTAAAACGAGTTGCCCGAGAAATTACTGAATTTACTCTCGATAATGGCATGAGATTTATCGTTTTAGAACGTCATCGTGCACCTGTGGTTTCTTTTTTAATTTATGCTGATGTTGGCGGCGTTAATGAACCTGATGGACAAACAGGAGTCGCCCATTATTTAGAGCATTTAGCATTTAAAGGGACTCAAAAAATTGGTACAACTAACTATGAGGCGGAAAAACCGCTATTTGAAAAGCAGGATCAAATTTTTGAACAAATTAAACAAGCCAAGGCAGAAGGAAACACTGCAAAACTTAAGCAATTAATGGATGAGTTAGAAACATTAAGTGCAGAAGCAGATCAATATGTAAAACAAAATGAGTTTGGCAGAATTGTAGAACAAGCGGGGGGAGTAGGCATGAATGCAGCAACTTCCGCCGATGCAACGTTTTATTTTTATAGCCTTCCTGCTAACAAGTTAGAACTGTGGATGTCTTTAGAATCAGAACGATTTTTAGAACCTGTTTTCAGAGAATTTTATAAAGAAAAACAAGTGATTTTAGAAGAACGTCGTTTGCGAACCGAAAATTCTCCGGTCGGTCAAATGATTGAAGAATTTTCAGCTACCGCTTTTAAAGTTCATCCCTACCGTCGCCCTGTTATTGGATATGTGGAAGACTTAGAAAATTTAACCCGTGAAAATGTTAAAGATTTCTTTGAAACCCACTATGTTCCCAATAATTTAACAGCCGTTATTGTAGGAGATGTTAATCCTGATGATGTCAAAAATTTCGCTGAAATTTATTTTGGTCGTTACAGTGCCAAACCCAAACCTCCTCAATTGAATATTGTCGAACCGCCTCAAACGGAAGCGCGTGAAATTACGTTAAAATTAAAAACTCAACCTTGGTATTTTGAAGGATACCCAATTCCAGCCTTAAATCATCCTGATTCTGTGATTTATGATCTAATTTCTAGTCTCCTCAGTGATGGTCGAACTTCTCGTTTGTATAAATCCTTAGTGGAAGAACAAAAAATTGCCTTAGCTGCCCAGGGATCAAATGGATATCCGGGGAATAAATATCCTAATTTAATGTTCTTTTACGCGATGCCAGCACCGGGTCATACCGTTGATGAAGTGGCGACAGCATTACGTCAAGAAATTGAACGTTTCAAAACCGAATTAGTATCTGAAACTGAATTAGAACGGGTTAAAACTCAAGCTAAAGCGGGTTTATTGAGATCCTTAGATTCTAATATGGGTATGGCATTTGCCTTAGCTGAGTATGAGGTTAAAACAGGATCTTGGGTCAATTTATTTGAAGAGTTAGAAAAAATTGATGCCATTACTGCCCAGGATATTCAGCGAGTAGCCCAAACTATGTTTCGTCCTGAAAATCGTACCATTGGACGGTTATTATCGGACGAATAAGAGGTAAAATTCAGAGTTTTATTGGTTTTTTTTCAGTCTCATTCAACTTTTGATTAACTATGTTGACTTTCAATATTTTCAGCACGAAAAAATCTAAATTATTGTGGGCAGGATTACTATTGCTCACAATGGTTGTTACTATTTTTTGGCATATTCCTGCCATTGCAGCCACACCCAAACATTACACCGATTTAACGTTTCCCCCCTTACCTGAACTTCAACTTCCCGACTATGAGCGCTATCAATTAGATAATGGAATTACGGTTTATTTAATCGAAGATCATGAACTTCCTTTAGTCGGAGGAACCGCTTTATTTCGGACTGGAGATCGATTTGAGCCGGCGGATAAAGTGGGTTTAGCCAGTATAACCGCAGAGGTGATGCGAAATGGTGGAACCTCTCAACATCCCGGCGATCAATTCAATCAAATCTTAGAAGACAAAGCCGCTTATATCGAAGCTGGAATTCATACAACATCCGGTCGCATTAGCTTTGGAGGATTGAGCGAAGATTTACCAACTGTGTTTGGATTATTGGCGGATTTAATTCGCAATCCTACCTTTCCCCAAGATAAATTAGAGTTAGCAAAAACTCAAGCAAAAGGTGGGATTGCTCGTCGGAATGATGAACCTGAAGAAATTGCGGGCAGAGAGTTAGTTAAACTCATTTATGGTGCAGATAGTCCCTATGCAAGAACTACAGAATATTCCACATTAAACAAAATCAACCGTGAGGATTTAGTTAATTTTTATCAACAATATTTTCATCCTGAAACGATGATTTTGGGAGTTGTTGGGGATTTTGATCGGCAAAAAATGAAAGCATTAATTGCTGAAAAATTAGGAGATTGGAAACCGTCTCAAAAAGCTGTGATTCCTCCCCTTCCTTCTGTTTCTCAAGTTAATACGGGGGGAGTTTTCTTTGTTGATCAACCTCAACTGACTCAAAGTTATGTGGAAATGGGGCATTTAGGGGGGTTATTAAATGATCCGAATTATCCCGAATTAAGCGTTATGAATAATGTAATTGATGGGTTTGGTGGACGTTTATTTAATAATGTGCGCTCGCGCCAAGGATTAGCTTATTCTGTTTATGGATCTTGGGGTGTAAGTTATGATTATCCAGGGATTTTTAACGCAGGTGGACAAACTCGTTCAGAAACAACAGTTCCTTTTATTCAAGGAGTAAAAGCTGAACTGGAACGCTTACAAAAAGAACCCATTAAGCCGGAAGAATTAACGTTTGCGAAAGAATCAACATTGAATTCTTTTATTTTCAATTTTGAAGATCCCGGTCAAACCTTGTCGCGTTTAATGCAATATGAATATTATGGCTATCCCAAGGATTTTATCTTTGATTATCAACGTCAAGTGGAAGCAACAACGATTGAAGATGTTCAACGAGTTGCTCAACAATATCTCAAACCCGAAAATTTAGTGATTTTAATTGTAGGAAATGAAAAGATGATTAATCCACCCTTAAGCAGTTTAGATCAAAAATCAAAGGTTACGACTATTGATGTGACAATTCCTGGGAGTTAATATCAGGGTGGGTTTTACCCACCTTATTCTCCTATAGGTTAAAACCCGAACTTTCTTTCATCTAAAATTCCTTTTCTTAATAGAAGGAAGGGATCTGTCCAATCTTCAATAACTAAACCAGAAATTAAGGAAAAATCTTTTCATCATAATTATCAGGATCATAATTATCGCTATCATCATCACATCGTTCAATTATAAGACTTTTAGCAATTTCAGCAAAGTCACAATCATCCTGAAAAACACCCGCAAATTTCAACCAAGGGTTTTCCGATTGTTGAGTAGATACTTCTTCTATTTCAAAAGGAATAATTTCTAGCTTATCATAATAAG
Source organism: Planktothrix tepida PCC 9214 (assembly GCF_900009145.1). Lineage (NCBI taxonomy): Bacteria > Bacillati > Cyanobacteriota > Cyanophyceae > Oscillatoriales > Microcoleaceae > Planktothrix > Planktothrix tepida. The sequence goes on from NZ_LN889813.1 coordinate 160,578, forward strand.
TATACAACAAGGTTTTTAAATTTTCTAGGGCTTCTTCCTGCGTTGAAGTTTCAACCTGCAAGTTAGGAAGTTCTATAAAAGATGCACGTATTTGCGTTGCATTTGAACGATCAAGCAAAATATTAAATTTTACAGGAAGCGACTGAGATAATTTTAGAGACGGAAGATTAAGAGTCATGGCATTGCTAGTGATGATTTTTTAATTGAATCATAGCATTTTTTTGCCTTTTTAACGAACTTAAAATTATTAGAGGGAATGAAACTCAGGGTTTTCCTAATTCCATCCCCTCTAATAATCCTGTTTTTTAGATGTCTAAATCCGTCAAATTCAAGCGGGGAGCATGGGTTTCAATAAACTCCCGACGAGGAGCAACGCGATCGCCCATTAACACGGTAAAAATCCGATCTGCTTCCGCCGCATCTTCAATTTCAACTTGTTTAATCATGCGAGTATCGGGGTTCATGGTGGTTGTCCAAAGTTGTTCTGGCATCATTTCTCCTAACCCTTTAAACCGTTGAATATTGTAGTTCGCATTGGCGGGTAAACTTCCCAAATACTCCTGCAATTCTCGCTCATTGTAGCAGTATTGATGGTTGCGTCCCCGTTCCACTTTATACAACGGAGGACAGGCAATATAAATATAGCCTTGATCGACTAATTCCCGTTGATAACGATAGAAAAAGGTGAGCAATAAAGTACGGATATGGGCTCCATCAACGTCCGCGTCAGTCATAATGATGACTTTATGATACCGCAATTGAGAGGAATCAAATTCTTCTCCTTTAATGCCTAATCCCAAGGCAGTAATTAAAGATTGAATTTCATTGTTTTTGTAGATTTTGGCATCATCGGTTTTCTCAATATTGAGGATTTTTCCGCGTAAAGGAAGAATGGCTTGAGTACGGCGATCGCGTCCTTGTTTGGCACTATTATGTACAAAGATACCCGCCGATAACGCAAAGTTATGGCTATGGGGAACTTCGATATCATAAACATCATGCCGTTCTTCTAGCCATTCAATGGAAACAACCCGATGGTTATAGTTCCGAATTGCCATGCGAGTTGCAACTTCATTTCCATCAAAATAGCGATCGCAAAACGTTTTAAAGGTCAATATACTGTTATCCGTTTGCTGTTCTTGCTCACTTTTACTGTCTTCAAGATCAGAATAAAGTTTGTATAGAGTCGCAATGGTTTGAGTATAATCGCTTTCATTCGTTTGTTTCCATTGCCATTCTAAACGCTCTTGATCTGCCTGTTGTTTTAATTGATAAGCCTCTGTTAATAAATGAGTATCAATCCATTGATCAGAACCTGGATTCCATACCAGTTCCTCATCCTTGAATTCCCCCTCTATTTCTTTCTGAGAAATTTTTCGATGAAATGGCATCAAGGAATCATCAGGGGTTAATTCTGCTGCGGCTTTATAACTACCATCCCTTAACATAAAGGGGTGATCAGGAGTACAAATCAGGGTTTCTCCATTATCTAAAGTTAATTTCACGACTTGGGCATCTTTTTTGGTCAGTCGTGCATTAATAATGCGTTCAATGGCAATATTGCCACTTTGATTAATGGTGTAGCAAAAATGCTCTTTCCCCTCAGCTTGTTCATCAACAATTTCTTTAATTGTCTTTTTAGAACCATCAGCCAGCGATATATAAGTACAATCCAAAAAACAACCGCCCGCACTATCGCCTTCAACTAAGAAAATCTCGGATTCTTGGGGATCACGGGTGCTGCAATCGGCTAATTTACCAGGTAAAGGAGAAGATTCTAAGACCGATTTTCGACGCACTAAATCCCGTGCTCGTCGAGCGGCTTCTGCGGCTTTAAACGCTTGGATGGCTTTTTCAATCACCGCATCGGCAATTCCTGGATTAAATTCCAAATACTCGGTTAACGCTTCCCCGACCAAGGAGTCAACAATTCCCCGAACTTCTGGATTTCCTAATCGGGTTTTAGTTTGTCCTTCAAATTCAGGATCGGGAACTTTCGCGGAAATGACGGCCGTTAACCCTTCTCTAATATTTTCCCCGCCTAAATTAGCTTCTCCTTCTTTGAGTTTATTCCGTTTACGAGCGATTGTATTTAAAGTTCGAGTTAGAACAGTTTTTAACCCTTCTAAATGGGTGCCTCCATCAATGGTTCTAATATTATTAGCAAAGCCTAAAATTGTATCACTATAGGCATCGGTACACCACTGCAAAGCGACTTCAATTTGAACATTATTCCGTTCTCCAGAAATATAAATAATATCTTCATGGAGGGGTTGTTTATCGTTGTTCATGTAGGCGATATACTCCCTAATCCCGCCTTCATAACAGTAGGTTTCTATCCGAGGAGTTTCCCGTTTTAACAGTTCTAAACGATGATCGCTGAGAGTGACTTTAACTCCCGCGTTTAAGTAGGCAAGTTCTCGTAAACGCGAAGCAATTGTATCACAATCAAACTCAATTCCAGTCGTAAAAATTAAGGAATCGGGGAAAAAGCGCAAAGAGGTTCCCGTTCTGTTTTCTTTGATGGGTTTTGAGGTGAGTTCCGTCACCGGAGTTCCCCGTTCAAAGCGTTGGCGATATTCTTTTTTATCCCGAAAAACCGTAACTTCTACCCATTCCGATAAGGCGTTAACTACAGAAACCCCCACACCATGCAAACCCCCAGAAACTTTATAGCCACCACCGCCAAATTTTCCTCCAGCGTGCAGAACGGTTAACACGGTTTCTAAAGCAGACTTTCCGGTTTTAGAATGGGTATCAACGGGGATACCTCGACCATCATCGGTGACGGTGACAGAACCATCGGCGTTGAAATCAATTTCGATGTGGGTGCAATAGCCAGCCAGCGCTTCATCGATCGCGTTGTCTACAACCTCGTATACTAAATGGTGGAGTCCTCGCGGCCCGGTGGAACCAATGTACATTCCAGGGCGTTTGCGAACGGCTTCCAAACCTTCAAGAACTTGAATTTGGTCGGCGCTGTAATTGCTGGTCATTTGATCACGACTCCAGTATTGATAAAGTAAAAACGTCTCTTATGGCGTTCTTACAGTAAAATGACAAAACTTTCAAAAATTGTAGCACAAATAGGTTGGAGAGGATTGTAGAGCATTCTCAAAAGAAATTTGGACAGGGTATGTACCCAATAGACTCAGTTCGGAGTGAGGCGTTGAATAGGAGGAGAGTTGACTATTTCTACAATATCACAGCCACCCCGGTTAATTGTAATCTGCGGTGCGACGGCGACGGGGAAATCAGGATTAGCAATTCAGTTGGCGGAACGCTTGGGGTCTGTGATTTTGAGCGCGGATTCTCGGTTGGTGTATCGAGAGTTTGATATTGGTACGGCTAAACCGACGCGGGAAGAACGTCAGCGTGTTCCCCATTATTTGATTGATATTTGTGAACCGACGGAGACTTTAACTGTAGCAGATTATCAAGATCAAGCTCAACATTTGATTGCAAAGGCTCCTGAATCTCCACCTTTATTGTTAGTTGGAGGTACAGGATTATATCTTAAATCTATTGTGCGGGGAATGAAAATTCCGAGGGTTGCACCTCAGCTTGAATTGCGATCGCAACTTGAAGCATTAGGTCAATTTCAATGTTATCAAATCTTACAGCAAATTGATCCGATGGCAGCGCAAAAAATTCACGCTAATGATCAAGTTAGAACTTTACGAGCTTTAGAGGTTTATTATATTACAGGTCGCCCCATTTCTGAACAAAAAGGGGAAAATCCCCCCGATTATCCGATTTTTCAAATAGGTTTACAATGTGAATCGGACGCATTAAATTCTCGAATTCAAAGGCGAACGGAAGAGATGATTGAAAAAGGATTTGTGCAAGAAGTTGAACAGTTATGTCAGAAATATGGGAGTGAGTTATCTTTGTTAGAAACTTTGGGATATCAGGAAATTAAACAATATTTAGCGGGTGATATTTCTTTAGAAACCGCCAAGGAATTAACGGTATTGCATACGCGACAATTTGCCAAACGACAAAGAACTTGGTTTCGAGCAATTTCTGAAATTCAATGGTTTGATGCAGAGAGTCCTAACCTATTAGATGAGGTTTTCTACTTTATAAATTCAAGAAAGTCCCACTAGCATTAGTGAGACTTCATTCAATCATTAAGAATGGGGATTAGATTTAAGTTGGAACTGAGGATTTAAACCCTGATTAACATTCCCATTCGATAACCCATGATTGGATTCAATAGAATAGCCCCGTTGTTGTAATTCATCTTGAATTTGAAGGAGTTCTAATTTGAATTTTTCATTAATGGCTTTTATCTGCTGTTTAATGGCATTTTCCCAAGCTTCTCGATTGATTAAACCCATAGCAGGTTGACTTAACTCCCGTTCCTTTTCATGAATCGTTTGTTGCCATTCTTTTAAGACTTTATGATATTCATGCTTCAGTTGTTCAATCCAAAGTTGATTTTCCTTTTTGTCTTTTTGCTCTGGCGTTGCTTGGGGATAGTTTAACAAATATCGGGTTAATCCATCCAGTACCCAAAATTTTCGGCTTGCGTCTTTAATAGTATTAAGGTTTTCACTTTTACGGTGTTGAAAATAGAGGTCAAACTTTTGAGCAATTTGGCGTTTACATTGAGGATAATCAACGATTTTACCTTTATAAAAGGCTGTAATAATTGTTAACGCAATACCCAATAACGGCACAACGTAGGTAATCCAATCTCCATCTTCCCCTTGAAATCTCACATAGAAAAGAGTTGCTGCGTATTCAATTATTAAAAGAGTGAGAGCTAACGCCACAAACAACTTTGTTGTTTGATGAAGATAGTCTTTTAATACCGCATTAAATACCTCTTGTTCTGCTTCAGCCCGAATGGCAATCAGTTGATTTCCAGTAATTTGTGCCTTTTTGTGTTTGAGATTAATTTGTGTTTGATCATTCTGGATGTCTCGTTGGATGCTAGAAATAGCCACCCAATAACTAATCGCCCATTCAGTGAAATAAACTAAGGGAAAACTGATTAATAGAGCAGAAACTAATCGCCATTCCCCAGGAAAGCCTGCTAAGGCTGCATAGGGGGCACGGCTATTCATTAAAGCAGCCAAAGTCACAGCAAAAAGTACAAAAAATTTATGCCAATTCATGGTTTCATTCCTCAAACTACTAGAACTTGAAGGGTAGGGAAAGTGTGTTTAAAAACAATTTCCCATGCTGGTTTACGGTTTAAAAGATGAAGGGGAATTATCTTGATATTTTCGTTTCATTTCTAGCGCATACTTTAAAGGGGCAAGAATGCTGATGTTTTGAGATAATGGAGAGTAAAGGGTATAAATTGTTGAGAGTTGATCAGGTAACAACTTCTCAGCCATTAACTCCTGTAAAATCACGTCTTCATCCCATTTAGAAATCATAATGTTACTCCTGATGAGAACGAATTTTTTGAATTGAATCTTTAACGCAGTTGCGGATATTCTGATTACAAAAGTGGGTATTATGTAAGTCTTTTAGACTATCCCAAAGTTGTGAATTAAAGCCTGTATTGCCATCATTGGTACTCCCAACCACTAATAACATCCCGTTTCGGGAAGCAACTTTATCACCTAAATTCGTTAAGGTTTTGGGACAAAATTCTTCCTGTTCGTTGGCTTGAACTTGTAGAATAACCATCAGAGTTTCAGAATGGCGATCGCTCATTTCTCCAGCTAATTCTAAAGCACCACAAATATAGGTTCCCTGTCCTTTGGTGGGTTCAGTTTTTTTATGACACAGAGAATACAGAGCACTCTGGTCTTTGATCACAGTTGGATCAGATGCAATCAGATCTTGACTGACTTGAATTAAAGCGGCTTTATCCCCAGATTTAGCAACATCAGCCACCCCAAAACAAGCATCTTTAGAAATTTTGAGTTGCTCAGGATCATTTAAGGCTGAAGCACTAATATCTGTTATTCTGATTAACAATAAATTGGCTGGTTTCTCGCACCCACTCAGCACTAATACTAAGAAGAGAAAGCCTAAAATACAAATCAGTAACCAGCCCCAATCAATATCACCTCCTTCTCCTTTTTTAATAAATTCAGACTTACATTCAGTGCACAGCCATTCTTGATGATTTGGGAGTTGTACTAAGTCACACATTCTACGTCCCTGTTTATGATCTCTTGGACAATCCATAAAATAAAACCTCCTTTTCTTTTAATGACAATTCTGAAGAAAGGAAAAGGCTAAACTTGACCTTTTCCTTGGGGTTTAATTGCTAACCTCGAACGGGAGAATAAACGTGCAAAGTTACGCAATTTTCAGAACTTTGATTAACCAGTTGATGAAACTCATAGCGTTCTGTCCAAGTAACATCTCCGGCGTTTACAGTTTCTTCTTTCCACAAAATTAATTGGCGTTGTTCATCAGGAATATAACGTTGCTGGGTAATCGATCCTTGGAGCACTTTCGTAACATTTAAAGCCGCATTTCGATGAGGATGAACACCGGACGTTTGACCCGGAGCCCAACAAATCACCACAATTTCAAAATCGTCATTACGAACCAAAGTTTGCCACCCATAGCGGTCAGGAAGAAACAGCATAAACGCTTCCCAGCATTCCTTTGGTAAATCTAAGCGAGTCACCAGGTCTTTCAGCTTATCCAGAGTTAACAGGTGAGACGGGATCGTCTTGATTTCAATCAAGAACTTCTCAAGGATTAACGGATGAATATCCCTGTCCGATGACGGAACAGCTTTGTTCTGAGATACAATTTGAGTGATCATTAATTTTTAAGCCTTTGGTAAGGTTGTGTGTTTGCAACTGAATCAATGGCTTTTTATCGCCTCAACCCAAGGTTGCTATGCAATTGTCAAGGTTCATATCAAAGAAACTCAAAAGCGTGATGCTTTGGGGCTTTTCCTTCGATACCAACTAGAATAAACCAAGCACAAAAGGGAGTTGCTAATAATTAGCATCCCCATCTAAAAATTTTTTTATCCTAGATTTGACAAGGGTTGTAGCGATTTAAGGTTGAAAATTTGCTAATTATTAGCAAAACTTTTTTTGATAAAGTCCGAAAAATCCTCTAAAATCTCTATTTTGGGGAGCTTCACCGAGTAACACTGAGTCTAGGTTGTTAACGGTGGCTACTCAAGACCAGTTTTGTTACACCTAGCGCGATAGTAACTCTGTGACTACCAACAAAGTAAGCAAACCAGGATATATTCTAACAGAGAAAGGACTCGATAAGCTAACAACGGCTATATCAAAGCAGTATGGAACATCGCGTTTCAAATCTCAATTAGCACAAGAAGCAGGTTTAAGCCGTAATACGGTGTCTAAAGTTCTCGATAGAGAAAACGGAGTCGATGAAAGTACCCTTGATAAACTATTTTTATGTGTAGGCTTGCAATTAACACAAAATGATTACAGGCAAATTCTAACTTGTGTTTCACCCCAACAGCAAACCATTCAAAACATAGTACAAACCTCTGCTATAGAACAATTCAAAAAAGCGTTATTTGATCTGAATTATATTGATCAAGAATATCATTTTCGCAGATCCTTGGGACAAATGGGTTCTGTTGGAGCCTTTTTAATACATGGAGAAGAAGGCTATGGACAACGATGGTTAGTAAACCGTTTAGCAGGTTTAATTCCTTATAATTCCACCGCTTACCAAAAACCTTTTAATATTCTTCATAAAAAACCTCTCCTAGATTTTTGGGAAGATATAGGAGAATCAATCAAATGTAAACCTAATCCTGAAGCGATCGCTGAAAAACTTTATCAACATTGGACGACTCAAACTGTCATTCTATCTATTACAGATATTCATAAGGTTGATCAAGGTTTAGAGTCATTTTTAGAACAAGTCTGGTTAAAAGTTATTGATAAAACTAATAGCCATAATTATTCTGAAGACTCCTTTAAAATGATCTTATTTGTTGTTGGGAATAAAACTTTTAACTCACCTTCTAACTTACTCATTGACTTAACTCCTATACAGGGTTTTGAAGCTGAGGAACTTAGGCGTTGGGGAGGTGCTAAACTCTCTGATTTATTATCAGATTTAAAAAAATACACCAGAGAACAGAGCCAAGATTCTATTAAAGATATTATACAACGAAATATTGTGCCAATTTCTACTTTAGAGCGAATTTGTAAGTCTTGCAGTATAAACTATTATTCAGATATAGAACGGAGTTTTACCCTATGAATGAACCTTTAGAATTAGAATACACAGGCGAACAATATCAACCGCAACCGCAACCGAATCAACGGGGAAAGAAACAGTATCCCTATCGTCCTGAACCGGGGTTAGTTAAAGCGGTTAATTTAGCGATCGCTTTAGAACGTCCCTTACTTTTAGAAGGGGAACCCGGTTGTGGTAAAACACAACTCGCACCTGCTATTGCGTATGAATTTGGTCAACGTTATCTCCAAGGAACTAAAGAATGGCCTTATTTTTCTTGGAATATTAAATCTACTACTCGCGCCCAAGATGGATTATACACCTATGATGCGATCGCACGGTTAAGAGATGCTCAATTTTTAGGGATGAATAACTTAGAAACTTATTTAGATCGAGATCAAATTGATGAAGTGATTAAACGATTGCAAAATCAAAGTGCCTACTTGACACTAGGAGAATTAGGGAAATCTTTTGTAGTCGAAGAAAATCGACCCATTGTATTAATTGATGAAATTGATAAAGCAGATATTGACTTTCCCAATGATTTATTGTTAGAATTAGATAAATTATGTTTTGAAATACCCGAAATTGGAGCCACTGGAGATAATGCTATCAAAGCTGAACAATCTCCTATTGTAATTATTACCAGTAACCGAGAAAGAGAACTTCCTGATGCGTTTCTCCGTCGGTGTTTATATTATTACTTGAATTTTCCCGATGAAGAAGAATTAATTGAAATTGTTAAACTGCATTTTCCTAAGCTCAACTTGGAACAACGGGAATTAGTTGATGAAGCCGTTGATCAGTTTTTAAATATACGAGACATGGGAAGTAACCGCCCAAACACTAAAAAAGCTGGAACAAGTGAACTGTTGGACTTGATGAAAATTCTACTCAATAAACCTGTATCTGAAGCATTTGAAGATATTAAAGATTTAGCGGGTAATCTTCCTTTATTGGGAACTTTACTAAAAACAAAAGAAAGTCAGGACTCCTATCAACGGAAACACGATGAATAACCCAAATCACCCTAATTATTTAGGTTTATTTCTACACCTACGAGATGCGGGAATGTCGCTAACCGTTGAACAATATCTGTTATTTCAAAAAGCATTAACTTTAGGGTTTGGTCAAAGCAATTTAGCAGACCTGAAACAACTCTGTCGTTTGCTGTGGTTTAAACCCAAAGCATCTTTTAACTCTGATATTTTTGATACAGAATTTGATCGTTATTTTGCCCGTTTTCAGTCGCAAAAATTACCAGAAACCTTATTAAAACCTGAGACAATTCCAACTCCCCCTACTCTCGAAATCACCCCCAATCAAACCTCCTCAACTCCTGACAAAATACCTACCCCAAAACCATCGAGTTCTGTGCAAATTCCCATTGCTGTACGCCGCGAAGGGTTTCAACCCCAAACCTCAAAAAAAACCTCCAAAGACTTTAGTTTTAACGTTCAAAATTTACCCGTTACAGAACGTCAAATTCTGCAAACTTGGCGTTTTTTACGCTATCCCATTACAGAAGGTCAAGCAACTGAACTCGATATCCCCGCAACCTTAGCTCAAATTTACCGTCAAGGTCAAATCTTTGAACCCGTTTTACGTCCTCGCCGGGTTAATAGATTGGAATTGTTACTATTAATAGACTGGGATGGTTCCATGATTCCGTTTCATATTCTAGCCCAACAATTGATCACCAGTCTAAAAAAACACACCTTTGGTAAAACCCAAATTTATTACTTTAGAAATTGTCCCCATCATTATCTTTATTTATTTCCCAACCAACCCGAAGCGAAACCCATCAATGAAATCCTCCCAACCCTACATAAAAATCGGACTATTGTGGTAATTTTTAGTGATGGAGGTGCAGGACGGGGAAATTATAATCCAGAACGAATTGAATTAACTCAAGTCTTTTTTGATAAAATAGAACCCTTAGTACGATCTTTAATTTGGCTTAATCCTTTACCCGAAGATCGTTGGCAAAATACAACCACAGCAGGAATAATAGAAACTCTCAATCTTCCTATGTTTGAGTTTAACTGTTCTGGACTCAATGCAATGGTTCGTGTGATTTCTCGTTGCTAGGTTCTACCTAGCAATGCCTAATTTCAGGCTCCGCCTGCTATGATTTGGAGGCAGAGCTCCCCGTTAATATTCCCTGGTAGAACCAGGGAACAAGGATGACAGGTTAAAATCCCTATAAAAACTCGGTTTCTAATGGTTCATGACATCCGACAACAACTCGCTGACCATCGGTTGGAAGCCTTTGCAGAACGCTTTCCTAAGACGATGGACTTATTATGTCATGCGGCTTTTCCCCTCGCCCTCACGCCCCATTTGTTATATTGTTTGCGGGAAAATTTCGTTCCTGACTGTGATTTTATTGCTGTTGCGGATATCTTGTTGTCTTCCCTCTGTGTTTCAGTCGGACGGGAACTCTATGCTATAGATGTTGACACTCCCACCCCTGCGCTACGCTAAAGGGGTGGGATTCTCGTATCTAGTCCAGTCAAGCAGAGACAGTTGAATATACTCTTGTTTGACTGTATTCACCGAGTTCAGGGGTGTGCCAAGCACCCCATCAGTTAAACCGGATGAATCCATTACAGAAGCATCTCTCTGTAGGTCTAACTGACAAGAAAAACCGTCCCATTGAGCTAGGTTTTTCGCAGCATTCAAATCAGAGTTATGGTAGTGACCATTAGGGCAATTGAAATCATGTCGATTTCTTTTACCAATAAAACCACAGGTTGAACAGGATTTGGAAGTGTATGGCGCAGGTCTTTTAATTAATTTCAATCCTTTAAGAGCCAACTTATAATTAAGTTTCTGTTCCAAAGAATAATAAGACCAATTATGTCGAGATTCACCGGAATCAGAACGAGATTTTTGGCTCTGTTTCATTGTGCTTCGACATCCTTCTAAATCCTCAATAACAACATCAGCATTATGGTATTCGGCAAAACGAACAATTCGACGGCTGATTGTATGATTGATTGCATCCATCCATCGTCGTTCTTTTTTGTCCCATTTCTTTAATGCTCGAAACTTTTTAGCTTCTTGAAGTTGTTTTCTTCGTTGTTGAAAATAACGTCTCCGATGCTTAACGCTTTGACCATTAAAGAACTTACCAAAACCCTGTTTAGGTGCAACTACCGCTAAATTATTCTGTCCTCGGTCACATCCTAATCTTTTCTCCGTCTTAACTTCTGGAACATCCTCAGTAATTGACAGATAGGCATACCACTTATTTCGATGTTTAATTAATTTAAAAGAACCCCCTTGAATTGTTCCCTCTAACAATCCGTCTAAAACAGGTTGCCAATGGGGAGATGCAACTTCAATGGGAATTCTTTTTTCACCTTTAAGGGTTGGAAAACTAATTGAATAAGTATTCCCTTTTAGGGTTAACTTCCAGTTTTGGTTGTTAACTTCCACAGGAAGAACTTTATATTGTTTGGTTTTACGACCTGTGGGTGATGTGGTATGTCGGATTACTTGGTTAACAAGGGCAGATTTTAACTCGGACATAATTTTAGCTGTTGTCATTTTACGCCGTTCTTTAATCGGCAATGACAACAGCTTGTTGGCAACCCGTGTGTTTTCTGCCGTCATTTGCTCAAACACCTGAGCTTTACAACGGTTGAGATCCACGAATTTCAATTTAATCGTCCGAGTTATTTTTGTCATGTCATCCATGATAACATAAGGTTGATGAATCGTGTGTATCGACAATGACAGAAAATCAATATAGAAGAAAAAACACATCAGTTAGTCTGATCAACTATCATTTTGTCTTTTGCCCAAAAAGGAGGAAAAGGGTGTTGGTTAACGGAGTGAGCAGAAGATTAGAGGAAATTATCTACCAAAAAGCAAAAGAGCTAGAATGTGATGTCCTAGCTCTGGAGATAATGCCTGATCATGTGCATTTATTTATTAGTTGTCACCCTTTGATTGCTCCACATCAAATTATGTTCAGAATCAAAGGGGCATCATCAAGAATATTAAGAAAAGAATTTCCTCATTTACTTAAACTACCTTCTTTGTGGAGTCGAAGCTATTATTGTGGGACGGCTGGTTCTGTTTCTAGTGAAACTATCAAAAAGTATATTGCTAACCAAAACTCTCACTAGCCTTCACTCCGCCTAAAGGCGGGTATTCTACATCCCACGCTTGAAAGACGTGGGCTTTGAATACGGTTATTGTAAAGTTCGAGACTTGTTACTCCGTCGCCTCAAAGCCAACTTTGGAGAACGTCGCCTTAACCGTTTGGCGGACTATATGACAGGTTACATCCAACAACAAATTTCCCTCCCCCATAATAGTCGCATTGCTTGGCAATTAGGCCCCGAACCCCACTGGACAGCCCTAGCTTATACTCGACCAGGGGAAGCCCTGGAACAAATTAGAACAGCGATAGAACAAGCTTTAAAACAAGCGGATGCTCAAGAACGGGTGCGTTTAGCGTCTTTAGTTGAAAGTTATGGCGATTTACTCCAAGAAGCCGGATTTGCCCCTATCCTCACCCTAGCACAACAGTTAGAAGCAGAACCCTCTGAAGAACTGCCCCTATCGGTGTTTTCCTTTGAAACCGTTACTGTTAACAACCGAGGGAAAATTATCAAACGGGAAACCAAACAAGCGCGGTACTTCACCGAAGACTTGGGGGATGGTGTGACGTTAGAGATGGTTTATATTCCTGGGGGGACATTCCTCATGGGTTCACTGGAAATGGAAAAAGACAGCTACGAGAGTGAACGTCCTCAACATCAAGTCACTATTCCCCCGTTCTTTATGGCAAAATATCCCATTACCCAAGCCCAATGGAAAGCCGTTGCGAACTGGCCTAAAATTCAACGGGATCTCAACCCTGACCCTTCGGACTTCAAAGGGGATAACCGACCTGTAGAAAACGTTCAATGGTACGATGCAGTCGAATTTTGTGCCAGACTGCTACAACGCACCGGACGGAACTATTGTTTACCCTCAGAAGCCCAATGGGAATATGCGTGTCGCGCTGGTACTCAAACCCCCTTTTACTTTGGGGAAACGATAACCAGTGATTTAGCCAATTATGATGCAAGAACAACCTATGCAGATGAACCGAAAGGGAAATATAGAGAAGAAACTACCCCCGTCGGTGAATTTCCTCCTAATGCCTTTGGATTGTATGATCTACATGGTAATGTCTGGGAATGGTGCGCCGATCCTTGGCATGAAAACTATAAAAAAGCTCCAACAGGAGGAGAAGTTTGGGGTGAAAAAAATGATAATGATAATCTTTATCAAATCTATGATCTTGAAAATTTAGTCAACTTATTAAACAGGAATGATATCCGGGTGTTACGCGGAGGTTCGTGGTACTACGTTCCCGGGTATTGCCGCGGTGCCTATCGTAACTGGGTCGAGCCGGTCAGTCGGCTCAGGTACTTCGGATTTCGTATTGTTTCCCTCCCGCCTGCGTGGACTCTTTAGCCCTTTGCTCTTTAGCTCTTTTGCCCTTTACCCTCTTTTTTTTACCCTTAGCGAGCGAAGCGAGCTTTAAAATTTTTTTTTCAAAAACGATATGTCTTGTTGCTAGGTTCTACCTAGCAATACTCCATTGCAGGCTCCGCCTGCTAGAATCAGAGGCAGAGCCTCCCCTAGAGATTCCCTGGTAGAACCAGGGAACTAGGAGTTATAATCTTTGTTAAAAACCCGGTTTTTTGACCCCGCAGTTAACTTTCAGAAATCGGGTTTTTGAGTTAACTTAATATTAATCATCAAAATTTGGATAAAAACTCGGTTTCTCAACTCCGCAGTTAACATTGAGAAACCCAGTTTAGCGATTGAGTCAGGAAAGATTTATAATACCAGAGATAAAAATAAAAATTAGTAAGTAGAGGTGTGTGCGATTGGATATAGTAATGGTTTGGATGGAAAATATTGCTTGGGGACTAGGTTCTATCTTAGGTGCGGAACTGGTACGAGATATTTACCATACCCTGGCTCATGTTTTTACACCGTTATATCGTTTGCATAATTGGCATCATCGGGTATTCCGTCCCGATTTAACCCCAGTTAGTGAAGATATTTATCGCCAAGCTCATTGGTATAATGACGTTCCTGAAGCTGGTGTTATGTTAAGCTTTACGTTAATTTTATTAGCGATCGCCCATATTTACAGCCCTGAACAACAAGGATTTGCCCTTCTGGGTTGTATTTATACCTTCGGTTTTTTATTATCTGCTATTGCTAGAGGAATGGGAATTCCAAATGCGGATAAACTCACCGATTTAACCCATCTTCCGGGTGAATTTTCCAGTCCACCTGCACCTTGGATGGTGAATCGAACTTACCATTGGCGGCATCATTTTGATAATCAAAACGCTTATTTTTGTGGAACCTTTACGGTATTAGATAAAATCATGGGAACGGCACTTTCATTAAAAGGAAAAACCGTTGCAGTCACCGGAGCATCAGGAACTCTCGGACAAGCACTCCTCTTTCATTTACACTTAAAAGGTGCCAAAATTTTGGCGTTGACTTCCAGTGAACAAACCCTAAGCTTAACGGTTGAAGGAGAAACAATTCCCATCAAAACCGTCACTTGGAAAGTCGGACAAGAACAACAATTAGCTGAGTTATTGCAAAAGGTTGATATTTTAATTTTAAATCACGGGATTAATGTTCAGGGTCTTAGAACAGAAGAGGCAATCTCTCAATCCTATGAAGTCAATACATTTTCCTGTTGGCGACTGTTAGAATTATTTCTGAGTACCGTTCGCACCAACGCCGATATCGCCAAAAAAGAAGTTTGGGTCAATACCTCCGAAGCCGAAGTGGGGCCAGCCTTAAGTCCCCTTTACGAACTCAGCAAGCGGACGTTAGGGGATTTAATCACTCTCCGTCGTTTAGATGCACCCTGCGTCATTCGTAAATTGATTTTAGGGCCATTTAAGAGCAATTTAAACCCCATTGGTGTCCTGTCTCCTGACTGGGTGGCTCAACAAATTCTTAAACTTGCCCAAGCCGATGTCCGCGATATAATTGTAACTATCAATCCCCTGACATTTCTTGCCTTTCCCATTAAAGAATTCTGGGTGTCTACTTATTTCAAAGTGTTCAGTCGTAAATCTGCTGATATAACCACTACTGCTCTCAAGCGCAATTAGAAGCCTAGAGAGTTCAGGAGTTGGTACTGGGGGGCGAGAGGTTGATGGTCAAAATTAGGAGAATTGTTTTCTCACTCCTCCTAATTTTTCAGGGTTAATTCTGCCTGTCTAATTTCAAATCTTTCCATCTACACTCCAATGAATAAGAGTTTGAGACTATTCCAGAAGGTCAATATTTGGGGAGAAAAAAACTCCTCTAAAAGTAGACTTTTTTCCATCGGCATCTTAGCGGTTAATCTTCCCCTACTCGGTTCGACACTTTATTTAATTTTACATCCTCAATTTCCCTTGGGAAAAGAAATTTTTGCCGTTGTTTTTTTTAGTACAATTGCTGGATTTATTTTATTAAATCATAAAATAAGCCAAGTTGAACAGTCTATTATTAAGGCAACAACAGCTTTAAATTCCTATTGTGAAACAGGAGAGATTTTAAACTGTAATTCTAGTCCTTATTATGAACTTAAAAACTTGTTTAAAGCCATTGAATATAACCTTCAAAAAAGTGAGCAGAGAATTGTAGAGCTTGAGACTATAATTAGCTCTCGACAAGAAGAATTTTTTCAAATTATTCTGGAACAAGAAACCGCAGAAAGCCATCTTCGTCAATGTTTGGGTATCGCATCCCGTCATCATTTACCTTTATGTATTGCCTTAGTAAAGATTGAAGGGATTGATTTACTTGAAAATTCAGATCCTTTAACCCCTCAACCCCCGGAAGTAACGGCTCTAATTCAGAAATTTCAACAGCTTTTACGAGAAAGTGATTGGGCTGTTCATTGGGGAGATCAAGAATTTTTATTAGCGATCTTTTCAGAATTACCCGGAACCAAACTAGCACTCAGTCGCATTTTAAATCATTTCTTAACCGACCCAGAAACACTTCCCAGCACTCCTCCTCAATGTTCGATGTATATTGGATTTACAGCAGCACAACCCAATGAACATTATCGCGCCTGTATTGAACGCGCAAACCAAGCTTTACAAAAAGCCAAAACGACAGGAGAACATTGTGTTTATCTGTGAGGAATGTTGAGGATTGACTCTTAATAGAAAACTTATAATCTCTATTGATCGGGTCTTTCTTTATATATAATTTAACCAGTGAACCAGTGATTAATTCCAAATCCAACCGCACGATTATAGAATAAAAGTTCAGAGGCTATTTTTAAAGCGGATTTTTGACCAATATTGGTTTCAAAAACTGACGAAAAAACAGCATCAATTTCATGATTTTGGCAAAAGTTCTTGAGTTTTTTGGGAGAACCGAAAATAGCAGGCTTAATGACAAAAATATCTAGCCATCCTTGTTGATAGCAAGAGTTTAATTGTTGTAAATTAGCAACGGATTCATCTAAGGCGAGGAGGGTACTATAGCGATCGCATAATTCTAACATTAAATCTAATTGATCAATCGATAAGGGTTGTTCTAAAAATTCGATTTCAATTAACCCTTGATTTGCATTGATTAAATCACAATGTTCTAACCATTTTTTTGCTTGCTCAAAGGTTAAACCCTCATTGGCATCTAACCTGAGATGGATTTTTTGAGCTTGAGTGGGGCTTAAAGTTGTTGTTATACTATGAATTAACTTTTGGAAAATATTGATTTCTTCAGTTATATCATCAACGCCTATTTTCCATTTAAAAGTTTTAGCTCCTTGCTGAAATAGAGTTTTCCAAGTTGTTAATACGGTTTCTCCGGCGGGTAATAATTCGCTATAGTGAAGTTTATTAATATCAAGAAAGCTGTTAGGATTTAACTCTGTGAATGCCGATTCAAACCCAAACTGACAAGCGGGTAGATGGTCGGGAATGGTGAAAATTGTTTCGATTGAAATGCGACTTGGAAGTTGTTGACAAAATATAAGTGCATCTTCCATTGTTTCCGACCCAAACCAACTTAACGGAGCAATTTCTCCCCATCCGATATTACCCTGCTTATCCGTTAAATTTAAAATAATGCCTTCTCGCATTTTCCACATTCCGTGAGCCGTTTTTAGAGGGATTTTAAACGGACGTTGATAGGGTTGAAATTGAAATTGATAGTTCATTCGGATAAAAATTTAATAATGGCATTGATCCACGCTTGAGAATTTTCGATTAAAATATTATGACCACAATGAGAGACAATTTGCAACTGGGAAACGGGAGATAATATGTTCATTTCTTGATTAATTTGTTTAAATTTATGATCAAATTCTCCAACTAACAGCAATAAAGGAATTTTATTTGGTGGCAATTTTTCCCAGAGTGAAGGTTGATTTCCTGTTCCTAAATAACGCAGAGATTTTGATAATTCCAGAGGATTATTGTTTAAGCGCTGGGTAAAAACTTGTTTAAATTTAGGATGATTTTTTAAGCTTTTAAACAAAGGTTGATCATACCACTGCTCTAAAAAGGTTGTGAAATCTAAGGTTTGCAGTTGTTCGACTTTTTGAAGATCACAAATAAACCGTTGTAATCGTTCTGATTCAGTTTTCAGTCCGGGAGATGTGGATTCTAATATAACTTTTTGGAAATATTGAGGAAAATGTAGCGTTAAATATAATCCTAATCTTCCCCCCATAGAATATCCCATTAAATAACATTGGAAAATCTTCAGATGGTTTAACACTTCTATTAACGCCGTTGCTGTTTGTGGCATTGTATAATAACTATCCTCTCCTAAAACTTGGGTTTTGCCATGTCCTGGGAGGTCAATCGTTAAACAGCAAAACTGAGAGAAAAGAGGAAAAATTCGAGCGTTAAAATCCTGACTATTTCCCAAAAATCCATGTAAAAATAAAATAACAGGTTGATTAATATCACCGTTTAGGGTATAATAAAATTGATAATTTTTTAACATTATAAACGGCATAGGATTTAAAAAAATTCTATCAGGGGATTAATCAAGCATCCAATGTAAGACGGGAACAGAAGCCGCACAAAAGGCCATAAATCCAAATAACCCTAAGAGCATCCCAAAAAATAGAAATTCTTCGCCTTTTTCTTTAGCAAGTTTAACAATAAAATAGCTGTAACCATAACAGGCGATAAAGAAAATAACGATAAATGCGGTGAAATAATACTGCATTGTGGTTTCGCTCAATTTAGATTCAGCCACACTTAAGTAGCTTTACTGATTATTGTACTAAACTTTGGTTAAAAATGAAAGAACACAGACGTACCAAGGCGAAGCCAGACCGTAGGCTGAAGTGGGTTTGGCTCTCCTGTCGATAGGTCATAAGCAAGGCTGATTTAAAAAGGCAAGTTAATCGTTTTTCTCACCTCCTCTCAAAATTTTTTAAGATTTAGAAATAAAATAAATATTACAACCGCTTTAATAAGACTCCAGTTTGCCAATAATAAGCTTCTTGTTTAACCGCTAAAACTTGGAAAAAGGGTTTCCATTTAGCTTGAAAATAATCTAAATCATAGAAAACCAGTGAGCGGGTATCTCGTCCCAAGGTAAACATCCCAAAATCTTGATTAATATATTCAAAATAATTTTGAATGCAAGCCTGTTTCTGTTCTTCGGGCCAGACATTATTATTAGAAAGCCATTGTTCTGGAAAGTCCTTAATTTTTTCAAAAATAAAGCGTTCTTGCAGTGTAATAAAAGCCAGTCCTCCGGGTTTTAAAATGCGTCGGAGTTCCAACAACCAAGCATCAGCTAAATCATCAATATGGGTAAAGACAGAACCTGCATAAATTAAATCAAAATAGCGATCTTCAAAGGGTAAATGGGGCATTGTTGTCCCGACAAAAAAATGAAAGGGGGGACTCATATTTTGTTGACACCAAGTAATACAATCAGCGTTAATATCTGTTCCCCAGATTTCACAAATCTCGGATAAATCTGCTAACTGCCGAAGAATACGTCCCGATGCACACCCAAAATCTAAAATTCGGCTTCCTGTTTTGAGAAAATATCCACACTCTCGCAATACACTTAACATCACCTGAACCTGAGTTTTTCCAGAGTTAAGATAATACTCCTCATTTTCTGCAAAAACTAACATAATTTCTTGAGGAGGAACAGGAAATTGCCATTTTCCGGTTTGAGGATTTTTACCCAAAGAAAGGGATTTAGGCAACGCATAAGAGGGATTTTGTCCCGATTTGGGGTAATACTTTAACCAGTCAATAGGTTCTAGTAGGTTTGATGAGGCGTTGGAAGAATTAATTGCTGGAATTCCGAGCAGTTCATTTAATTTTTCTTGCGCTGATATATTATTGGGTTGCAGTTTTAACACCGTTTCAAAACAAGTAATTGCATCTTTTTTCTGTTCTAAATTAAGATAAGCTAAACCTAAGTTATAATAACAAGAAGCTTCCGTTGAATTCAATTCTAAAGCTTGTTGATAAGTCTGAATTGCCTCTTGCCATCGTTGTAATTGAATTAACCCATCTCCTAAATTTTTATAAGACCAAAAGAAATCGGATTTAATTTGATTGGCTGTGGTATAAACATTAACCGCTTCTTGCCATCGTTTTAACTGAGATAAAGCATCTCCTAAATTAATATAAGACCAAAAGAAATTCGGATCAATGGAAATCGCTTGTTGACACACTGGAATGGCTTCTTCCCATCGCTCTAATTGAATTAATGCTTTACTTAAGCCAATATATGACCAAAAAAAGTCCGGTTTCAATTCCAGGGAACGGCGATAAATAGGAATAACTTCTTCCCATCTTTCTAATGTCGTTAATAGTTCTCCTAATTTTTGATAAACTCCCCAATAGTTCGGATCTAATTCCCTCGCTTTTTGATAGATAGGAACGGCTTTTTCCCATTGTTGAGTCTGGGCTAAACATTCTCCTAAACTATTATAAACCCAAAAGCAATTTGGATCTAATTGACAGGCTTTTTCATAGACAGGAATGGCTTCTTCCCAGCGTTGTAATTTAATGAATGCTTCTCCTAAATTATTATAAGCCCAAAATTCATTAGGATTTAATTCAATAACTTTTTGATAGGCGGTAGCAGCTTGTTCAAATTGTTCAAGCTTGAGGGAATAGTAGCCAATTCTTTGATAAGCTAAGAGGGATTGAGGTTCAATATTAATCAGTTGTTGATAACACGCGATCGCTTCTGGAAATTGTCCACTTTCTTGATATTGAATTGCCTGTTGATATAATTCACTCATGAGCGGGGCATAGAGATTGGTGGAGGGGGAAATTAGTATAGTATCTTGTGGATTAGATGGGTTCATTGTCTTGGGTGTAAATTGTTGAACTGGGTTACTTTTATCTATTCTATCAGTGAATTGCTGTATTTTCTGAATTAGGTAAAAGTCAAAAGAAAAATATTGATTTTACTTTTTATCCTGAGATTATCTCCCTCCAATATTAATATTTTGTACCCGCACGGGAACACAAGCATGAGTCATTTGAGCAATTTGTAAGGGTTCGCCTTTTCCACACATATTAGTACCACATTGTTGCCATTCAGAAGCAGGGCCGATAGCATCTACTTGATTCCAAAAATCTGTTGTCATGGCATGGTAAGTAACATCTTTTAACATTCCGATAATTTTGCCATTTTTAATCTGCCAAAACCCATCTCCACCAAATTGAAAATTGCGCCGTTGTTGATCAATTGAAAAACTCCCAATTCCATCAATTAAAATCCCCTCTTTTGTATCAGCAATCATCGCTGATAATGTAGCGGTATGGCTTCCTCCTTCTGGCCCTGGTTCTAATCCTAAATTAGGAATTCTCACCATAGGTAAACTTGACCAACTATCGGCAAAAGCACACCCATTACTACTCGAACGTCCTAAACGATAAGCGGTTTCTCGGTCGGTTAAATAATCCACTAAAATTCCATCTTTTACTACATACCATTCTTGAGAAGGAACCCCTTCATCATCATAGCCAATGGTGCTGCGTCCAGCAGGTTGGGTGCGATCGCATTTAAAGTTAATCCAAGGTGCTCCATATTGTAAGGTTCCTAATTGATCTGTTGTGGCAAAACTGGTTCCAGCAAAATTAGATTCATAGCCATAAACTCGGTCTAATTCTGTGGGATGACCAACGGATTCATGAATGGTTAAATAAAGATTAGTTGGCTTTAAAATTAATGTCGTTTGAATGCCTGACGGCCCTTTAGGAGCATAAACTTTTTCAATGGCTTCCTCGGCGACTCGTTCAATTTGACTCAATAAATCCGTTTGATCAATATGTTCATAACCTAAATTTAAAGGAGGACGTTCATAACTACGACTTTGAGCATCTCCATTCGCCACCGCCGTACAACGATATCCACTATAACTACGATAAATTGTTTGTTCAATCAATGACCCTTCTGTAGAAGCAAATAGTTTGTTTTCTTGGTTAAATTGCAGATGGGAACTAGCTTTTCTAATCCCCTGTTCTTCATACTGAAGTAAGCGGTCATTAATTGTTAATAATAAGTCGGCTTTTTCTGTGATGGGAATAGAAAAGGGATCAATGGTAATCGGTGTAATATAACTATCTTGATAAGCTTGTACGGGAACTAAACGCACAGGATTTTGTTGACATAAACGGCTCCCTTTCGCAATTTCAATGGCTAAATTAATCACTCGAATCAGTTCTTCTGGAGTTTGACGATAACTCGCCGCAAATCCCCAAGATCCATTCAGAAGAACTCGAACTCCAAAACCGGATTTCTGATGATCTGTCAGGTGACTTAAGGAACGATCATTAGCATGAAGGCTTTGATTTCGATAAGTACAAAAACGAATATCTCCATATTCACATCCCGCTTGGTGAATCCAATCAATCGCCAGGGTGGCTAAATCGCAAGTCATGGGTCGTGTAGGGGCGTTTACCATATTTGATGAATTAGATAGGGGAGGTTATTGTAAGGGTTTTTGAAGCCCATTTTAGGGCATCTGAGCAGATTTTTGGGTAGGAGATTTAGAAACGGAGGAAGGCGTTAATTTAGGCTGGGGTGAAGCAGATTTAGCAGGTTTTGATTTAATGGTAACAATTTTATCTTTTTTCATTTGCTCTAAGACAACCTCACTAATAATATTAGCACCATGAGAGGTAAAATGAACCCCATCATTGATTTTAACAGATCGGCGTTTACCCGATTTATCGGCAACAAGGGCAGCATATTTTCCTCCCGATGCAAAGGTTCCCCAGGTTGAAATATATTCAATTTTGGGGTAAGCTTGGCTGACAGTTCCATAGATTTTATTCAACACACTAAAGATCCGATTATAACGAGGTCGTCTTGACATGGGTTGACCCACCCAATACACTTTTCTCACCGAAGAGGTGGAGAGTAATTTAGCATAGCGTTCAACTCGTTCTTGATAAGTTTTCTCCCATCCGGGTGTAAATAAGGGGTAATAACGTCCATTTTTGTCGATAATATCTTGACCATCATTTCCCCCAAATAAAACAACAATCACATCGGGTTTATAACTTTTGAGCAAGGTTGTTGTGCGATTATACCAATTATAATAATCGATTCGATTCAGCCCACTGGAAACTTTATAATCTAATTTTGTATTATTAATTTTATAGGTTTTGCGAAGATTATATTGAAGCTTGACTCCTAAATCAAACATAATCGAATCACCCACAAATAAAAAGCGGGTATAGGGTTTTTCCACTGGAGGTTTAGGTTTGGGAGGAAGAGAAACGGATTTTTTAGCGGCAGAGGAAATCGGTTTTTGGGTCGGTTGAGGATTTGGAGTCGTCAAGGGTTTTGGTTGGGGAGAAAGCTCTCCACTGTTCAAGGTTGCGATTTCAGTTGGGGGAGAAAGTTGATCTAAATTAACGTCTTTAATTTGGTTCCAAAATGCTTGTTCGGTTTGACGAAATCCCTCTAATTTTAACTGTTGTGCAGCTTGTTTAAGGGGAGGTTGTAGAAAGGAACTGGATGCAATACTTTTAAGAAATAAGGAAAAATTAGAAAAAATCAAAGTCAAACTGACTAAACAAACCAGCAGTAAGAATTCTCGATCTTTCATTGGGGGTTAAAAATTAAAATAGATAAAGGGAGGAACACTATTAGGGCCGAGCATAAGAATAGAATACACAAATCCAGAGGTTAAAACAATCCTAAAAAAGATATTTTTTAAAGAAAATAAGCGAATCAAAACTGAGGTAATGGCTTTTCCATAGAAATTAATTAAAACTAAAATAATAAAAATAACCAGATAAAGCTGCCAAACATTAAATTGAACTATCTGAACATCTGAGATCCAAATCCCTTGGATAAAATTTAAGGCTGTTTCCAGATTAGGAGATTGGAAGAAAATCCAACTCAAGGTGACAAACCCAAAGGTTAACCCCCAATTTAACAGGGGAATTATTGAGGATACCTTTGCAGAAGGTTGAAGAGTCAAACGGGGAGTTATTTCTTCTTTAAAGTAATGATTAAGGCCTAATCCTAAACCATGTAATCCTCCCCAAACTATAAAGTTTAACCCCGCACCATGCCAAAATCCTCCCAGCAGCATCGTTAAGAATAAATTGAGATATTTTCGTTGTTTTCCATGTCGGTTTCCCCCCAAAGGAATATAGAGATAATCTCTCAACCATTCTGATAAACTAATATGCCATCGATGCCAAAATTCTTGTAAACTAAAGGAACGATAGGGACAGTTAAAATTTTCGATAGGACGGAACCCAAATACACTAGAAATTGCATTCGATAAATCGGAATAACCACTAAAATCGACATAAATTAAACAGGAATAGGAGACGGCTGCTAAAATTAAATCACCGCAAGAATAGGAACCTGGGTCAGAAAAAGGAAGTTGCGTAAAGTTAAACAAAAAACTCGATAAGGTATACTTTTTAAAGAGTCCTGATAGAATTAATACAATTACTTCTTCTATTTTATAATCATATTTTTGAGAAGAATTAAGTTGTTTATAAAATTCCTTAGCTCGTGCAATGGGGCCAGAAGCAATTTGCGGAAAATAACTAATATAAATTGCATAATCAATCCACCGGGGAAAAGCCAGGGTTTGATGATAGCAATCAACAAGGTGAGAAATTATTCTAAACGTATAGAAAGAAACCCCAACAGGAACTAAAATTTCTAAGGGTTGAAAGGTTGAAGCAAAGGGTAAAAAAGAGAATATCTCTAAGAAACTATCAACAAAAAAATTATAATATTTAAAGGTTCCTAAATACAATATATTAAAAACTATTCCTGCTATTAACCAGGATTTAGCAGCCGTAGAGCGAGATCTTAACCCTAAAAGTATTCCATAGTTAATTCCAATACTGATTAACAGCAAAACCAAGAAATTCAATCCCCAAAAAGAGTAAAAAATTAAGTTTGCTACTAATAAAAAAGCTTTATATAAACCAACTTGTTTTTTTAAGGAAATCCCTAAACTAAAAACAATAATAAAAAAGATTAAAAATGAATAAGTTGGAAATAACATGGAAAAAATTAGGATGCTAGATAAAGATCAATCTTATAATATAAATGAAAAAAACTTGAAAAGAAACCTCGAATTAACAATTTTAGCAAAAACCCATCTACACAGCATCCTATCACCGAAGCAAACCCTAAACCACCCAAGTTATCATCTTTTTAAAACTTTGAGGAGCATTTCAGTATCCTATTTTGAAATCAAGCGATTAAATTCAAGGTAATCAGGGGAGCTAATTTTTAACATTCGCTCTGGACGATCATGAATAGCTGTTTTAGTCCGTGATAGTTTCTTAGAAACACTAATATTCTTAATACTAATAAAACGATACTCATAACCTTTAAGGAAATTTGGATTATTCCAAAATAACTGACCTATTTCCCGACAATAAGCAACAAAACACTGCGCTCCTTTAAGCTGTTGGATAATTTCTTCTTCCAGTCCCCCTTTTCCTGCTTTCATCTCAATACAGACAATAACCTTTTGGGTTTCAGTATTAGCAATAATGACAAAATCTGCACGCTTACATTCACCCTTATTTCCTTGAAAAAATTCATGGTTTTGGTTAAAATAATCCGCCTTGATAATAATAACCTCATCATCATTTGGCATTCCATGAATTGTGACCGAATAATTTGCAGGTGGAGGTTCTTTGAGTATAACTTTCTTTTTATTATAGTGATTTTCTAATGATACTGTAGCAGTTTCTTTAATCATCTCTTTCAAAATAGCAATATAAGACATTACTCCACACCCCAAACAATTGCTTCTTGAATTCGGTTCATCGTTTCAATTGTTGGATCGAAACTTCGAGCTTCAATACGTTAACTGTTCAACAAACCCCAAAACATCCTGAATCACCTCCAACCACTGAATCTCATAAATTTAAAACAAAAAAGACTCTAAAATATCGGCATAAAACTTCATCATCCACTAGCCAAAAGCCATAATTGACAAGGATTGATGATTATATTCAACATTTAAAGAATACTCGCGACTTCTTGCCAGATTCCGTTCGTTATCTCGTTGCTGATGGCTATTACTATCGTTCTAAATTTTGGGAATCTGTTCAGGATTTGAATTTGCAATTGATTGGGAAACTTAGAACAGATGCTAATTTACGTTATCTCTATACAGGTGAACAAAAGAAACGCGGTGCTCCTCGAAAATATGATGGCAAAGTTGATTTAAATGATTTAAGTCGTCTCACTTTTGTTAATCAGATTGAACCGCAAATTTTTCTCTATACACAAGTGGTCTGGAGTTGTTGTTTAAAATGCCCAATTCGTTTAGTTTATCTCAGAGATACCCGCTCTAAAAAAACAAAAATTGCTTTATTATTTAGCACTGATATTCATCTGAATGCTGAACAGATATTTGAGTATTATCAGGCGCGCTTCCAAATCGAGTTTATTTTCCGTGATGCTAAACAATTTACGGGTTTATCTGATTGTCAATCTCCTCATCCCCAACGGCTTGCAAACCATTTTAATGCTAGTCTCACTGCCTTGAATTTAGCTAAATATCAATCCTAAAATCCAAGTCCAAGGCTTGAAGCAAGGCTTGAGCCGTATGATTGGGATAACCATCATGTACGGTTCTTAGGGGAGGGGAGAGTGGTGACACTCGAACCTTGCCCGCTCCCTAAGCGCGTAGCGTAGGGGTGGGAGTGTCAAGATGCTGTTCTCGTTGTTGAGGATAAAAGGGTTTGTATCTTCTCTCAATAGTTTGGCTATTTCATCGCAATGAAAAATTCTGGAGAAAGAGATCTCGTTGAAAAAGCTTTGTTATCACAAAGTCAAGGAGAACTGAACGAAGCTATTTCCTATTATCAGCAAGCACTTCAAATTTGTCCTCAGTGGCCTGAAGTTTATTATAATTTAGGGATTATTTTTGAACAACAGCAAAATTTATCACAAGCTATTCACTGCTATCAACAAGCAATTTTACAAAAGCCTAATTATGCTGAAGCTTACTATAATTTAGGAGTGGTTTATCAAAATAAAAGTTTAATTGAATCAGCCATTAAAAGTTATCAAAAAACAATTGAACTTGCACCTCAACTCATCAGAGNCGATTTATTCAGTAAAATCTCTAAATTTGAGGGAGGATTAATTTCAGGATTTTTTATTTCAGGGGAAACTTCTGAAGAAAAAGGAGGGATCTTTACTAAATCCTCTGTTCCTTTCTGTTTATTAAGAATAATTGTTGTCTCTTTAGAATCAGCAATCGGACGTTCTGATAAAGAATCTAATTCTGAGGAATTTGATGGTAATGCTAAAGAAGTATCACTCAGAGGTTGAGATGGATTAAAAGTAGCTGAATTTGTGGAGAATGAAGAATGAACCCAAGACGGAGAAATATTTTTTCCAATCGATTGACCCAAAGAAAAAGCCAAATCTGGATTTAGCAATTTCGTTTTATGTAAAACAATGTCTTCAAAAGGATAAATCGGAGTTGAGGGGGGAATTTGATTAACCGCTAAAGATTGATCATGAGTTTCCGATGGAATTAAACCCGGAGATTCGGGCTCAAGAGTTCCTAGGGAATTAGACGAACTTTCTGAGTCTGGGTAAGCGGTTTGACCATTTGCAGAGTTTGATAATCCAAACGTAGCTGAAGCAGCAAAAACCGCAACTAAGACAGGAGATAAACGCATGATACTCACTCTTTTAGACAGTCCCACACCTAAAATTTGTCAATCCTCAGCTTAAACGTTACGGTGACAATCACACTCAACGCTGACGCTGCGACATCTGACATCTTAACAAGCTTTGACACTCCTACAACGAAAAGCTTGTGAACTACCCCTGGATGAGGGGACGGGGGGACAGGGGGACANTGATTTATTCAGTAAAATCTCTAAATTTGAGGGAGGATTAATTTCAGCACTCGCTATTTGTTGAGAAACTTCGCTGGGGAATTGTGCTATTTTTCCTGAATTCTTATTTAAACTCGGTTCAAATATATTAGTTTCTGATACAGTCGAATTTAAAGCGATCGCATTTTCCACCACAACGGGAAAGCTANTTCTAAACAATCTCGATCAAAACAAACATGACGCTCTTGATCTTTAGACCCATAACTCGCCCCCCCAATAATATGTAACTGGGTGTTTTTCATCAGTTGATACCATAATCCCTCAGTTCCCTGCATTTTAGTCGCAGCACTTCCCACGGGGGTCGAGAGATAAAGCGGATCAATTCCCGTTGCTCCTAAAGTTTGTTCATAGTTATAGTAATAATGCAAAGGAACATCTGCCACAGACAATCCTAATAAACCTTCATAAAAATCCTTGGCCACATTCAAATCCGAAACCATGATGGTATGAACTTTAGGAGCACTGGTTAAAAACATCCACATCGCAACCGCATAAGCTGCCAGCAGCATCACCATGACTCCCTGGGTCGAAAAAATACCGTCAAACAGGGGAAATTCAGGGAAAAACGCACTTAACGGTAAGGTATGAAATGAAAAATCGATTAAATTAACGGCTATTAGCATGAATAAATTCAGAAGTAAAAAACAAACTCAACCCGAACCCATCATCACCTTTATCTTAATGGTTAAGATGATCAGCTATTAATCATGTTAACAAAAAGTTTTAACAACGCTCTCAAATCCAGACAGGATAGCCAAACGATGACCAATCTAATTCATGTATTTGTATATGGTACGCTCAAACCGGGGGAAAGCAATTATCAACGCTATTGTCAGGGACGGGTCATCGCCCAGCGTCCTGCTGTGGTTCAGGGAAAACTCTATGATTTATCTTTAGGGTATCCAGGGATGGTTGCTGGGGATGGTATTGTGCAGGGAGTGATTTTATCTTTTTCAGACCCCAACATTTTTATAGATTTAGATCAATTGGAAGATTATCAACCCCACCGTCCTCCTGAAAAAAATGAATATCAGCGCCAACAAATTCCGGTATTCGATCTCAATCATCAACCCTTGGGCTTAGTTTGGGCTTATCTGATGGACATGACAAAAGTTCAGGTTTATTCAGGGGTTTTGATTCCTGATGGATGTTGGAAAAATCGAGATTAACCGTTCAAAAAACTCTAGGGACACAGCAATTTGGTATCCCTAGAGTTCTATTATTTTAATTAACAAAAAACAAACGGCTTAATCAGTTGGTGTAGAAACAGCAGCTTTAGGAATCGGAATAATCGGTTGATCTACACTAATACTAACTGCATTCGGATTAACAATGGGAATTAGAGGTTCATTCAAGGCTATTTGTAAGGGTTCTGAATCATTCAAATTTTGAGATTGAGCCACCATTGCAACTCGCCCCAAATTACCAGAAACCGTCATCACTAATAATGCAGCGATCGCTGTTCCTCCCCAAGATATTATAACACGAGTTCTTTGATTTAGGCGTTGGAAAACACGGGTAGCCAGTTGTTGCACCGAAGAATGGGAGGCGGGAACAGGTGCCGTTTGCAAGCGAGAACGAAGTTGCAACAGTTGTAAATAAACTTCTTTAATTTGAGGGTCATGATCTAGCCAAGCTTGAACTTGACGGCGTTCTGAAACCGTCGTTTCTCCATCAAGGTAGGCACTGAGTAATTGAAACTGTTGAGGGTCAAGTAGATGCCCCTGGATGGTTGAGTTAATTTGTGGTTCTGGCTCAAAATTGTGCTTCATCGGAACACCCCCATTCACCAAGTATGAAATTCAACATGAAATTAGACAGATTTAATTGAAATTATCCTTGGGGGAAAAGTCATGAAAAATTGGGATTGAAACCTATATAACTATTGTATCGGTATAAGCCACCAATTACACCCCCTCACCCTCCAATTTTTTAGGGATTGAGATAAACTTGTAAATCAGCTTGTAACCGTTGACGAGCTCTGGCAATTCTTGATTTTACCGTTCCCAGGGAAACTCCTGTAATTTCAGCTATTTCTTCATAAGCTAATCCTTCAATTTCTCGCAAAACAATCGTTGTCCGAAAAACTTCGGGTAAATCAGCAATTGCATCTCGAAGATGGCTATAAAATTCACGGGTAGCCATATCTTCATCGGGGCCAGGACTATCGGCGGCGATTTCCCAGTCCATTTCCCCATCTTCAATATTGCGCGGTGCATCTAAAGAAAGAGGGGGTTTGACTCGTTTGCGCTTGCGGAGTTCATCGTAAAATAAATTAGTCGCAATTCGACTTAACCATCCCCGAAATTTTACGGGTTCTTGCAAACGTTTAATATTACGATACACCCGAATCCAGATTTCTTGAGCCAAGTCTGCTCGATCTTGCCAATCTGGGGCTAAGTGATAGAGAATTTTATCAACATGGGATTGATAACGACGCAGCAGTTCTGTAAATGCGGCTCGGTCGGGACAAACACCTTGTTGACAACGTAGAACCAGATCGGAATTTGAGAGTTGTTCAAGGGGGATTTGCTCTAGGGGGATAGAGACTTCAGCCGTAGACCAAGAAATAGGTAGGGATTGGCTCATGGGTGGAACTCGGTTGATGAAAAATTCCGTTAGTGATGACGTCACCCGGATTGCTTAGGTTCCTGGGTTTAAACTCCTGAAGAGTTATGATACCTAGGATAGAGGATGAGTATTTTCACTTAACGGGTGGTTTTTACCTAATCTTAAAGGAATTTGCCATCGGTTGCATGAAAATTTTCTCATCAAATCCGGGTTTTTGTTGTATTAAAGAATACAGGGATTTCAGCTGACTTTCGGGAACCCTAGAAACAGTGATCAGGAGTCAAATAAAAATTAACCCAGCTATCTCAAGAACTTGAAAGTCGGTCAATTTCCAACTGTTCCCTGTTCCCTGTTTCCTGTTCCCTGTTCTACAATTTAATTAATGTCACCGCTATTTTTCCTCGAAAACACACCTCGACATCGGTTCCCTGTTCATAGGTGCGATCGCTATAATTTCCGTGATAATAAAAATAATCTCCTTCTTGTCTATAGTTAATGGGTAAAGATTGGGTTCCTAATTTACAAAATACAATCTCTGGGTCAGGTTCTTCCGGTTCCAAATAGGGAAAATTAACATTCCAAAAGCACCCCCGTTGTGGCGGATGTTTCATTAATTCTTCTAAGACTAAACTAGCCCAACGAGTTGTGGTTTTCCAGTTCACCGGTTTTCCGCCTTTGCGATATTGGGATAAAGCGATCGCTGGAATTCCCTGAATCGTCGCTTCCCGCACCGCCGCTACTGTTCCAGAAATATAAACATCAACGCCCATATTTCCCCCTGGATTAATTCCTGAAATCACCCAACTTAAATCAGGACAAAGATGAGATACTGCTAATCGAATACAATCAGCTGGAGTTCCCCCGATTGCATATTCAATTTCCGACCGTTTTTCAACATGAATTCCTTGATGAGTTGTGACTTGATGCCCACATTGGGAATATTCTTTATTAGGAGCAATCAAAATTTTATCACCAGAAATTGCTTTCCCCAAGGCTCGAATTCCGGGTGCATCAATGCCATCATCATTCGTTAATACTATTTTCATTTTTTTTTAAGGGAACAGGGAACAGGGAACAGGGAACAGGCAATAGGCAATCTTGCTATAGGCAATAGGCAAGCAATAGAAAGAGTGTACTTTTTTAATCCAATACTCTATTCAATTAAGTTAAAATACTACCTCCCATCATCTTAATATAACGTCGATTTAATTCCGCCCGCATTAATGGCAAACTGTGCAATGTTCCATCTTTTTCTAAGACTTTTTGTGCGGCTTCCCTGGCTAATTGTAACACCTCTTGATCCTCCACTAAACTTGCTAAAGCAAAATCCGGTAAACCTGATTGACGAGTGCCTAAAACTTGTCCTGGCCCCCGCAATTGTAAATCCATTTCTGCAATCAAAAACCCATCTTGAGATTGTTCTAAAACTTGTAACCGTTGTCGGGCTTCTGGGGTAGACCCTCCTAATAATAATAAACAATAGGATTTATCTTTCCCTCGACCTACCCGTCCCCGTAATTGATGGATTTGAGATAATCCAAACCGTTCGGCATTTTCAATTAACATCACCGTCGCATTGGGAACATCAACCCCCACTTCTACAACCGTTGTTGAAACTAAAATTTGCGTTTCCCTCTCTCGAAATCGAGTAATCGCTTCATCCTTTTGGGCACTATTCATGCGACCATGCAACAACCCAATTGTAAACTCAGGAAAAATTTTAGACTGTAATTTATGATGCTCTTCCACCGCAGATTTGACATCTAACTTTTCTGATTCTTCAATTAACGGTAACACCACATATACCTGTCTTCCCTTTGCCACTTCCCTTCGAATTAAATCATAGGCATCTTGGCGTTGTTTTCCCGTTAAAATAGTCGTTTGAATCGGTTGACGACCGGGGGGAAGTTCATCAATTTGGCTAACATCTAAATCCCCATGTAAGGTTAACGCTAAGGTTCGGGGAATGGGCGTTGCAGTCATCGTTAAAACATGGGGTGATTCTCCTTTTTGTTGTAATCTGGCTCGCTGTTGGACTCCAAATCGATGTTGTTCATCAATGACCACTAATCCCAAGCGATGAAAATTAACTTTATCTTGAATTAAGGCATGGGTTCCCACTAAAACGGGTAATTCTCCCGTTTCTAAATGGGAATGAATTTGACGGCGTTTGGCTGCTTTTGTGGAACCGGTTAATAATTCAACCGGAAGGTGCATTAAATTAAACCACTCGACTAATTTCCGATAATGTTGTTCAGCTAAAACTTCCGTCGGTGCCATTAAGGCAGCTTGATATCCGGCTTGAATTGCCGCTAACATCGCGACCACCGCCACAACAGTTTTCCCCGCCCCCACATCTCCTTGTACTAATCGATTCATCGGTTCAGGAGACTGTAAATCCTTCAAGATTTCTTGAATAACACGTTGTTGAGCGTTGGTTAATTGAAAGGGTAAAATTTGATAAAATTCCTCAATCAATTTTCCCGTTGGTGCTAAGACCGCACTGGTTTCAGTTTGTTTCTGCTGTTGTCTCCGGGTTAATAATCCCAACTGCAAATAGAAAAACTCATCAAACACTAACCGTCGTCTCGCCGCCGATAACCAATCTCGGTCTGGGGGAAAATGAATATTCTCAATCGCCGCAGTTAACCCAATTAATTGATATTGATTTAATACTTCTTGGGGTAAAGCATCTTGTAATTGTTTCGCTGCGGGTAAGGCTTCAATCACCGCTTTTCTGACCACATCGGCCCCAATTCCTTCTGATAACGGATACACAGGCAAAACTCGCCCGATTTTCATCGATTCAATCTGACCCCCAGCATGATCTAATATTTCTAATTCTGGGTTATCTAAGGTAATCCCATATTGATTTCGTTTAACTAAACCCGATGCCGCAATCACCGCCCCCGGTGGATAATTCCCTTTCTGTTGATGTTGCCAACCTTTACTACTATATCGATATCCCGCATAAAATCGACTAATTTTAAGTTGTCCGGTATGATCGCTTAAGACTAATTCTAATATCGTTAATTTTTTATTGCGGGGACTACTAAAACAATTACACCGTTTCACCTGAGCAATTAACGTGACCGTTTCCCCAGGTTCCAGTTCCTGAATTTTTACCTGTTTCCCATAGTCAATATGATCCCTAGGATAATAATAGAGTAAATCAAAGATTGTTAAAATTCCTAATTTAGCAATGCGATCGCTATTTCTTGGCCCGATAATTTTTTCTAAGGATTGTTCTAAGGAAATACTCACACCTTTGGCTTTTTCGGTAATCGCCGTTGTCTTCGGAACCGAGGGTTGATTTTGTTTTTGCTCTCGTTCCGTTTTCCGAATTTCCGATACCTGATTCCGACACTCAAACAGTCGTTGTAATTGCAGTAAAAACCGTCTGGTATCTGCAATTAAATGTTGTCGGTTTTCTAGGTCTAATTCGGGATATCGTAAAAATTCCTCCGCCAAATCTTGACACCGTTTTTGCGTTTCTGGCGGTGCATTTTCAAACAGTTCCTTTAAACTCACATAAAAAAATTCATGGAACTGATATTGATTCCCCTGCAAATTCGTAAAACCCCGTTCTGCTTCAACGGATAACGCTTTACTAAATCTCCACCAGTCCGGTTGATAAGATTTCATCTTAATTTCAATTCCTAGCTACCCTATTTTTGAGATTGACCCCAGCTTATTATAATATATAGCACTTCCAAATGAGTTATAATAAATGTAAGGTTAGCAATAATCCTC
Organism: Planktothrix tepida PCC 9214; assembly: GCF_900009145.1. NCBI lineage: Bacteria > Bacillati > Cyanobacteriota > Cyanophyceae > Oscillatoriales > Microcoleaceae > Planktothrix > Planktothrix tepida. Next base: position 194,477 of record NZ_LN889813.1, read on the forward strand.
CAAAGCTGGCAACGGAAAATGAATCTAATCAACGAAATAGACAATTTTATCAATCAGACAAAAGATCCTAGAGAAATTAAAAGAGCGATCGCTGTCAAACTCAAATTACAAGGGAAAGCCTACCGGGAAATTCAAGACTTATTACAAGTTATAAAGGATTTATTAGCCAGTGGAAAAATCGGGTTCTTGTGGAAGGAGTAGAGAGTTTAAAACTCCAATATAAAGGAAGAAAAGGCTATCTAAGTCCCGAAGATAAACAGAAAGTTATTGAAGAATTAAGGGAAAGAGATTGGTTAAGATTGTCTGATTTACAAGTTTTGTTAGAAAGGGAGTATGGAGTCGTGTTTCAATCCCATCAAAGTTATTATAGCTTGCTGGAAGAGGCTGGCATCAGTTGGAAAAAAAGCCAAAAGAAGAATCCGGCTAAGAATGAGCAGTTAGTCCAAGAGAAAAAGGAAGAAATTGAAAAAAAGTTAGCGAGTTGGAAAGAAGAAATAGAGGCGGGAAAGCTGACGGTGTTTATGATTGATGAATGTCATCTTCTCTGGGGAGATATTTTAGGGTATGTGTGGGGAAGAACAGATAGAAGAATAGAAATTCCGATCAAAAATCAAAAAGAAAGGCAAACTTATTATGGAGCTTTAGATTACCAAACGAAAGAATTTATTATCAAAGGTTATGCGGCGGGAAATACAGAAAATACCGTAGACTTTATCCAGTATTTACAGCAGCAAAATCCGGGGAAAAGGTTAGCTATAGTCTGGGATAATGCCACTTATCATTGTTCTCAAAAGTTTAGAGATTATTTAACTGAAGTTAATCAAAATTTATCGGAAGAAGAATGGCGGATTACTTGTCTAAATTTTGCCCCCAATGCACCTGAACAAAATCCTGTAGAAGATATTTGGTTACAAACCAAAAATTTCGTGAGAAAATTTTATCATTTATGCCCATCTTTTAAAGTAATTAAGTGGCTATTCGAGTTTTTCGCTCAGGGTCAAATTTTTGATTTCCCCAAAATTTTCATGTATGGGATTTTGCCACAACCTATTTAGGATTGCTATAGTATTTTGCGGTTAACAAACCTTTCTTTTCTTTAATGTTGTGTTGATTAAACGGCTTAATTGGCTGTTTTTGCTAACAGTAACTCCAGGCAATTATAGAGGGGGTTGACAATAATAAATCGATTTTGCTAGAATTTTAGCAAATGCACCTTAAATAGATTTAACTTAAAAGTTGATTATTTAAGCAATTTACCAAAGGAATCTCCTATCTATCAGCATTACAGACGTTACTCTGTTTTCGACTCTCCTCAAATTTCAGGAAAATAGAGACAAAATTTTGAGAAGGTTGACACGAAGCAATCACCTGTGTTAAAATTTTAGCAAATGTTGGAGCATTGTTTTCGCATATACTCTTGATTTTTTAAACAACTAATTTACATCAACCTTAATTCATCGGTATTACAGCCTTTTTTAATCCTCATACCAACTCGCTCTCCAAGCTGATTCTGCTTGAACAATCGCCCTCTCGCGCAACTTTTTATGATACTCCCGACGAATACCACTCAACTGTCCTGACAAATGGCGGAGTTGATGCCGTCGCGTCATCACATTAGCATCAGCAAACTCAATTTCCCCCAACCGTAGATGAATCGTAGTTAATTTCGTCACCATTGACGTTTGGGAGTCATCGTCATCCTCCGTTTCAATCATAATCTGGAGCAAATTTGGAGGCCCTGCGATTCCTTCGCTAGACGCTTCAGCCTTAGATGCCACTTCCAAAACGGCTTCCGGTAATTTTTGGGGCAATAGACCAGAGCGTTGTAATAACAGATTGGCATCCTTCGATAACAACTTCAAGAGTTGAATAATTCCAGTCTCAATCCTTTCTTGCCAAGCAGATAAACGCTCAGGTGTTAAGGGCTTACGAATTGGAGAAATTTCAAAATCAGTTTCTAATTCCAGCTTTCCTTCCCCCTCTTCTGCCTCTTCTGCCTCTTCTGCCTCTTCTGCCTCTTCTGCCTCTAATTCTTCTAATTCTTCTAATTCTAAGCCTGGAACCTCAACAGGCACTGGCATTTGTAGAGACTGACACAGAGCCTTTTGCATTTGTTTGGCTAAATTTCTGAGTCCCTGTTGTAATTTTTGTCGTTCTGAAACGGATAACTTTAAAAAGGCTTCAGGATAGGTTTGAGTACAGAGGTAATAACTCGCCAAAATCAACTGTTGACGAACTCCCTGCCCCAGAGCCATCAAATACACCTCATACCCTTGATGAAACTCCTCGGCGAGTTTAGCGATCGCTTCTTCCAACGTCGCGATATCCTGCTCAATTCGATTTATTGATCCAGCCATAAACGAATTAAGAATTACGAATTAAGAATTAAAAATGAATGAACTCCGATCTTTTATTAAAATTTTATCTGATCGGAGTTTTAACTCAACATTTGCGTGACCAGTAACCTTAGGCTTTGCCCATTTGTTCAGCTACTTCATCCGCAAAATTCTTTTCTTCTTTCTCCAACCCTTCACCCAGAACAAACCGAGCAAAGCGACGAATTTTAATATTTTCTCCTAACAGAGAAATACTTTGTTTCACCAACTCTTCCACCGTAATATTTTGATCTCGGATGTAAGGTTGATCCAGCAAAGACATCTCTTTTAGGCGTTTTTCAATTCGTCCTTGAACGATTTTTTCCTTAATATTGTCGGGTTTATTGCCTAAATCATCCCGCTTCATTTCAATGTCTTTTTCTCGGGCTGCAATCGGGGCGGGAATATCATCAACTGAAATATATTCCACATTAGGACAGGCTGCGATTTGCATCGCAATATTCTGTACTAAAGCTTTAAATTCTTCCCGACGGGCTACAAAATCGGTTTCACAGTTGATTTCTACCATGACACCAACTCGGCCCCCGGTGTGAATATAACTTCCCACTAAGCCTTCAGTTGCACTGCGGGCTGTTTTTTTATCCGCAGAACTCATCCCTTTTTGGCGTAACCAGTCGATGGCTTTATTCATATCGCCATCATTTTCTGTCAGGGCTCTTTTACAGTCCATCATCCCTGCGCCCGTTTTATCGCGCAGTTCCTTAACAATTTTTGCTGAGATTTCCGCCATCTTTTCCTCAGTAATTTCGTGGATGTTTGCCTACCGCCATGACCCATCTGTCAAAAAAATTATAACAAATGGATCTAGCTTTCTTCTGCATAAACCGTGAGGTTGACCAGGAGTCCCGGCGGGATCATTTCCCTGGGATTTAACTCCAAAGCCAACTCCTGAGAACGGTTTTATTCTTCCGAATCGCTATCAGAATCTAAATCATCGAGATCCTCGATTTCTTCATCCTCTTCATACTCGTCTTCATAAACCTCGTCATCATATTCAGCGATGCCAGCATCTAACTGACCATGACGTCCTTCATAAATTGCATCGGCTAATTTACCGACAATCAATTTAATTGAACGAATGGCATCATCATTAGCGGGAATATGAATATCGGCTAAATCAGGATCACAATTGGTATCTAATAAAGACACAATGGGAATATCTAATTTGCGGCATTCCATCACAGCGTTATATTCCCGGCGTTGGTCAACTAAAATCACCACATCGGGAACGCGACGCATCGCTTTAATTCCGCCTAAATATTTCCGCAATTTTGTCAATTCTCGACGTAAAACCGAGGCTTCTTTTTTAGGAAGATAATCGAAATAACCACTTTTATCTCGGTCTTCTAAAGTTTTCAGACGTTCAACCCGAGTTTTAATGGTAGCCCAGTTGGTGAGCATTCCTCCTAACCAGCGTTGGTTAACATAATATCCACCACAGCGTGCTGCTTCCTGAGCAATAATTCCAGCCGCTTGGCGTTTGGTTCCCACAAATAAAAACTTTTTCCCTTGTTCAGAGGAACTTCTGACATAATCATAAGCTTCCTCCATCAGTTCTGCGGTTTGAACCAAATCAATAATATGAACCCCGTTACGCTCCGTGTAGATATAAGGAGACATTTTCGGGTTCCAACGGCGAGTCTGATGTCCAAAATGAACTCCAGACTCCAGCATTTCTGCCAAACTAATAACGGCCATTCGTCATAACTCCTAATTCGGGTTAATCCTCCATCTAGGCGTATTCGCTAGGGGTAGATACCCTAGAAACACCCGAATCCCTAGATGTGTGATTTTTAGACAACCTTCCTACTATAGCACGTTTTGAGGATTCCGAATCAAAGAATCAAAAGAGTATCCGTAGGGGGTCAACTTTTCCGTTATCGTATAAGTGTATATAACTGTAGATTACCTCACAGGTGATTCCTTACTAAAAATTCCAGTTGCAACTACTTGTTCAACTATATTTGGATAAAATTTCTGAGCCATTTCAGGAAATTTACCTAAAGCAACATATCCACCCCAGCAGTGAAGCAAGCAAATATCATTTTTCTGCTTCAGAATAGATTGTTGGATCATAGATAAAGCTTTAAATTGACACATTTCATGTATTTCAGCAAGTGTATTAACGGATTTATTCTCTATTCTAGATATAGCGTCTATTGGGGAAATATTGTATATACAAGTAAGGCTATAAACAGAGAATTCTGCCTTATTAATAGCTCTAATTAGAGCTAACTGATCTTGCTTTTTGAATTTTAGCCACTCCTGATTCCATAACTCAAATAAAGACTGAGTTTGCTTAGTGTTTCTCCAAAGAATTACTCCACTATTAAACTGAGTTGTACTTTCTGGAACATATTGTAAGGTGTAATTCTTCTCTTCTTCTGAAATATGATCGCACAATCCCAATGTTGGAACTAGGTCAACCACCATACACATATCTCCATAATCAAGATACTCCCACAGGTCAGAAATAGGATTGAAGGGAAGAATATCCGCGTCTAGGAAAAGTGTTTCCTGATATGGACTAAAGGTTGATAGACTTGTCTTGATCCCCCTAGATGAAAATGAACCGCTATCATTGATTTCACTAAGATTAATCAATATACAACTAATTTCGTACTTTTCAAGAGGGAAAAGTTTCAGTAAGGGATGATCAGAGATTATAGTGATAGGTATTTTGGGTTCTATCTGACGGAGGGCAATCGCACTGATTAAAGTTGCTTCCAGATATAAAACATTTCCTGTCGCACAATAGATAACTCCCCTATTTTTCATATAAAAAACCGCGAAAATGGTTGATTTTTTTGATTTGTGTTATTAGCTTTTAGCTAATTTGGCAAAACAAAGTCTTAATCATACAAATTTTTCTGATTTTTGAAAGTCAACTGTGACGGATTTGCAACCAAAACAGAGGTTATCATGCTAAAGTAATTCTGTCAAGTTGATCAAGAATAGTGCTATCTACATCTATGTCAAATTTTCGCGCAAAATGGCAGGAAGGGTTTAGTTAATAATGGATGTTCCAGACGAATTGTGAAATTTTGAGTAATATAAACCAATCTGGCGGATTTACAGACTCATACATTAGTTTAATCGCTTTGATGATAGCTTCTACTGCGGAAAATTCACCCCATGCGGTTTCTATATGAGGACGGACAAAGGAGACGTTTTTCGGTAGAGTATCTGTAGATAAATCACATTTGGAAAAGTCATGATGACAGACAATTGACGGATAATTAAACATTTTGTTTAAATGATCTATTAGCCTGTAAATTTGCTGTGGGTTTCTATGAGTTAGTAAAATAAAACCTAGGGATGATGACATTGGGATAAATTCGTTTATTTACTACTTGTTTAATTCGGAAAGTGGCAGAAGCTGGATCAATTTAATTCTACCTTGATCAAGGATGAATTTGTTTAAGAATAATCCGCAAGCGATCATAATCATCTTTTAATAAAATACTCAGGGTTCGTCCCGCTTCAATTAACCAACCTCGATCTAATTTTCTCAGTTGATAAATTTCTCGAATCGCCGCAGCTACCAAAGAATCAACCGGGGCGTTCCTCACGTCTAATAAGGTTCTTAAAAAATCTAATTCCTGACTGAAATTAACAATTTCATCCGGGTGACATTCATAGACTGCCTGATGAATTTGCGGGGGACGAGGCGGAATATATTGATAGATTTTACCTCGTTGCGATCGCTCTGGGTTCGTCATCTCAAAACCGACAATAGCCACCCGAAATTCCGTTTTTAACATGGCAAAAATTTGGGGTTGCTGTTCACGCAATTCTTCTAAGGTTAATCCTAGCGCCCTGGCTCGATGCACGGAATCAATTGGGCTAGTAGTAGCATAATAAACCACTCCATAAACCTGATTTCCTGACTCCTCATCCCTTGATTTGACCCAACTCCCAAAGGCAGGCATGACCGGAAAACTCAAGTCCTCCGGTTCTAAACATTGGGCTAAATACTCCGTTGTCGCCGTTTCTATCACTTCAGCGATATGTTGCTGAGGACGTCGAGAGGTTGAAAATATAGGAAAAGGAAGACGCATAAATCAGTTATCAGTTATCAGTTATCAGTTATCAGTTATCAGTTATCAGTTATCAGTTGATAGTTGATATAGCAATCCTATTTGAGTTGTATCCAAAATTTCGGTTCAAAAGGGAACAGGGAACAGGGATAATACTTCTGGCTGTTTCATATCAGTTTTAAATTATTACAATCTATTTGGGATTGCTATAGTTANAACTGATAACTGATAACTGATTAATTATAATCAGCTACACTGGATTGATAAACGTCTTTTTCTATCGGCCAATCTTCATTTTCACCGCCAATAATAAGTTTTTCAATGATTACATATTCTTGGCTTAATTGGCGAAAAGCATTGATTAAAACATCGAGAGCAAAAGCATCACTGGTTCCTAAATCAAACCAACAACGTGCCCAAACTCCCTGATATTCAATTTCTCCCATATTGTGCATCAGTGCCATCATACTATTATCAACAATGGCATCATCGTAGGTCAGATAACTTAAGTCAATTCCAGTATCTTGAACCTGTAGATTTTCTGCATTAAATCCTCCCATTTTTCCTAATAGAAACCATGAATCAAACACTTCCTCAATATAATCCCGTTCACTGCGGGAGGGAACGGTTTGAAATTGTAGCCAAATCCAAATATCAAAAGGATTACATTCTCTAAACAAAACTTCCATAAGAATAAATGGTTATAAAGGTGGTAATTGATTGGCAGTTGGCCCCCAAAGACCATTAGCATCTTTAATTTTATCGCGCAACGGATCACAAGGTCGTCCTTGATTATCAATGCGGTTTAGATTTTTGCATTGTTCATAAAAGATTTGAGCGACTAATCGTTTAGGAAGTTGATCAGATTGGTTTAAAGCTTGGGTAAAATATTGCTTGGCTTCCTGTAACTGGGAGGGAATTAGAGTTTGATTGCTTGCTTTGAGTTTCTTTCCCTGTTCTGCTAAGATTTGGGCTTTCAGATATAATACTTCTGGATGGTTTGGAGCTTCAGATAAAGCTTTTTCGGTATAACTTAAGGCTTGATCATATTGACCTAAATTTTGATAGCCAATGGCAATTCCCCGATAAGCTAAGTAACTAGGTTTAGCTTGTTGTTCAAGTTTTTTAATAGCTTTTTGGGAGTCAGAAAAGGGAAGATTCAAGGATAATAATAAATCCATATAGCCTTGAATTAAGTTTAATTCGGGATCTTGAGGATTAATTTTTTCAGCAACATTTAAGGATTTTAATACCTCTTGTAATTGATTTAAGGCTTTAGGAGCACCTTTTAATGTGCCTTCCGTGACGATGGTATGACCCCCTTGTAAAAATAAACCGACTGCAATATAAAGATTACCGCGTAAAGGGTCTTTTGTACTTAAGAGTTTAGCCGATGCTAAGGTTTGATCACTATAGGTTTTTAAAGCATTAAAATCTTGATCTTGGTAAGCTAAAGAAGCCAAGAGTGCATAGACTAAGGGTTCATTGGGTTCTTGTAATTTCGCTTTTTCTAAAACTTGTTGAGCTTCCTTATAATTCCCTCGCTCAAACATTGCTTTAAATGCAGTTTCTGTTTGGCTTCCGATGGGACGCGGATCGGTTGTGCGAAACGGATCAGCCGCCAAACTGGGATTTATCCCTGAACTGAATGTAATCAAACTGGCACTCATTCCCCAGAAAACCTGTCTAATCATTAAGGGAAATTTCTGAGCTTTACACCGAGAAGAATTGATCATAATGTTCATCCTATTATCCAAGTTAAAACGGAATGTTCAATCAGAGCCAAGCTGGGATGATATTGCCATCTGTTTTGTATAAATCTTAATTTTTTTCTCTGCTTTCGGCAAGGGGAAACCCAGATTTATTTGCAAGAACTGATAAAAATAATCTACTGATTGTGTTATAATCTAAATTAAGGGTATTGGGCATTAAGCATTTCCTCTTGCTTTGTTTTTTCGGCTCAAATTCTCATTTTATTGGTCTTCTGTTTGTGATGCTTTATATCAAAAATTTAGTTTATCATCCCGCCGCTAGTGACAACCCGATTTTAGCGCAGGTCAACTTAGAACTGGCACCGCAGCAAATGGGACTCATTATTGGGCCTAGTGGTTCGGGAAAAAGTACATTACTGGAAATTTTAGCGGGTTTAGCTGAAAAAACGAAGGGAAATATTTGCTGGCGGGAGCAAGAATTAACCTCGGAACACTTACAACAGCTTGCGGGTTTAGTGTTTCAATTTCCAGAACGACATTTTTGTGGCGGCACAATTTTAGATGAGTTACGCTTAGGTCATCCAGAGTTAGGTTCAGAGCAGGTTCATCAAGCGTTAGATGAAGTAGGACTCAGCCATTTATCGTTACAAGTTGCTCCCCATTCCCTCAGTGGTGGACAGCAAAGACGTCTAGCCTTAGCGGTACAATTAATTCGCCAACCTCATATTTTAATGTTAGATGAACCAACGGCGGGTTTAGACTGGTCAATGCGACAACAATTAATTAATTTATTAGGAAAATTAAAAAAACATTGGACGTTATTAATTGTCACCCATGATGCTAGAGAATTGTTGAATCTTGCAGATTGTTGTTGGTCATTACAACACGGTCATTTAGCTCCCCTAGATTTGAAGACAATGGTAATGCAAGACCAACAAAAAATAGTAGCTTCTCCAAAAGCTTAATTTTTGATAAATTATGAATCAAACTTCCTTCCCTAAGTTACCCGAACTGACTGCAATTTGGCAGGATACATTAAATTGGCAACCTACTCCTGCACAACAGGATTTATTTCAACAATTATTTGAGTTAATTCTGGAGTTTAATCAACAACTGAACTTAACTCGCTTAACTGAACCTGAAGAATTTTGGGAAAAACATTTATGGGATTCTCTACGCGGAATTGCCCCCGTATTATCGGGTAAAATTCCTGCCCATCCCGGTGATAAAATTATTGATATTGGCACAGGGGGAGGCTTCCCCGGAATACCTGTGGCTTTAGTATTACCGGATTGTTCTGTGACGTTATTAGATTCAACTCGCAAGAAAATTACCGCCTTAACAACAATTTTAGAGCAATTAAATATCAAAAATACAATTCCTTGGGTGGGTCGAGCAGAAGCTCTGGGTCAACATCCTAAACATCGAGAATCCTATCAGTTGGCTTTGTTAAGAGCCGTTGCTCCGCCATCCGTTTCTGCTGAATATGCTCTGCCTTTATTAAAGATTGGAGGATTAGGAATACTCTATCGAGGTCACTGGACAACGGAAGAAGAAAAACAGTTAACATTCACGGTGAAACAATTAGGGGGAATCATCGAATCTGTTGATGAATTTACCACCCCTTTAACTAACAGTGTTCGCCACTGTGTATCGATTAAAAAAGTAAAATATACGCCTAAACAATACCCGCGAAATGTTGGAGTTCCCGGTCAAAAACCCTTGTAGTAAGCCCTAAAGGGCCAAAAGAGGGCTAAAGCCCTCACTACAAAGATCGTTGACTTAACTAAGCCTTTAATAAACCATGATTAACCCTGACCCCAAAACAGCTAAAAAAAACCGACAAATTTCCCTGAGATTAGTGTTAATTGTCCCCTTTGTGTTGCAAATTGTCGGTGCTGTGGGATTAGTGGGTTATTTGTCTTATCAGAGTGGACAACAAGCGGTAGAAAACTTAGCCAATCAGGTGATGAATCAGGTAACAAAACGAATACATGATCACCTGAATACCTCCCTGCAAATTCAACAGCAAATAGTCGCTCTAAATTATGATATTTTTCAACAGGGTAGCCTTAATATCAAAGATTTTGAGCAACTACGTCAGCATCTTTGGCAACAGATCAAACTCTCTCCTTCCCTTTCATCTAATGGCTTCGCTAATGAACAGGGAGAACAGATAAACTACTATCGCCTTCTCAGTCGGGAATTACTTGCACAAGCCAATCAGCTTTCTGGAGAAAATCTCAAACAAGGTGCATTCATCTTAAACCAAGTCAACCTTCCAGATGTCACAAAACGGAAATATTATCTCGTTGATCATCAAGGTAGAGGTAGGAAATTGAGCTATGTGAAACCCGTTAATGTACTGCAAACCGATTGGTATCTGGCGGCAATTGCAGCTAAAAAACAAACTTGGTCGCCGATTATTGTTTACAAAGTGCCAAAAACATTAGGGATTAATGCGATATTTCCTGTTTATGATAATGGGAAAAAACTTCAAGGTGTTTTTAATAGTGGCATTATATTAGATGGAATCGGAACCTTTTTAAATAATCTCAAATTCTCGACTTCAGGACAAACATTTATTATTGATCGTCAGGGCGATCTTGTCGCTACATCAACGTTAGAAACTCCCTATTTGAAAGATGCCACGGGAAAGTTAATCCGCTTAAGTGCTACCCAGAGTCAGAACCCTTGGACAAGGATAATCACCCATCAACTGCAACAACAATATGGCGATCTTAACCAAATTAAAACTGATTTTAACTTCCAAGTTCCCTTGAAGGGGAAAACGCTGTTTGTTCACATTAAGCCTTATCAAGATCAATATGGTTTAGATTGGTTGTTAGTCGTAGCTCTCCCAGACTCTGACTTTATGGCAGAAATTCAGGCTAATGCCAAATTAACAGTTTTACTCTCTCTTATTACCTTACAATAACCGTATTCAAAGCCCACGTCTTTCAAGCGTGGGATGTAGAATACCCGCCTTTAGGCGGAGTGAAGGCTAGTGAGAGTTTTGGTTAGCAATATACTTTTTGATAGTTTCACTAGAAACAGAACCAGCCGTCCCACAATAATAGCTTCGACTCCACAAAGAAGGTAGTTTAAGTAAATGAGGAAATTCTTTTCTTAATATTCTTGATGATGCCCCTTTGATTCTGAACATAATTTGATGTGGAGCAATCAAAGGGTGACAACTAATAAATAAATGCACATGATCAGGCATTATCTCCAGAGCTAGGACATCACATTCTAGCTCTTTTGCTTTTTGGTAGATAATTTCCTCTAATCTTCTGCTCACTCCGTTAACCAACACCCTTTTCCTCCTTTTTGGGCAAAAGACAAAATGATAGTTGATCAGACTAACTGATGTGTTTTTTCTTCTATATTGATTTTCTGTCATTGTCGATACACACGATTCATCAACCTTATGTTATCATGGATGACATGACAAAAATAACTCGGACGATTAAATTGAAATTCGTGGATCTCAACCGTTGTAAAGCTCAGGTGTTTGAGCAAATGACGGCAGAAAACACACGGGTTGCCAACAAGCTGTTGTCATTGCCGATTAAAGAACGGCGTAAAATGACAACAGCTAAAATTATGTCCGAGTTAAAATCTGCCCTTGTTAACCAAGTAATCCGACATACCACATCACCCACAGGTCGTAAAACCAAACAATATAAAGTTCTTCCTGTGGAAGTTAACAACCAAAACTGGAAGTTAACCCTAAAAGGGAATACTTATTCAATTAGTTTTCCAACCCTTAAAGGTGAAAAAAGAATTCCCATTGAAGTTGCATCTCCCCATTGGCAACCTGTTTTAGACGGATTGTTAGAGGGAACAATTCAAGGGGGTTCTTTTAAATTAATTAAACATCGAAATAAGTGGTATGCCTATCTGTCAATTACTGAGGATGTTCCAGAAGTTAAGACGGAGAAAAGATTAGGATGTGACCGAGGACAGAATAATTTAGCGGTAGTTGCACCTAAACAGGGTTTTGGTAAGTTCTTTAATGGTCAAAGCGTTAAGCATCGGAGACGTTATTTTCAACAACGAAGAAAACAACTTCAAGAAGCTAAAAAGTTTCGAGCATTAAAGAAATGGGACAAAAAAGAACGACGATGGATGGATGCAATCAATCATACAATCAGCCGTCGAATTGTTCGTTTTGCCGAATACCATAATGCTGATGTTGTTATTGAGGATTTAGAAGGATGTCGAAGCACAATGAAACAGAGCCAAAAATCTCGTTCTGATTCCGGTGAATCTCGACATAATTGGTCTTATTATTCTTTGGAACAGAAACTTAATTATAAGTTGGCTCTTAAAGGATTGAAATTAATTAAAAGACCTGCGCCATACACTTCCAAATCCTGTTCAACCTGTGGTTTTATTGGTAAAAGAAATCGACATGATTTCAATTGCCCTAATGGTCACTACCATAACTCTGATTTGAATGCTGCGAAAAACCTAGCTCAATGGGACGGTTTTTCTTGTCAGTTAGACCTACAGAGAGATGCTTCTGTAATGGATTCATCCGGTTTAACTGATGGGGTGCTTGGCACACCCCTGAACTCGGTGAATACAGTCAAACAAGAGTATATTCAACTGTCTCTGCTTGACTGGACTAGATACGAGAATCCCACCCCTTTAGCGTAGCGCAGGGGTGGGAGTGTCAATCCTGACTACAGCTATTGGTATTCTCACCGCTCGATGGATTACTCATCCAATTCTCCGTTTAAATCGAGCAAGTCAGGCAATCGCAAAGGGTGAATGGCAATATTTAACCCCAGAAAAAAATCACGGGATTCAGGATATCAAACTTCAAGGTATTACTGAAGTAACAAGTCTTACCGATTCATTTAATAGTATGGCGATTCAGTTAAAAACTGCTTTTGAAACCTTAGAAAATCGGGTATATGAACGCACCGCAGAATTAGAAATTGCTAAGGAAAAAGCCGAAGTTGCCAATCAAGCCAAAAGTACCTTTATTGCCAATATGAGCCATGAATTGCGATCGCCTTTGAATGCTATTCTAGGTTTTTCCCAATTGATCTTAAGAAAGTCGGCAGTTAGTCCAGAAGAATATGAGAATGCAGACATTATCTATCGCAGTGGAGAATATTTACTAACCCTGATTAATAATATTCTGGATTTATCAAAAATAGAAGCCGGAAAAACCACCTTGAATCCTCGATATTTTGATCTGTATTACCTCCTAGATGATTTAGAAAATATGTTGCATCTACGCGCTGTATCTGCGGGTTTAACACTGATATTTATTCGAGATGAAAATGTTCCTCATTATATCTATACCGATGAAGTTAAACTGCGTCAGGTGATCATCAATTTACTTAGTAATGCCATTAAATTTACCTTAGATGGTCAAATTACACTCTCTGTCTTTCAGGGAGATCAAGAAACAATCGATATTTTTAATCTTCATTTTTCTATTTGTGATACGGGAGTCGGAATAGCACCCGAAGAATTACCCAAGCTGTTTGATGCTTTTTCTCAAGCTCAAGCGGGAAAGAAATGCAATGAAGGAACGGGTTTAGGGTTAGCCATTAGTCGCAAATTTATCTCATTAATGGGAGGAGATATTTCTGTAGAAAGTGAATTAGGAAAAGGCACAACCTTTCAATTTTATATTCAAGCTAAATTAGGTCAAGAAATTGTGAGTAAAACTCCAGAAAAACACCCTCAAGTTCTGGCTTTAGCTCCCGGTCAACCCACCTATAAAATTCTGACGGTTGATGATAAAGAAATTAATCGTCAATTACTAATTAAATTACTTTCACCTTTAGGATTTGAGGTAAAAGAAGCGAGTAATGGAATTGAAGCGATCGCAATATGGGAAGAATGGGAACCCCATTTAATTTGGATGGATATGCGAATGCCTGTGATGGATGGTTATGAAGCCACTCAATATATTAAATCCACAACTAAAGGCAATGGGACTGCCATTATTGCGTTAACAGCCAGTGTTTTAGAAGAAGAAAAAGCGATTACTCTCTCAGCCGGATGTGATGATTTTCTCCGTAAACCCTTTACAGAATATACCATTTTTGAGGCTTTAGGGAAACATTTAGGAGTGGAGTATATTTATGCAGAAACACAAACTCTTTTAAGGAGTAGTCCCAAACTAAAGTTAACTTCAGAGGATTTAAAAATTATGTCCCCTGAATGGATTAATCAACTCTATGAAGCTGCATTAGAAGCAAACTCTACCCAAGTTTTGGAATTAATTGAAGAAATTCCGGCTACCGAGATTGATCTCACCCAATTTCTAACAAAGGTTGTGCGTAAATTTCAATTTGAGCAGATAATTGAATTAACCGAGCCTTTAATAAACCATGATTAACCTTCGCTCGAAGACCGTCAAAAAAAACAGACAAATTCCCCTGAGATTTGTGTTAATTTTCCCCTTTGTGTTGCAAATTGTGGGCGCAGTGGGTTTAGTCGGCTATCTTTCTTACCGCAGTGGACAGCACGCTGTTGAGAACCTGGCTGATAAATTAATGACAGAGACGAGTAATCGTATTGAGCAATATCTTAATAGTTACATGGGAAAAGCTCAAGAAATCAACCAAATGAATGTGGAGGCTTTTGAGTCAGGAATCTTAAACTTGAATGATTTTAAGGCTATGGGTAAATATTTCTGTCGTCAGCAGCAATTATTTGGTTTTACCTATATTAACTTTGGTAGTAAGGAAGGAGGATATATTGGTGCAGGTTATGGAGATCCGGCAGGTAATGTGTTAGAAATTTCAGAAACTCTCCCATCTGAACCCAATAAGTATCGATATTACTTGGTTGACAAGCAAGCGAATCGACTAAAATTAATTAATACAGTTGCGATTTCTCAAATTGATAGTCTCTGGTACTTGGATGCGGTGAAAGCGGGCAAACCAATCTGGACTTCGATTTATTCTTGGACAGTTGCGTCGAATGTTCTCAGTATCTCAGCAAGCACTCCCGTTTATAGCTCCCAAAATAATTTGCTTGGGGTATTTGGTATTGATCTCGATCTCCTTCAGATTAGTCAGTTTCTCAAAAAACTTAATAAAACAAGTTCTGGTCATATTTTTATCATGGAGCGTTCAGGATTGATTGTGGCGAGTTCAGAAGATGAATCTCCTATCTTGGTCGTGAATAACAAAGGGCAACGTTTGGCAGCTATCAATAGTCGTGAAACAGTCATTCGTGATTTGACTGGGGAGTTAATCAAAGGATTTGGTAGTTTAAATGCCATCAATAAACCGCAATCACTCCGCCCTAATTTAGCTCACAATCCTTTTGTTCGTGTCATCCCCTACCGAGATCAATATGGTTTGGATTGGGTGGTCGTGATAGTCATCCCAGAATCTGAATTTCTAGGAGAAATTCAAGCTAATACCCAGACCACTATTTTACTTTGTTTCTTAACTTTAATTCTCGCTACAGTATTAGGAATTATTACATCAAATTTGATTGCTAAACCGATTAAGCGATTGAGTCAAGCAAGTAGAGCGATCGCTAATGGTGAATTGAGTCAGGTTGTTGAGATCGAGGGAGTTTCCGAGATCGAGACTCTAGCCGATTCCTTTAATGACATGGCTTTTCAGTTACAAACCTCTTTTGAAACCTTAGAACATCGCGTAGAAGAACGCACCGCAGAATTAGTGATTGCTAAAGAAAAAGCCGAAGTTGCTAATCAAGCTAAAAGTACGTTTATTGCTAATATGAGTCACGAATTGCGATCGCCCTTGAATGCGATTTTAGGCTTTTCTCAATTAATGATTAGAAGTCCTAATCTTCCCTCTGAACAATATGAAAACGCCGGAATTATCTATCGGAGTGGTGAATATCTATTAACTCTGATTAATAATGTTTTAGATTTGTCTAAAATCGAAGCGGGAAAAACCAGCCTAAATCTGAATCATTTTGATTTGTATCAGTTATTAGATGATTTAGAAGATATGCTAGATTTACGAGCGATTAATGCCGGATTAAAGTTAATCTTTCAACGCAGTGAAACCCTTCCTCGCTATATCTGTACTGATGCCGTTAAATTGCGTCAGGTGTTAATTAATTTACTCAGCAATGCAATTAAATTTACGTCTCAAGGGGGTATTAGTTTAACCGTTTTTGAGGATAAAGAAGACTCAACGGACGTGATTACCTTAACTTTTAAAATCCGCGATACGGGAGTGGGAATTTCCCAGGCGGAATTACCGAAACTCTTTGAAGCCTTCACCCAAGCCCAAGCCGGAAAAGAAAAGCAAGAAGGGACGGGTTTAGGATTAACTATTAGTCGTAAATTTGTGCAATTAATGGGGGGAGATATTTCTGTAGAAAGTGAATTAGGAAAAGGCACAACCTTTAGATTTACAATCCAGGCAAAACTGGGTCAATATATTAAGAATGAACCGACAGAAACCCGACAAAAAGTATTAGGATTAATACCGGGTCAGCCGACCTATAAAATTCTGACCGTTGATGATAAAGAAATTAATTGTAAATTATTAATTAAACTTTTAGAACCCTTGGGATTTGAGTTAAAAGAAGCTAGAAATGGGCTAGAAGCGATCGCAATTTGGAATGAGTGGGAACCCCATTTAATCTTCATGGATATGCGAATGCCTGTGATGGATGGTTATGAAGCGACTAAATATATTAAATCCACAACAAAAGGTAATGCTACAGCGATTATTGCTGTAACTGCGAGTGTATTAGAAGAAGAAAAAGCCATTGTCCTCTCAGCCGGATGTGATAATTTTATTCGTAAACCCTTTACAGAACAAAGGATTTTTGAATCCTTGACTAAACATTTAGGAGTTCAGTATATTTATGAGGAAACACAAGCCATTTTAAATAATAAGTTAAACGTTAAATTGACTACTGATGATTTAAACATCATGTCTCAAGATTGGATTGATAAATTGTATAAATCAGCACTTGAAGCCGATGGCCAAGTTGTGATGGAATTAATTATAGAAATTCCCAACACCCAGATTTTTCTGATACAATTCTTAACACAACTTGTGCGGAAATTTCAATTCGAGCAAATAGTTGAATTAATTGAACCCCTGATTAATCATGAATCCTGAGCTTTCACCCCCAATGAAAGGAAATATCCTCCTCGTCGATGATCTTCCAGAAAATTTACAGCTATTAAGCGATTTACTAATTCAACTTGGCTATACTGTCCGCAGTGTCACCAGTGGGCGAATGGCTCTTAAAACGGTGAGATTCAAACAACCCGATGTGATTTTTTTAGATGTTAAAATGCCAGAAATGGATGGTTATCAAGTTTGTGAAGCCTTAAAAGCAGATGAAAATTTTCGCAATATTCCCGTCATTTTTATTAGTGCCTTAAATGATGTTTTTGATAAAGTAAAAGCCTTTCAAGCGGGTGGAGTAGACTATATTACCAAACCCTTTCAAGTGGAAGAAGTCGTAGCCCGTTTAGAAAGTCAGTTAACCATTCAACGACAAAAACAACTTTTGGAAGCCGAAATTATTAAGCGTCAGGAAGCTGAGGAGATTCTCTATCAATCCAGAGCACTTTTATCGAGTATATTAAATAGTTCCCTAGATGGAATTGCCGCATTGCAAGCGGTACGGGAACCAGAAACAGGAATGATTAAAGATTTTCGTTGCTTAGTCGTTAACCCGGTCTTGGCTAAAGTCTTTGAACGCACTCGTGATGAAATGATGGGTAAAATTATTCTCAAAAAACTCCTCAACCGCATTCAACCGGAACTATTTTATCGGTTTGTGAAAATCGTCGAGACAGGTGAATCTTTAGAACAGGATATTTATTATCCCTTTGGAGAATCTTACTGGTATCACTTTGTTGCCGTCAAATTAGGGGATGGTTTTTCGATTACCATCCGTGATATTACTAGCCGAAAAAAAGCGGAACTCGCCCTTCAAGAAGCCAATCAAAAATTATATCAACTGGCCAATCTGGATAGTTTAACTCAAGTGGCTAACCGTCGCTGTTTTGATGCTTGTTTGCAAAAAGAATGGGAGGCTTTGGAAAAACAACAACGGCCATTAACCTTAATTATGTTTGATCTCGATAGCTTTAAAGCTTATAACGACCATTACGGTCATCTAGCTGGGGATGATTGTCTATTCAAAATTGCACAGGCGGTTTATCAATGTACTCGTCACCTCGATTTGCGGCGTTCCGTTGACCTTGTAGCCCGTTACGGAGGCGAGGAATTTGTCATCCTCCTCTCCAATGCAAATCTACAGGTTGGCATCAATGTAGCAAAACGGATTCAGCGTATGATTTCCCATTTAGCGATTCCTCATCAACGGTCGGGAGTCAAGGAATTTGTCACCGTCAGTTTAGGAATTGCGTCCCTAATTCCCAGCGCAACAGTTCAACCGGATTACTTAATTCAACTCGCAGATCAAGCGTTGTACAATGCTAAACAACAAGGGCGTGATTGCTATTGTATAGCCCTCAATTAGTCATGAGTAATAAGTTTCTACTATAATCAAGAATGGCGATACAATGTCTCAAAAATGAGATACATTTCTTGAGCTAATTTTTTAGGGTTCCATAAGGGGGCTAAAGATTCAGGGCTTTGAGATTGAATTAAGTGAGATTGAATGTGATGGCGTAAATTTTTATCTAATCCTAATCGGATGCCTAATTCTGTATATTCTTCCCAACTCCAAGCAATTCCAAAATCCAAATTAACCGCTTTTAAAAAGGAATAACCCATGCGAGAAAGATACTGTTCCCCAGCACGAGTCACGACGGGTAAATTTGCAGATAACGCCTCTAAATTATGGGTTCCACCATTATAAGGATAGGAATCTAATAAGGCATCCGCCACATAATAAATTGCTCGATGTTCTTCTTCAGTTTTCGTTAACCCAATAAAAATTAAACGACTTTTATCAACATTGTATTCCTCACAAACTTGATGATACAGTTCTCGAATTAAGTTATTATCCCCTTGACCTTTACGAAGGAGTACACTCTGAGGAACATTCTTGAGAATTTTTACTTGAGCTTCAATCATTTCTTGATTAATTTTTCGTCCCGGTGCTACACATAAATACACCATTTGATCAGATTGAATATTTAAACTATTTCTAACAGCTTCTCGATCTACAGGACGACTTTTAAAGGGTTCTAAAGCTACAGAAGTATGAGGTAAACGGATTAACTGTTCTAGGTAATGTTTTTCAATACCTTGGGGATGGGTATATTGATCACAGAAGAAATAGTTATCTGGGGAAATATAGGGTGCATCAAATCCTAACCAGGACACACAAACCGGGGCGGGTCGGCGATATAAAATTTGCACGTTAGTTGGAACTGTCATTGAATCCAAATCGACTAAAATATCTAACTGATCTTTGAGGATTTCTGCGGATATTTCTTCGGCTGAGGCAAATCCATTTGGATAAGCTTTTGGCCAATAACATTGGGTGGCGATTTGTTCAAATCGTTGGGTAACTTCATCTATCGGTAACTGTCCGGTCACATAAAGATAAATATTAGGGGAAATCAAGGACAATTCTCGAATCAAAGCTTCACTACACCATCCTACAGAGTGGCGGCGGAAGTGTTTAGAGATGAATCCGATTTTTAGAGATTTAGAGATGGTTTTGGAAGGGACAGAAGCATATTGAGGGGATGAAACATCACGGAAGCGATATTTATAATATTGTTGGGCAATTAATCGATAAAATTGGGCATTTTTTTCGACAGAATCTCGCAAGTGAGATAGGGTAAACAGCAAAATCTCATACAGAATAATTGCTTCTGAAATGTTGATTTTATCAGGAGCTTGATAACAAATTTTTTCTAATTCTAAGAGTTTATCTAAAGCTTGTTGACAAGCTCCCGACTGGCTATAAGCAAAAATATAGGCAATTGCCGATAAAATCGGAACTTGATCTCCACATCTTTGACAATATAAATCTGACATTTCACGCGCTTTCGCTAAATTCGTGGAATGACTGAGTAAATCACATAACTGTTGATAAGCTTCTGTAAAATCGGGTTTAAGTTCAATTGCTTTTTCTAAATTAATAATGGCTTCTGCGGGTTGATCATGTTTGCGAATATGAGCTAATCTACAATGAATTTCAGCCCAATTGGGTTGAATCGCTAAGGCTTGTTCAAAGTTTTGAATTGCAGCTTCTACACGACCGATCCGAGCATAAAGATTCGCCAGATTTGCATAACTATCCATTGAATCAGGTTTGAGTTTAATCGCTTGTTGATAGTGATAGATTGCCTTTTCTGCTTCCTGTGTATTAGAGAAAATATGACCCAAATAAAGATGGGGTTGGGGCAAATCGGGGTTCAATTCAATGGATTTGTAATATAATTGGATGGCTTCTTTTTCTTGCCCTTGTTGCGATCGCACGCTTGCCATATTAGAATAAATTTCAGCCCAATTAGGTTTTAAAGCAATCGCCCGTTGATAGCTTTGAATTGCCTCCTCCCATAATCCTCGACGGGCTAAACTATTCCCAAATTCAAAGTTAAATTCCGCTTCGACTAAATTCGGTTGTAATTCTAAAGCCTTTTGCCAAGCACTAATTGATTCATCTACTCGACCAACTGTTTGAAAAACTTTCCCTAAATTCCAGTAAACCGCCGCTAAATTCGGATTAAGGTCTAAGGCTTTTTCATAACTCGCAATTGCTTGATCCCAACGTTGCATTTTAAACAACATGGTTCCAATATTAGCGTGAATTTCGGGAAAATTAGGTTGCAGTTCTAAAGCTAAAGAATAAGCGCGCAAGGCAGCTTCAATTTTTCCTTGAAAGTGTAAGGTATTTCCTAATGTTAAATAGGCTGGTAAATAGTCAGGTTGAAGTTTTAAAGCTCGATGACAAAGGGCGAGTGCTTGATCAAACAAGCCTTGATTTATCAAGATTTCAGCTTGATTTTTATACTGTTCTGCTTCGGGATTTCCCCTGACTTTTTCCAGGGAATTTTCTACCAAAAACTGTTCACTTCCCGACGTAATTAAACTCGCTTTAATATTCGACTCGGATTGATATTTTAGTTGTGTTGCTAGTCCAGAACTTGCTAATTCTACTCCCCCTTCATAAAACCCCGGACTATTCTCCTGAACGTCTTTTTCTTCCTGAAACTTAAACTGAAGCAGTCGATCAAGTTCCTGATGAGCAAAGGCTTGTTGGGGATTAATTTCAATGGCTTTTTTATAACAATCAATAGCAAGATTAACTTGATCAATTTTTAGCAAAATTTCAGCTAATCTTAAATAGTATAATTCTTGCTGCGGTTGAAAAAGGATTGCTTTTTGGTAATAATCAATAGCCTGATTAATCTTCTGCTGTTTACTGAGTAAGTTCCCCAACATCCAATAAATCAACCCATGATTCGGATTAATGTGTAGAGCTTTTTGATAACTTAAAAACGCCTCTTCAAACCGTTCTTGCTGAAAATAAATACTTCCTAAATTAGCATAAGCTTCCATAAAATCCGGTTGAATTTCTAAAGCTTGGGTATAGGCCCAAATTGCTAAATCAAAACGAGATTGAGTGTAAAGGGCATTTCCAACCCCTAAATAAGCCGAAGAGAACTGAGGTTGTAAATTGAGAGCTTGATGGAGAGCTTCAATTCCATCTTCTTCCTTTCCGATTAAAATATAAGTTTCCGCCAGTCTTTTATAAATTTCTGCCTCTTGAGAATTCAGTTCTAAAGCTTGCTTAAATTTATGAATAGCAGCGTCTAAATTTCCCAATTCTTTAAGCTGAATTCCTTGTTTTAATAAGACAGAAACGGCATCTAAACTCACAAGTAACTCTCCAATCAATATTCAACACCTCTTGATAGGATTTAAGTCGGGTATACCCTCGACTTAGCTCAAGATCCAAATGGTGACTCATCCCACGTTCTTGATTATATTCCCTAATTGACCCAAACTCGGTAGACTGATCACGGGGAGTAAAATCTGCAATTGCTCCTTGTCCAAAACAGCCCTTTATTGAGGATAAATTAGAATGAGTGAACAAGATCCCGTAACATTGATGAAACAGTACGTTGGGAAAGCAGCAGCCGATCGAGTAAAATCGGGAACCATCGTCGGACTCGGAACAGGTTCGACAACAGCCTATGCCATTCAGTATATTGGAGAACGCCTCAAAAGTGGAGAACTCAAAGATATTAAAGGCATTCCTACCTCCTTTCAAGCAACAGTATTAGCCAAAGAATATGGCATTCCGTTAACAACATTAGATGAAGTTGATCGGATCGATGTTGCCATTGATGGGGCCGATGAAGTTGATCCCCACAAAAATTTAATTAAAGGCGGAGGTGCCGCCCATACCCGTGAGAAAATTGTCGATAGTTTGGCGGAAGTTTTTATTGTGGTGGTCGATAGTTCTAAATTAGTTGATCAACTCGGCTCAACGTTTTTATTACCTGTTGAAGTGATGCCATTAGCGATGACTCCGGTGATGAAAACCCTGGAAAAATTAGGAGGAAAACCCACCTTGAGAATGGGGGTCAAAAAAGCAGGGCCAGTGGTCACCGATCAAGGAAATTTAGTTATCGATGTCAAATTTGATGCCATTGAAAATCCCGCCGAATTAGAAAAAGAAATTAACAATATTCCTGGGGTGTTAGAAAATGGTTTATTTGTGGGAGTTGCGGATGTAATTCTGGTGGGTGAAGTCATCAACGGAGAAGCTAAAGTTCGAGAAATCTCCTAATCTTAAATTATAGCATAAACCCTGGTTTTCTGGTTCTACCAGGGGATGTGCTACAAAGCAAGTGGAGCCTGAAAAAACCGGTTTTTGAACTTTTAATCTTGACGTTTTTATGATGTATTACCGACGATTTGGACGAACAGAATTACCAATGCCTGTGTTTTCCTGTGGGGGAATGAGATATCAACATCAATGGCAAGATGCTCCCTTTGATCAAATTCCTGAAGCCAATCAAAAACAACTGGAAGCTTGTATTTATCGTTCCTTAGAATTGGGGATTAATCATATTGAAACGGCGAGGGGTTATGGCACGTCAGAAATGCAGTTAGGGAAAATTTTACCTAAACTTCCCAGAGAACGATTAATTATACAAACGAAAGTTTGTCCTAACCCTGATCCTTTAAAATTTAAACAAGATTTTGAGCAATCTTTAGCTTATTTACAATTAGATCATGTTGATTTACTCGGAATTCATGGAATTAATACCTGTGAAATTTTAGAAGATACGATTAAACCGGGTGGGTGTTTAGCCGTTGCTAAAGAATTACAAACCCAGGGAAAAGTTAGGTTTATTGGCTTTTCAACTCATGGCCCGACAGACGCTATTATTCAAGCCATTGAAACGAATGAATTTGATTATGTAAATTTACATTGGTATTATATTAATCAAAATAATTGGCCGGCTATTGAAGCCGCAACTCGCCACGATATGGGGGTTTTTATTATTAGTCCGTCCGATAAAGGCGGTCAACTTTATAACCCCCCGGAAAAGTTAGTACAGTTATGTAGTCCCCTCAGTCCAATGGTATTTAATAATTTATTTTGTTTAAGTCATCCTCAAGTTCATACCTTAAGTATTGGTGCTTCTAAACCAACGGATTTTGATGAACATTTAAAAACCCTTCCCCTTTTAGATCGCTGGGATGAAATTTTACCTTCTATTGTGCAACGTTTAGAACAGGAATTAATTAATTGTTTTGGGGAAGCCTGGGCGAAAACTTGGCATATTGGTTTACCTCGTCAGGAACAAACCCCGAATAATATTAATATTCCAGTGATTTTGTGGTTAAGAAATTTAGCGATCGCCTATGATATGATTGACTATGCTAAAATGCGCTATAATTTATTAGGAAATGGCGGTCATTGGTTCCCCGGAAAAACGGCTGAAGGGGTTGAACAGTTAGATTTAAGTCACTGTTTAGTTAACAGTCCCCACGCGGATCAAATCCCTGATCTGTTAGCCGAAACTCATCAATTATTAAAAGCAGAAACGGTTTTACGGTTATCTAAAAGTTAATATTTCATCTTTCAATATTTGTTACCCATCCCTATTCTGTAGAGATGCGCCATGGCGCGTCTCTACATTGGGTTAAGATCAAACGGTCTAATACGCTAAAGTTTCTAAAGTTTCGCGTAAGTACAAACTCACTAATTGATCTAAATTTGTTGTTGGTTCAATTAGGTTTAAATTACGTTCCAATTCCCAGCGTTGAAAACCCGAACTAGATGCGATCGCTGTTTTCAGATTTTGCCAGATTTGAGAATCTTCACCCCACTGATTTGAAGCGAAAGCGGTATTATCTTGAAGGGTTGAATTTGCCATCGTTCTGTACCTCATTAACAGCAGTATCTAGTTTAGAGAAAAATTCTGTTATCCGTGATACAGATTATCATTCAAACTGAGATGATTCAGTTTCATGAGGAATCAGAATTCACCGACAACAGAAACCCATGTAACATTAGTTAATATTACACACATTTTGCCAATTTGGGTCAACAAATGTTGATATAGTGCTAAACGCTAGGGAACAGGGAACAGGGAACAGGGAATAGTAAGCATTTTTCTCTTCCTGGTTCCGTTTAAAGCATTTTTTCTAAGAATTGCTTCGCCCGTTCACAGCCAGGATTTTTAAAGAATTGTTCTGGGGGAGAATCTTCTGCGAGTAACCCACCATCGAGGAATAAAATCCGGTTAGAAACTTCTTTTGCAAATGCCATTTCATGAGTAACAATTGCCATTGTAATTCCCGTTTCAGCTAATCCTTTCATAACATCTAAAACCTCTTTCACCATTTCAGGATCAAGGGCGGAGGTGGGTTCATCCATTAATAAAATATCCGGTTCCATCGCCATAGTCCGGGCGATCGCAACTCGTTGTTTTTGTCCCCCTGAAAGTCGAGAGGGATAAACATCGGTTTTATCAGACATTCCGACTTTTTGTAATAACTCGATCCCCAATTGTTTCGCCACAGGTTCAGACAGTTTCTTAACTTTCATAGGTGCATAAGTGACATTTTGCAAGACTGTTAAATGGGGAAATAAATTAAAGTGTTGAAAGACCATCCCCACACGCTGACGAACTTTTAAAATTTCAGCTTTAGGGTCGGTAATTTCTATCCCATCAATAAAAATATGCCCTGATGTCGGTGTTTCCAGAAGATTTAAACAGCGTAAAAAGGTAGATTTTCCGCAACCCGACGGCCCAATAATAGAAACTACTTGCCCTTTTTGAATTTCCGTTGAAATCCCTCTTAATACTTTTAAATCTCCAAAAGATTTATACAAACGATCAATTTTAACCGCCGTATTAACTGCTGCGTTTGAGTTGGTATTCAAGTTTATTCGCTCCCCAGGTTAAGGTAATAATCATCAGATAATAAATCACCGCCACGAAAATTAAAGGTTCAAAGTAAATATAC
The DNA here is from genome assembly GCF_900009145.1 of Planktothrix tepida PCC 9214. Classification (NCBI taxonomy): domain Bacteria; kingdom Bacillati; phylum Cyanobacteriota; class Cyanophyceae; order Oscillatoriales; family Microcoleaceae; genus Planktothrix; species Planktothrix tepida. Next base: position 220,036 of record NZ_LN889813.1, read on the forward strand.
TTTTCAGCCCCAACAATTTGAGCGCGACGTAACAGATCTTCAACGCCAATGACTGAAACTAACGTTGAATCTTTTAACAGGTTGATACTTTCATTGACCAAAGCCGGAAGAATGTTTTTTAAGGCTTGAGGTAAAATAATATCTAACATCATGAGTTGATAGTTTACCCCCAAGGCTTCACAAGCTTCTTTTTGTCCTTTATCAACGGCTTGAATTCCCGCCCGAATGGTTTCGGAAATATAGGCCCCTGAGTTCAGAGAAAAGGTTAATATCCCCGCTTGAAAAGCCGTAATATCATATCCGGTAAGTTGGGGAGTGGCAAAATAAATTAATGTTAATTGTACAAGCAGGGGTGTCCCTCGAAAAATAGAGGTATAACCTTGGGAAAAAATATTCAAGGGTTTAATTGTTGAAATCTTAAATAAAGCCAGAATTGTTCCCCAAATAAATCCAAAAAAAGCAGAGACTAAACTAAATTGTAACGTAATAAAAATCCCCGCTAAAATATAAGGGATATTGGGAGCAATTTTATTAAAATCTAGTTTTAATCCCTTCCCATGAGGAACTTCAGGGGCTTGGGTCACGACCGGGCGATCAAACCATTTCTTTGCCAGTTGCTCAATTTTACCACTGGCTTTCATCTGTTGAATCACTTCGTTAAAAGGTTGAACTAAGGGCGATCCTTTGGGAAAAGCGATCGCTGATCCAGCTTCTTCTGTATTCGGAACTTCGTTATAAACTAACCCTGGATTTGCGGCAATATACCCTTTAACAATTGTATTTTCTAAAACCCCAGCATCCAGGCGTTTTGAGTTTAATTCCTGGATAATATCACTGGTTTTATTTAAGGGAACTGCAATCACCCCTTGCCAATTTTTAACCGCTTCCTGTTGAATTGAACCGAGTTGTACCCCGACTTTTTTGCCTTTTAATTGATCGGGATTTTTATAATTTTTATCTTGCAAACTAACAATAGTATTTTTAGCTTCAAAATAGATATCGGAAAATTCTACATTTTTTTTGCGATCAGGAGTCGGTGTCATTCCCGCCATGACGAAATCCGCTCGTTTAGCGGTTAACGCTGGGATTAATCCATTAAAATCCATCCCCACAACGGTCAGATTATAGCCCAATTGCTTCGTAATATATTCCGCGATATCCACATCAAAGCCAACAATTTTTTCTCCACTGGTAGCCGTATCTTTAAACTCGTAGGGCGGATAATCTGGGGAGGTTGCCATGACTAAGGTTTTCGTTGTCCCAGAGGGATTTTCCTGGGCAAAAATCTGGGGAGACTGTCCCATAACAATGCCCCAGATTATTCCTACCATCAGAAACAAAAATAACAAAAATTTAAAGGGTTTTGTTGCAATCATGCTTTGGTTAAATCGATTAAAAACCGTTATTGTGATTAGATTTAATTTCAGCCTATTAACTGAGAAAATTCTGTAAAATTTGATCCTTTTTTTCATTTTATTACCTTTAATAGCAAATCTGGGCTCAACACAATACAAATTATTGTTAAAAAGTCAAGGAGAATTAAAAAGAAATCAAAGCAATCTTCAAAGATAAATTCGGGACGGAGATGAAGTTTGAGTTGACTGATGATCCAATCTTCACTTACCATAATAAATGAGAGATCTAGCTTAATCAGTACAACAGGAGAAAAATCGTTAATGCAGCATCGAGGTGTGACGGTATGGTTTACAGGTTTGAGTGGTGCCGGAAAAACAACCATTAGCCGAGCGGTCGCTGAGATCCTTCAACAGAAGCAATGTAAACTCGAAATATTAGATGGAGATATTGTTCGGGAAAACCTCACCAAAGGTTTAGGATTTAGTAAAGCAGATCGGGATGAAAATATCCGTCGTATCGGCTTTGTTGCCCATCTATTAACCCGAAATGGGGTGATTGTCCTGGTTTCAGCTATCTCTCCCTACCGAGAAATTCGGGAAGAAGTCCGCGAAAAAATCGGTGATTTTGTAGAAGTCTATGTTAATGCACCCTTAACGGTTTGTGAAGATCGAGATGTCAAAGGGTTGTATAAAAAAGCAAGAGCCGGGGAAATTAAAGGCTTTACAGGAATTGATGATCCTTACGAAGCCCCAACAAACCCAGAAATTGAATGTCATACCGATCAAGAAGATTTATCCGAAAGTATTGCTAAAGTTCTGCAAAAACTAGCCGAGTTAGGCTATATCTCCAATGAGGATTGACCGTTAACAATTGACGGTTGACTGTTAGGATAAAAAAGAATCGATTGGGTAATGGCTTATGAACATCTCTGGGATGAAACAAGAAGTTTATCGGTGGTCACGGTTATGGATCAGTACGGTCTTGATGGTGGCGATCGCCTTGACGAGTTGTTCACAACCCGCCCAGTCGGATCAAACGGTGAAAGTGAGTCCTGAACTGGAAAAACAAATCCTGCAAGTGATTCGAGCGCATCCAGAAGTCATTTTAGAATCCGTTCAAGCGTATCAACAACAACAGGACGGCCAACTGCAACAGGCGCGACAAGCGTTCCTCGACCAGATGAAAACGAATCCTAAAGCCATTATTGGAAGCTCTCCCGCCACAGGTGCAGCGGCTCAAAATATTGTTCTGGTGGAGTTTTCCGACTTTCAATGTCCCTTCTGTGCCCGCGCTCACCAAACCATCCAACAGTTCATGAAGGCTCACCAAGATCAGGTGACGCTGGTTTATAAGCATTTTCCCTTAACTCAGATTCATCCTCAAGCCTTAAACGCGGCGAAAGCATCCTGGGCGGCTCAACAACAAGGAAAATTCTGGGAATACCAAAATGCCTTGTTTACTCAGCAAGATCAATTAGGAGAACAATTGTATGTTGCGATCGCCAAACAGTTAAACCTGAATCTGGATCAATTCAACCGCGATCGCCAAAGCCCACAAGCCCAAGCCGCTCTTCAAAAAGATATCCAATTAGCAGAAAGTTTGGGAATTTCGGGAACCCCTTTCTTTATCATGAATGGTGAAACCTTCTCTGGCGCAGTGGAATTATCCGAAATGGAAAAAGTCTTAGCGACCGTCCAAGCATCCAAAGGTCAGAAAAACTAACCTTTCACCCCGAACTATTGAAACAAGCGCGTGAATCAAGAATTTGCATCTGTTGTGAGAAGCCGTGAACCCCTGTCCAGTTTGATTTTGTATCACTTGTTTAAGTGGTCAGTGGTCAGCCCGATGCTGCATCTCTATTTTCAAGGTCGGATTTATCATGCAGATCGGGTTCCCCTCGCGGGGCCATTAGTGGTGGTCAGTAACCATGCGAGTGATTTTGACCCTCCTCTACTTTCTAGCTGTATGGGGCGTCCCGTTTCCTATATGGCAAAAGAGGAATTATTTGAAGTTCCCGTTTTGAAACAGGCAATTTCCCTATATGGGGCTTATCCCGTTAAACGGGGTTCACCCGATCGCAGCGCCATTCGTGCAGCCTTACAACAGTTAGAGAAGGGTTGGGCTACAGGAGTCTTTTTACAGGGAACTCGCACCCTGGATGGTCGGATTACAGAGCCTAAATTAGGGGCGGCTTTAATTGCTGCTAAAGCGAAAGTGCCTTTATTGCCCGTGTGTTTATGGGGAACTCACGCGATTGTGAATAAAGGTTCCTATCTACCTCGACCTACCCCCGTAACCGTTCGGGTCGGCCATTTAATCCCACCTCCTGATTCTACGGATCGGGACGAATTATTAACCCTAACTCAGAACTGTGCTGATGAAATTAATGCACTGCATGATTTAGGACGTTAATCAGTTATCAAGTATCCGCATTATCAGTAATTCGTAATTCGTAATTCGTAATTTGTCAATTTTTTATGGAAACTGAATCTTTAAAAGACCAACTGACCGAAAATCTGGATGAAGCAGAATGGGATTGGTTAACTCCTCATGTGGAACGAGAAGTTGTGATTGTTGTAGAACCCCAACTCGATTTATTAGCAGTGGGAGAAGCAATCGCTTTAGATAATACGGCTTCGGTACAACATTGGATTAGTGAACAACTGATTTCTAAACCCTCTCCAGAGCGGATTTCTGAATGGAATGATCAGCCGAAAAAAAGATTTCAAGCGTTAATTGTGCAACCGTTTGTGTTAGTTCAAGAAATGAAGGCTGAGGGTGAAGGTTAAACTTTTTTAAACCCTGGTTAATGTCCCCAATTTTTGAGTCACTTGTTGTAAAATATGAAGACTTTTTAACCCACTACGAATCAGTTGTAATGCCTGAATCGGATGTTGTACCATGACCTTCAGTAAGGGTAATTTTTTTAATTGTCCGTTGGTATCAATTACAGTCGTTAAGTCGGGTAAATTTTGATAGCAATCATCACTAACCACCCGCACCATTGCCACTTTAATTCCTACTTTTGTTAACAGTTCTAATATAATTGTGCCTTCCATATCCACGACTTCAGCAGAATACCGTTGACCTAATTTTTGTTTTTCAACGGCCGTCGTAATCACCTGTTCGCTGGTTAATCCACAAACTAAATGAGCAGGAATGAAGTGCTGGTGTAACGCCAAAGTTAAGTCAATATCACAACAATGTTGACTTGCACCTGGAGAAATTAAAGGTAAACAGTTTTTATAAATAACAATATCTCCGATGTGTAGATCGGGTGATAAACTTCCACACAATCCTAGAACTAAAACTTGTATTGAGGACTGACTTTTAACTGCGTCTGATGTCAGCAATTCTTGTAAATAAACCGTTAAAGATTGAGAGCCAATGGGAATCGGAATCACTTGCATAAACGAGGATTGAATTTTCTGTAATCCTCGGATAACGGCTTGATATTCTTGACCTTGAGGAACCAGAATAAAATTAAATGGCTGCATCCTTCACCGTGATGATTTTAGTCTCAACATTTGCTATATTAAAATAACAAATAACTCAAAAACAAGACTATTAATCCTACATCATTTAGTTCAGACTTAGGATGCTATTTTACAATAACCGTATTCAAAGCCCACGTCTTTCAAGCGTGGGATGTAGAATACCCGCCTTTAGGCGGAGTGAAGGCTAGTGAGAGTTTTGGTTAGCAATATACTTTTTGATAGTTTCACTAGAAACAGAACCAGCCGTCCCACAATAATAGCTTCGACTCCACAAAGAAGGTAGTTTAAGTAAATGAGGAAATTCTTTTCTTAATATTCTTGATGATGCCCCTTTGATTCTGAACATAATTTGATGTGGAGCAATCAAAGGGTGACAACTAATAAATAAATGCACATGATCAGGCATTATCTCCAGAGCTAGGACATCACATTCTAGCTCTTTTGCTTTTTGGTAGATAATTTCCTCTAATCTTCTGCTCACTCCGTTAACCAACACCCTTTTCCTCCTTTTTGGGCAAAAGACAAAATGATAGTTGATCAGACTAACTGATGTGTTTTTTCTTCTATATTGATTTTCTGTCATTGTCGATACACACGATTCATCAACCTTATGTTATCATGGATGACATGACAAAAATAACTCGGACGATTAAATTGAAATTCGTGGATCTCAACCGTTGTAAAGCTCAGGTGTTTGAGCAAATGACGGCAGAAAACACACGGGTTGCCAACAAGCTGTTGTCATTGCCGATTAAAGAACGGCGTAAAATGACAACAGCTAAAATTATGTCCGAGTTAAAATCTGCCCTTGTTAACCAAGTAATCCGACATACCACATCACCCACAGGTCGTAAAACCAAACAATATAAAGTTCTTCCTGTGGAAGTTAACAACCAAAACTGGAAGTTAACCCTAAAAGGGAATACTTATTCAATTAGTTTTCCAACCCTTAAAGGTGAAAAAAGAATTCCCATTGAAGTTGCATCTCCCCATTGGCAACCTGTTTTAGACGGATTGTTAGAGGGAACAATTCAAGGGGGTTCTTTTAAATTAATTAAACATCGAAATAAGTGGTATGCCTATCTGTCAATTACTGAGGATGTTCCAGAAGTTAAGACGGAGAAAAGATTAGGATGTGACCGAGGACAGAATAATTTAGCGGTAGTTGCACCTAAACAGGGTTTTGGTAAGTTCTTTAATGGTCAAAGCGTTAAGCATCGGAGACGTTATTTTCAACAACGAAGAAAACAACTTCAAGAAGCTAAAAAGTTTCGAGCATTAAAGAAATGGGACAAAAAAGAACGACGATGGATGGATGCAATCAATCATACAATCAGCCGTCGAATTGTTCGTTTTGCCGAATACCATAATGCTGATGTTGTTATTGAGGATTTAGAAGGATGTCGAAGCACAATGAAACAGAGCCAAAAATCTCGTTCTGATTCCGGTGAATCTCGACATAATTGGTCTTATTATTCTTTGGAACAGAAACTTAATTATAAGTTGGCTCTTAAAGGATTGAAATTAATTAAAAGACCTGCGCCATACACTTCCAAATCCTGTTCAACCTGTGGTTTTATTGGTAAAAGAAATCGACATGATTTCAATTGCCCTAATGGTCACTACCATAACTCTGATTTGAATGCTGCGAAAAACCTAGCTCAATGGGACGGTTTTTCTTGTCAGTTAGACCTACAGAGAGATGCTTCTGTAATGGATTCATCCGGTTTAACTGATGGGGTGCTTGGCACACCCCTGAACTCGGTGAATACAGTCAAACAAGAGTATATTCAACTGTCTCTGCTTGACTGGACTAGATACGAGAATCCCACCCCTTTAGCGTAGCGCAGGGGTGGGAGTGTCAACATTCCACTTAGACTACTGCTAATTTTTTAACGGTTTTTTCAAGAGATGCGGTATACTTCAGAATCGAAGCCTGAGTCGCAGTTAAATCGGGCATTTCTTGCCAACAGTGGCGACACCGCCAAAACAGATGACCTCGATGAAAGTGTCGCAGCATCGGATGAGTACAACAGGGACAGTTTGGCATAAACGTTTATTAAACCTCATGAAAAGGGATAAGGGATCAATTACCCGCCTGGGAAGTAAGTTTTAAAACAGGATTAAAATAATGATTTGACAATAAAAAACAAATTTGAAGAACTTTTGAAGATTTGGCAAATTCGGAAAACTGTAATAAATCTATACATTTTGAATAAAAAATATAGCAGGGAATAGGGAATAGGGAATAGGGAATAGGGAATAGGGAACAGGGAACAGGGAACAGGGAACAGGGAGGAAAAGATTTCTCTGTTTACGTTTTAGCATCAGTCTATGTCCTAACACCCCCGGCGCGACTGCTATCAATCAAATTCACGCGAAATGATCACAGCTTTGGCTAAAAATACACACCTGATTTCGTCCCTGTTGTTTAGCTTGGTATAACGCAGCATCCGCCGCCCGTAAAATGGACTCTCCCGTTACACCTTGGGCTGGGAAGATGGCAAGCCCTAAAGATAAGGTAATCTGACCTAAATCTTGATAGTGATGTTGTAGCTTCAGATTTTGAACTTCAATTCGGATTGTTTCTGCCCTTTCCTCAAGAATTTCCAGAGAAACTTCAGGTAAAATCAGGGTAAATTCCTCTCCCCCATAACGGCAAGCAATATCTGAACCCCGGATATGTTGTTGTAAAAAAGCACCCAGTTTTTGTAAAACAATATCTCCGGCATCATGACCATAGTTATCATTATAATGTTTAAAGTGATCAATATCAATCATCATCACCCCTAAACAAAATTTCTGACGTTGGGCGCGGCTAATTTCTCGTTCTAAAGATTCTTCTAAATAACGACGATTATATAACCCCGTTAAACTATCTCGAATACTTTGATATTCTAAGGCTTCTCGTAGTTTTAAATTAGCTAACGCTAAAGCAATATGTTCCGCAACAGCGATTGCCAACCGTTGTTGGTCTTCAGAAAGTTGTCCGGGTTCCTGAGAAGCCAAACATAATAATCCCAAGGCATCTCCTTGGGCGGTCATGGGAATACAAAGATGTTCAACCGCAGGTAAAGGAACCCCAGATGACTCTATTGCCGTTGTCAGTGCTCGGCCAATTTCACTAGAATTGATTAATTTGAGTTGACTCCTATGTAATTTTTTATAGATATGTTTACATAATAAATGACTTTTAGGAGAAGCTACAAAATGAGATCTTCCTCGACGCAATGCCCAGCAATCTGGAGGGCTAAAAACACTTTCACTCAAGGCTTCTAAATTTCCCCAACTAGCAACCATTTCCACTAAATTTTTAGAATTTTTAGTCACAAATAAACTCCCCGAAAGATGGGGGAAAAAAGGCTTGAGTAATTCATTAATGACTTGATAAGCTTCTTCTGTTGAATTACACGCTTGTAAGAACTCACTCATTTGACCGAGTAGCACAGTTTCACGGTTTCGTTGTTTCAAATCATTCACCCAACGGGTGAGTTTTTCATTCGCTTGTTGAGCCGCTTCTTGGGTTTGCTTACGCTCTGTAATATCACGACAAGTCACCGCTAAACCATCGAAAAGGGGAACAACTTGCAACTGTACCCATTTGGCTTTAACATTCGGGTCAGAAACTGCTAATTCTTCCTCAAATCCTTTATGGGTTTTGAACCCCCGCAGATATTTATCAAAATATCCCCATTGTCCCCAAGGAAAAATCTCATAAAGTCCTTTTCCGAGTAAACTTTCTTTATTTTGTGAAATCATTTCTTCCGCTTTAGAATTCATATCAACCAAGATAAAATCAATTGATTTTCCCGCTTCATCTCGACAATTTTGTAATAGAAAAAACGCATCTAAACTGCCATCAATAGCGGCTCTAAACCGGGATTCTGAATCCTGAAGAGCGACGGTTGCTTTTTGCCGTTCAATAGCTTCTTGTTGCAGGTCGTTAATGGCTTTTGCTAATTCTTGAGTGCGCTGTTCTACTCGTTCTTCTAGTTCTTCATTAATTTGATGTAATTGATTTTCTAAGAGTTTCCGTTCCGCAATTTCTCGAATTAATTCATCATTGGAAGTTGCCAATTGCAGGGTTCTTTCCTGTACTTTAATTTCCAGGTCTTCTTGAGATTTTTGGATCGCTAATTCTACTTGTTTGCGATCGCTAATATCCCGCATAAAAACCGTTAAAATTTTACCTTGATCTAAAAACAACTCAGAAATAGAAACCTCAGCCGGAAATTCCGTACCATCTTTGCGACGACCGATGACTTCACTATAATCTTTAATATTTTTAAATAAACAACAATTTGAAGATACTAATTCTAAGTTAGATTGATCATGTCTTTCAATAAAAGTTTTAGAAATTAAAAGACAAAAGGGCTGTTTTAACACTTCATTTGCCGTATAACCAAATATTTTTTCAGCCCCTTGATTAAATAACGTAATTTGTTGCTCTTCATTAATAGAAATAATGGCATCTTGAGCCATATCTAAAATGCCAGCCAAGCGCAAACCCGAATCGATAATCGCTTGTTCAGCTTGCTTTGCCTTGGTAATATCTCGATTAATTTTTAGAATAGCAATCGGATTTCCGTCCCCATCTTTTTTGAGCGACCAACTACTATGAATAACCACAATATTTCCTTGACGGTTGGTTTGAATTAATTCTCCTTCCCAATTTCCTTTCTCAAACACTTCTTGGTGAATTTTATCAAGGGGTTTAGGAAATTGAGTGTTTAAGATTTTAACTAAATTTTTTCCTAATGCTTCTAATTTAGAATATCCATAAAGTTTTTCAGCCCCTTGGCTCCAATAGGTAATATTATTATTCAAATCAACGGCAACAATTCCATCATTGGCTAAATCTAAAAGTTGAGTCTGATCTTGTAAAATTTGTTGAGTTCGGGCTTGTTCTAATAGTTCTTGTTTTAACCGATGATTTAAAGATTCTAACTCGGCGGTACGTTCAGAAACTTTGATTTCCAGGTCTTCATTAATTTTTTTTAATGCTTCTTCTGCCCATTTTCGCTCCGTAATATTGGTTAGAATCACCACACAGCCTTTGAAAGAATTATGGGGAATTGAAAGGGGACTAGCACTCATAAGAAAGTTGAAGGTTTTGCCATCATCTCGCAGAAATAATACTTCTTGACCTTTATAGGGATTCCCATTAATAACGGAGGCGATTGAAAACATCGAATTGTTCTCTTTTCCCAAGCCAGACTGACCGCCATTAGAGTTGGGGAAGAGTTCAAGTTTAATCATGTCATCGAAATTAGAAAGCAGTAAATTTTTACCTAAAATTTTGTGGGATTCCTCGCTGGCTCGAATAATTTTTCCTTGATGATCACAAACAATAATAGACTCTGCCGCTTGTTCTAACAGTAGCCTAGTTAACCGTTCTTGAGCAATTAACTCTTCATCTCGTTTTTGTTCTGATAAATCCGTAACAATTAAACATCCAACGTCAACCCCTTTTTGATTTAAGATGCTAATGGAAAGATAAACCGGAACCTCAGTTCCATCCGCAGCAATTAAGATTAATTCTCCTTTCCCGGAACCCAAACTAGCCTTCTGACATAAAGCCTCAAATAGCATAATGTCAGAAGGGGAAATAAATTGTTTAAAATCGCTACCAATTAATTTTTTTAACGGGGTTTTGACTAAAGCAGCGAGTCGTTTATTACAATAAAGCAATAACGTACTATCGGTAGTAATCGTTGCCGCGCCTTCTTTCATTTCTTCGACTAAAAGTCGATAGGAAGAATCCGCCCCTTGCAGGGTATAAACTTGCTCTCCCTGTGATCCCGCAATCACTAAAGCATCCACCTCTCCATTGCCAATTGCGCGTAATGTTTCCTCGGCAATTGATAATTGGTAACGCAGATTATCAACTTCTTGTTTTAATTCTAGTTCTGATGGTTTAAAGTTAACCATAGTTAACTCTCAAATCCGGGAAAAACATGATTTAAAAGGATAAATTTAAAGCCATGAGGATTCTTTCAGTTTGAGATAAATCCCCAATAATTCGTTGTAATGGTAAGGGTAGCAGTCGAATCAAAGTTGGGACAGCGACGATGGGTTCGCCTTGGGTCAATTCGGGTTGCTGGTACACATCAATTACTTCTAAATCATAATGATCTTTTAAGTAAGTTTCACAAATGTACTTGATGGTTTTTAAAGCAAGAATTGACTTGAAATTAGTTCCCGCAATATATAAACGAAAGCTGTAAAAATTTTCCCCTCTTAGTTGCTGAAATTCCGGTTTAGATTGCAGACAATGAGATTTCATGATCTTTTCCTTGTGTATTGAATTAAAGATTTTTCCATTCTTCCCCTTTCCATAGCTCTAACCCCACTAAGACTTTTTCAGGATTGGATAAATCTCCAATAACTTGCTTTAAGGGTCGAGGAATGGTGCGAACTAATGTAGGAAGGGCAAAAATTTTATCTTGCTGGGCGAGTTGCGGATTTTCTAACAAATCGATAATTTCAATTTGATATTGACCCTGGAGATACTGCTCACAAATTTTTTTCAAATTGGTGAACGCTGTAATCGCTTTAGGTGTTTGTCCAGCAACATATAAACGAAGTTCCCATAATTTGGGTTCATCGGGTTCCAAGTTTTCTTGATTATCCATGATGTGGTGGCTTCTCTCAGTTTAATGACATAAACTGTCATTGCAAGTGTCGCTAAATACATTCTAATCACAAAATACTCAACTGGATGATTTATACAGGTTAATGACGGTAAAATCAACTGGGTTTACTGAACGGGTAGAAAGCAACCAGAGGGTTGATCAATGATAGTAATTTAGACGTAAACTCAAGTTTGATTAACCAGTAGTAGCTGAAATATAATGTAGACTCAATTAAAACATTATTGTTGCCATTCACTCTGTAGCCACAGATAACCTTTTGACCGTTGAATCACAACGAACGATAATTCCTTGAGTCCGGGGTGAAAAGGTTTTTTGCTTGGGTAAAGTGAGTTGTAATACATTTCCCTGAAATTCTGCTGTTACGGTTTCGGGATGCACCGCATAAGGTAAAGGAATCAAACTTTGAAATTCTTGGGCTGGATAGGTAAAATCACAATAACCCAAAATTTGTACCTGTTCAATCTTTTCTCCCGCTAAAAAAACCGTTTCGGATGTTACCCGAATTTGCAAATCTTCGGGTTGAAAACAGGGAATTGAGATGTTTAAAAGAAGATGGGTTGACGTTTCCAGCATTTGGACATCCCGAATCGGTGTTGTTCCCTCCTGAGCGACCCAAATGGTGAGGGGGGGATTGGTTGAAATCGGGTTATCGGTGAGAAACTGTATCCGTTGATACAAATTTCCCAGAAACTGCCAAATTTTTAAATTCTCGAAAATCATGGATTGCTTCTGCTAAAGTTTCCTGATAAATTCCCGCGCTCAAAGTGAACAGGTGTTCATTTGATTGCTTTTATGAATAACTTAGCAAGGAAATTTGAAGAAAATTTGAAGTTGAGTTTTGATTTCTTAAGATTTTTCTCATTACGAATTACAAATTGGGAAAGGGTTTGGTGGATTTAGTACAGACCCTTCTGAACACAGTCAGTTATCCCGTCAGGCTATGGCCACTCTTGCTTTTGGCCCGTTTGTATAACTGTAATGTGTAGTGCTATAGCCGACTAAAATCGCCAAAATTATTTGATTTCAACGTTCATCGATTACAAAGTAGGTTGCAAACGACGCCAAATTTCGGTGCTTAGGGCTTCGGCTCCCATGTCCTTACTTAGATATTGGGAAGCCCCCACCGCAAATGCTTGGACAATTCTACTTTCTTCAGTATAAGCTGAAAAAAAGATGATGGGAAGATGTCGCCATCGTTGATCAGTGCGTACCGCTTGGCAGAGATCTAAACCATTAAAACCCGACATTTCCCAATCTAATATTAATAAATCGGGATGACAATCTAATAGCACCTCCCAAAAAGCTTCCGGGTTTTCTAGGGTTGTAACGTTTATACCCATTGCATTTAACAAGTTACTCATATAGCTCAAAAGAGCCGGATCATCATCCACAACTAAAACCCGATTTCCCCTTCCCCGTCGAGACCAGGAGAGTACCTCTGTCACAGCTTTTAAAATTTCATAAGCCGGTAAAGGTTTAGATAAAAATGTCTTTACACCTAAACGAGCAACCGTAACACGAGCCTTTAAACTTTGCCGTCCAGTTAAAGTAATCACTGGGATTTGAGGAATCCGACGGCTGAGTTCTGCTAATAACGTTAAACCACTTTCTTGAGGATTAGGAAAGGTTAAATCGAGTAAAATAATATTAGGAGGATTTTGACTAATCATTTTACGAGCAACGGAAAGATCCGTCGCAATTTCAACTCGCAACCCCCAAGCATTGGCTTCAACTCGAATTTGTTCTGCTAACATTAAGTCATCATCAACAATTAAAATCAAGGGAGAATAAGCAACGGGTTCTGAAGATAAAGGAATTAATAACGTTTCTCGACTAGCTTCCAAACTCAGGGTTGCGACTAAATCAGAAATTAATTGACTGTCTTTAATATCTAGTTGAGGATGTTCTAAAAGATGTTCAAGTTCTCGCGCCACTTTTGATCCTTCCTGCAACCCAAAAAGTCCCAATGATCCCGATAATTTATGAGCTTCCTGTAAAGCTTGTTCTTGAAGTTCTGGGGTTAATTTTCTTTCAACTAAAGTAGAAGCAACTTGTTCTAAAATGGCAATTTGTTCTTTAACTTTAACTTTAAAACTTTGCCAAACCTGAGCGGTTTTTTCCCGAATTTGCTGTCGAGAGTCCGTCGGAGAAACCATTACTTTAGACTCAGCAGGATTGGAGGGTTCTCGTAACCGATATCCCAACCCATGAACCGTTTCAATTAAGTCTGCACTTCCCGCAGCTTTGAGTTTTCGACGCAAACATTTAATATGGGTACTCACGGTTTCTTCCCCCGGAGATTCAGCAAAATCCCACAGTCGATCTAAAATTGCCTTGCGGCTAAAAATTCGCTTAGGATTGAGTAGGAATAGTTCTAGTAAACAATATTCTTTTGAGGTTAAGTGAATCAACTGATCTTCACATTTAACTTCATTGTTAATCGGGTCAAAATAAAGATTTTCCCAAGTCATTACCGCCGAAGAAACTGATTTTCCCCGACGCAACAAAGCCCGAACTCTTGCCATTAATTCATCGGGGTCAAAGGGCTTCACCACATAATCATCGGCTCCCGCATCTAAGCCCATCACCCGATCTGTACTGCTATCTCTAGCAGTTAATAACAGGATGGGGCTTTGATATCCCTTAATGCGGAGTTGTTTACAAACACTAATCCCATCTAGTTTAGGAATACAAATATCTAATAAAATTAAATCATAGGTAAAACTCTCAGCCAGTTCTAAGGTGGTTAAGCCATCTGTTGCCGTATTAATAGTATATTGATGACCCAGAAGAATTTCACATAAGGCGGCACTGGTGAGGGGGTCATCTTCGACCAACAAAATTTTCATTAATATTCCCTCCGTTGCTGAGTTTCATCACTCTTACCGGGGCTATAACTCTAGGGTATTTCATTATTGATCTTAACCATAAATTCTTAAGGATTCAACCTAGGAAATTTCCCCGACTTAGATCGGTTCCAGGGTCTTACCCCCATAAGATTCCTGGAAACTCTAAATGATAAATTAATATGCAATCTTTAACGGTTTTGGCTACAAATACTTGTCGGATACCTATTTTCTATCCCCTATCCCCTATCCCCTATCCCCTATTTCCTATTTCCTATTTCCTATTTTCTATTTTCTATTTTCTATTTTCTATTTTCTATTTTCTATTTTCTATTTTCTATTTTCTATTTTCTATTTTCTATTTTNATAGAAAATGGGCAGTCTGGCAATGGAGAATAAACAACAGTCAACACTTAACAGTAAAAAACTGTGAATTCAAGCCTTGAAACCTTAATCCAGTCAGCAGAAACAGATGTAGATGCAGGAAATGTTCGGGAAGCTCACGCGACACTTTCGGAAATTTTCGCACTCGATCCTTATTGTGCTAAAGCTTATAAAATTTTAGGGGATTTGTATGAAGTTCAAAGCTTATTTACAGAAGCGATTTCTGCCTATCAAAAGGCAATTAAACTAGAGCCAAATTTTGTTGAAGCTTATGCTTATTTAGCTCAGGTTTATCGCAATACAGGGGAATTTGATCACGCCTTATTCTGCTATAAAAAAGCTTTAAGTCTGCGTCCAGATTGGACAGAGTTATATTTTCAATTAGGCCAAGCTTATTCCTGGAGTGGGGATGTTCTAAAAGCGATTCGCTGCTATCAAAAAACCTTAGAACAAAACCCCCATCACGTTTATGCCTATTTTGCCTTAGCAATAGCTTATGGGGGATTAGGAGAAACGGAACGAGCCATTGCCCTTTATCAACACATTATTAAGTTACAACCCGATTTAGCGAATGCCCATAATAATTTAGGATGTTTATTGTTTGCGAAAGATGACTTCGCAGGAGCGATAGAAGCCTGGAATAATGCCTTAAGATATAATAAAAAAGAAGAAGATAATTATTCGATTTATAATAATCTAGGCCAAGTTTTTACTGCTCAAAATAAGATTACAGAATCAATTCAATCCTATTATAAATCTGTAAAACTCAAGGATGATTTTCCTCTTGTTTATAGTAATTTAGGTAAACTTTATCAACAACAAAATCAACACAAAACAGCATTTTATTGTTTTACAAAAGTTATTGAATTAGATCCTGATAATCGATTTGCCTACACCGATTGTGGAGCTTCCTTACTGAAGTTAGGTCGGATTGATGCAGCTTTGCAGTATTTTCAAAACATTATTTTACGAGAGCATCAATTTATAACAGGCTATTGTCAGAGGGTAAAAGAACATTTCAGTGATGATGAATTGTCCTTAGCCCAACAAGCTTGTGCTAATTTTCTCATCGCTTTAAAACAGTGGGATAGAGAAATCGGAAAAGATTCTACAACGATTTATAATTTTCTAATTCAAACCCATCTTAACCTCGGAAATGCCTTAGTAACCTATGGCAAGTTTGAGCAAGCGGTCAGTTACTACCAAAAAGCTGCCCAAATTTACCCCCAATCTATTGAAATTTACCTAAAATTAGGCAATTGTTTATTCAAAATTCAGCAACTTAATGCTGCATTAACAGTTTATCAAATCGCTCGAACGTTACTGAAATCGGGGTCAGAGGTTTCCCTTGTTCAGGAGCTTGAAGTTTATTTGCAATTAGGAAGAATTCTGGAAAAACAGGAAGATTGGGACGCGGCGGCAAACTACTACAACACCGTTTTACAGATACAGCAACAGCCCGGTTTTCAATCTTTACTTTCTAACTATCCTTTAACATTAAGGTTACTGCAAGACTGGGCAAGAACTGAAGTAATAAAGCACCCCCAAAAAGTGTGTGATTCAACCTTAATCTGGCTAAAAAACCATAATTTACAGGATAGTCATTATTATTCCCGATTAGGATTATTAGCTTCTGAGGGAAAAAATAGCCCAGGTTTAGAGAATGGGGAGAAAACTCCCTGTAAAATTCCGACACAATGCGGGGGATTAGACTGTCAACCCTGTCTCAAGCGTGTATTTCAATCTTTCCCCTGGAAAAATTTGGGACATGGAATTCAAAAGTGTGGGATATCAGAGAGTAACATTGCTTCAACCTCTTTGTTTGTGGCGATCATTCCTAATGGACGAGCTTGGATTGTTCCCCAAGAAAATTATTGGATGGTTTGCAAAGCGATCGCCATTATCACACCCGATAACCAACTATTAGCGGATGTTTCACGCGAATATCCAGCCCCGCTTCCCGGTTGTCCCAGTTATGATCCGATGCAGCATCAAGTGTTTCAAACCGAACAGTTACCGCCCCTACAGCAAATTGAGGGACGAGTAGCCGTGTTGTCGGGGTTGTCGGGAAATGTCTATTTTCATTGGATGGTAGATATTTTGCCACGGGTGGAATTGTTGCGTCAAAGTGGAATTGATTTCAACACAATTGATTGGTTTTTAGTGAATAGTCAACAAGCCTCTTTTCAACGAGAAACCTTAACTCGTTTGGGGATTCCGGAATTTAAAATCTTAGAAAGTGATCACTTTCCCCATATCCAAGCCCAACAGCTAATTGTTCCCTCATATCCTGGATATATGGGATGGTTACAACCTTGGGCTATTGATACGTTGCGGCGTTGGTTTTTGCCCAGGGGTGATAATCGGAATTATCCTGAACGCATTTATATTAGTCGAGGAGATGCCCGCTATCGTCGGATTTTGAATGAAAACGAAGTGATTGAATTGTTGCATCCCTGGGGGTTTGTTGTGGTGCAACTGGAGTCGATGTCCTTTTCCCAACAAGTGGCTCTGTTTTCTCAAGCTAAAGTGATTATGGGAGCCCATGGAAGCGGTTTAACCAATATTATGTTTTGCCAACCGGGAACCCAAGTCATTGAATGGGTGTCTCCCCACTATAATCGCCATTATTATTGGGTGATTAGTCAATATTTGGGATTAGAACATTATTCTCTAACGGGAGAGGGCTTTTCTTGCTATCCCCTGCGGGAGTTAATGTATCAAAATTCCTTGACGGAGGATATTTGGGTAAATCTCGTTTCTTTAAAACGGTTATTAGAAATGTTATTTGTAGAAAGAAAACAGGTTTAGGGCTGTGGGACAAGGAGTAGAGTGCATCTAACACTCAGAAGTTAACAGTCAATATCAAAAACTTGATATCAAAAACCCAAAACCCAGTAGAATTAGCTTTGGGAAGATCCCGATTGAGTGTCTGAACTGAAACCAACTATGTTACCTAACGAAATTCGCGCCCGCAGTGTACAGTTTCTCCATCAACAAGCAGAAATCTATTTTAATCAAGGACAATTCGAGGATGCGATGAAGGCTTGCAACCAGTTGTTGCAGATTCAGTCTGATTATGCACCCGGTTGTAAACTGATGGCGGATATCTTACTCCGACAAGGGAAACTGCAAGAGGCGCAGCAATGGTATACCCGGACGTTACAAGTTCAACCTAATTGGGCCGAAGTTCATGCTAATTTGGGCAGTCTGTACGCTAAAGCGCAACAATGGCAACAGGCAATTGCGTGTTATGAGAAAGCTGTCACCCTAAAACCGAATTTTGCAGGTGCTTATCGGAATTTAGCCAGAGTTTGGACACAACTCAACGAACCGAAAAAATCAGCACAAGCCCTATATCAAGCCTTGACCTTAGAACCCAATCAAGCAACGGCAGAAGAATATTTTAACCTCGGCCATCAGTTAGGGCAGCACGGTGATGTCAAAGCCGCAGAAGCTTGTTATCGGACAGCAATTCAACTCAATCCTAATTTAACCGCAGCCCATCAAAGTTTGGGAACCCTTCTTCAAGGGCAAGGTAAAGCTCAGGAAGCCACACAAATCTATCGCCAAGCCATTGAGTTAAATACTCCTCAAGCCCCCTCAGACACCTTAGCCGCAGCCACAGCCAGAACAACCGTGACAGTCGCTTCACCTCAAGATACCTTAGCGGGAGCGATGCAACAACCCATGGTGAAAAATGGGACAACACCTGTAAGCAATCATCCTAGTAATCCTCAAACCTATTTAAAGCAAGCTCAAGCTTATTGTACCTTAAAAGAATGGGATCAAGCGATCGCAGCTTGTCAAAAAGCGTTACGATTACAACCGGATTTAGCGGAAGCGTATAAAATTCAAGGCAATGCCCTGCAAATTTTAGGGGAAATGTCGGCGGCGGTTCGCTGTTATTCCAAGGCCTTAGAAATTCAACCGCAATATCCCGAAGTTTATGCCAATTTGGGAAGTTTATATGCTCAAGAAGAACGATTAGAAAAAGCAGCTTCTTATTATCAACAAGCGGTTAATTTAAAACCTGATTTTGCTGGGGTTTATCGCAATTTTGCCAAGGTTTTAACCCAGATGGGGCAATTAGACCAAGCTTCGCAATGCTTGGAAAAAGCCTACAGTTTAGAACCAGAAAAAGCCACACCCGAAGAACATTTTAATTTAGGAAATACCCGCTTTAAACAAGGTCGATTAGACGAAGCGATCGCAGCTTATCAACAAGCCTTGAAATTAAATCCTCAGTTAGCGGGAGCCTATTATCAGTTAGGTCAATTATATTCTACAAAAGCAGAACTAGATGCAGCGATTCAGGCTTACCAAAAAGCCTTAGAATTAGAACCATCCCGCTTAGAATTTTATTATGGGTTTGCGGATTTCTTCAGCCGTCAAGAATGTTGGGATGACGCCATCAGAGTTTATAACCAAATTTTAGGATTAGATGCTAATCAAGCCGTTGCTTATTATAAAGTCGGGGAGATTTTTAATCGTCAGTGGCGGTTAGAGGAAGCCGTTAACCTGTATCAGAAATCCATTGCTTTAAATCCTAAATTAGTATCTTCCTATTATGGATTAGGAAAAGTTTTAGTTAAGCAGGAAAATTGGCAAGATGCTGTTCAAGTGTTGCGCCAAGGAATACAAATGAATCCCAGTGGAGATGCAGAAGCTTATAAAGGTTTCGGAGATGCACTTGCCAAAATTGGGGAACGAGAAGAGGCAATTAAAGCTTATCAAAAATCTGCCGAACTTGATAGTAATAATGCCGAAGTTTATCAAAAATTAGGGGATTTACTGCGAGATCAGGAACGATTTGAAGAAGCCATTATTGCTTATAATCGTTCTATTGAAATTGATCCAACTGTGTTTTGGACACAAAACAATTTAGCCGATATTTTCTTTAAACAAGAACGGTGGGAAGATGCAATTTCAGCTTATCAAAATGCGATCGCTTTAGATTCTAGCTATTCGTGGTCATACAATAGTTTAGCTGATGCCTTAGTTAAATTAGAACGCTGCGAAGAGGCAATTCCTGCTTATGAACAAGCCATTAAACTCAATCCTCAGTTTCCTTGGTCTTACTATAATTTAGGGGAAGTTTTAACTCAATTAGAACATTGGGAAGAAGCAGTTGTAGCTTATCGAGGCGCAATCAAAGTTCAGTCTGACTTACCAAATATTCAGGAAAAACTCGCCGATGCGTTGAGAAATCGAGCTAAATTAGATTTACAGGAATCCTTGGGATATTATTATCAAGTGATTCAAGAAAACCCCGATCATGTTGCTGCTTATCATAAAGCTATTGAGATTAAACCCGATGATCCCAAATTGTATATCCAATTAGCGAATACCTTAGTTAATCATAATCATTTAGATGGAGCAATTGTCTTCTATCAGATGGCATTGCAATTAGATCCAGAGCATCCCGAAATATCGCAAAAATTAGAGGGAATTGTCGAAAAAAAAAAGCTAGGTTAAATCCCTACTTTTCCTCTGCTCAATCTCAATCGGAATATGAACAACTCTATCAGGCGTGGTTAAAGTACAATACTCCTACGCCTGAAATTCTTAAGCAACAGGCTGAGAATACTAAAACCTTCAGGTATCAACCCCTAATTAGTATTATTATGCCTGTTTATAATCCACCTGAAATTTTTCTGCGAGAAGCGATTGAATCCGTTTTAAATCAAAGCTATCCTCATTGGGAATTTTGTATTGCTGATGATGCCTCTCCCTCTCTCCATATTAAACACATCTTAGAAGAATATCAACAACAAGATAGCCGAATTAAAGTTATTTTTAGAACTCAAAACGGTCATATTTCGGCAACTTCTAATTCAGCCTTAGAGTTAGCAACGGGGGAATTTATAGGGTTATTAGATCATGATGATGTTTTAACTCCCGATGCTTTATATGAAGTGGTGAGTTTATTAAATCAGAATCCAGCCGCTGATATGATTTATTCCGATGAGGATAAACTGAATGAAAAGGGCGAATTAACAGGTCATTTCTTTAAACCGGATTGGTGTCCTGATTCCTTTTTGTCTCGGATGTACACCTGTCATTTCGGAGTTTATCGACGTTCTATTATTCAGGAAATAGGAGGCTTTAGAATTGGATATGAAGGCAGCCAAGACTATGATTTAGTCTTGAGATTTACCGAAAAAACCGATAAAATTTTTCATATTCCTAAAATTCTCTATCATTGGCGAATTCATAACAGTTCTGCCGCCGGAGGAACTGAAGCAAAACCCTATGCTTATGAAGCAGCAAAACGAGCGTTACAAGATGCAATTGACCGTCGAGGAGAACCCGGAATTGTTAAAGATGTTTCGATTTATCTAGGACATTATCTTGTCCGCTATAAAATTTTAGATTACAAACGAGTGAGTATTATTATTCCCACAAGAGATTTAGGAGAAATCTTAAATCGCTGTTTGGAATCTATCTTTACTCTTAGCATTTATCCTGATTATGAAGTGATTGTCATTGATAATGGCAGTACAGAAGAGGAAACTCAGGAAATTTTAGAGAAATGGCAAGAAAAAGAACCAACTCGGTTTAGATATTATGCTTTAGATATTCCGTTCAATTTCTCTAAAATCAATAACTACGCTGTACGTCAAGCAACTGGGGATTATTTGCTATTGTTAAATAATGATACTGAAGTGATTCATCCTGATTGGATTGATGCCATGGTTGAACAAGCCCAACGACGTTCGATTGGTGCGGTGGGTGCGTTATTACGGTATCCTGATAAAATTGTTCAACACGCTGGTGTTGTGGTGGGAATTGGTCATTTTGCAGCCCATAGTCACCGCATGGCATCGGAAACAGACCCCGGATATTATGGTCAAGTTATTTCTATCAGTAATTATTCAGCAGTTACCGCAGCTTGTTTGATGTGTCGGCGAGAGGTATTTGAACAAGTGGGGGGGTTTGATGAACAGTTAGCCGTTGCTTATAATGATGTAGACTTTTGCTTAAAACTGGTTGAACAAGGCTATCGGAATATTTATCTTCCTCACGTTGTTTTATATCATTATGAATCTAAAAGTCGAGGTTATGATACAACGCCAGATAAGTTAGAACGATTTATGCAGGAAGTTACTATAATGCGACAAAGATGGCAACATTATGTTGATTATGATCCCTGTTATAATCCTAATTTAACGTTATCGAGTTCTAATTATGGATTAAGGCAATTTGCTGAGGTAAAAATTAGCGATGTGTCTCTAAAACTTGATGACCAAGTGTTAGAGAATTGTTCAATTGATGAACCCGAAATTAAAATTTATACGGGAATCAGCGAAATTCGGTTTAAAGGATGGGTACTTGGACAACAAGAGAAAGTAACGGCTGTTCAAATTATTGGGAATCACGCTCAAGTGATTAAGGAAATTCCCGCTAATTTTTCCCGTCCTGACGTTGCTATTCTGCATCCTGAAAACCCCCATTCAGAATTGTGTGGTTTTGACGAAACCGTTGAAATAACAAATCTGTCTAATCAAACAGAATTGTTACTTCAAGCTGTTCTAAACGAAAGAACTTATGCTAAATTTGGAACAGTTAAACTAAAAATTAATGCTTAATATCCGGTGTGGGAAACTGACGCACCTCAACTTTGAACCCTATCCCTAAACTCATTAACAATGCTATCTAAATCTACCAACCTCCAAACCGCTACAAATTTATTTGAAGAAGCCAATCAACTCAAACAAGCGGGTCAACTTCAAAACGCAATTATTTCCTATCGTCGTGCTGCACAATTAAACCCGAATTTTCCTTGGATTTATCATAATTTAGGTGAGGTGTTGGCAGAAAATGGTCAATTATTAGAAGCAATGCAAGCGTTTCAGCAAGCGGTTAAATTAAATCCTGATTCTGCTTGGTCACAATATCAGTTAGCAGAAGTTTTCTTAAAATTAGGAAATTTACCCAATGCAATAGAAAGGTTAACACAAGCGATCGCCATTAACCCCTATTCTCCTGAATTTTATAATAGTTTAGGTAACGCCTTATTTAAACAGGGTGACTTAGAACAGGCGATTACTAATTATCGGAAAACAATTGAACTAGATCCAGAAAATGCGATCGCTTATCAATATTTAGGAGAAGCATTAGCTCAACAGGGTGAACTTGATGAATCGCTCACTTCCTGTCAAAAAGCCATTGAGCTTAATCCTAATTTAGGAGATGTGTATCAAATTTTAGGAACAGCATTAGTCAAAAAAGGGTTATTTCAAGAAGCATTAAATATTTTATTAGAAGCATTAGACTTTAATCAAAAATCGCCTAAAATTTATCATGCTCTAGGAGATATAGCAGTTCATTTTCAACAATGGAATAAAGCCATTGACTATTATTCTCAAGCGATTCAGCTTAAACCCAATGTACCTATCTTTCATCACAATTTAGGGAACGTTTACGCTCAACTCTATCAATGGGAAGATGCGATCGCTGCTTATTCTCAAGCCATCGCCATCAATCCTGAGTCAGCCGATTGTCATCAAAGTTTTGCAGAGGTTTTAGCTAAATTAGAACGTTGGGATGCTGCGATTTCTTCCTATTCCAAAGCCTTAGAATTAAATCCTGATTTAACCAATATTTATCCTCATTTAGCAGAAGCATTAAAACAGCGAGGAACCCCCGCCGATTTAGAAAAAGCAAATCAATATTATCAAAAAGCTATTGAATTTAATGCTGATGATCTGGACGCTTATGAAATGCTGCTAAAAACTCAACCCAATAATTTAGAATTGTGTTGGAAATATGCCAATTTGTTATGGAGTAAAAATCAGCGTGAACAAGCTTTGATTTATTATAAAAAAGTCAAAGAAGCTAACCCCCAAGATTTTGAAATGTTAGTAAAATTAGGGGAAGCTTTTGTAAGGATGAGTCAATTTGATGACGCGATCGCTATTTACAATAAAGCTTTAGAAATTAACCCTAACTCAGCCGATGTTTACCACCGCTTAGGGGAACCATTAGAAAAAAATGGTCAACTGGAAGAAGCTGCTAAAACTTATCAAAAAGCTATTGAATTAAACCCTCACTTTTTTGGTTCCTACCATAATTTAGGGGATATTCGACGCAAACAAAACAAGGTTGAGGAAGCTGTTGCTGCATATCAAAAAGCAACCGAACTCAATCCCCATTTTCACTGGTCATATCATAATATTGGGGATATGTTGCTTGAACAACCGGATCGCCTCGATGAGGCGGCGGCGGCTTATCAAAAAGCGATCGCAATTAATCCCCATTTTGCTTGGTCATATCAAAACTTAGGAACGGCTCTGCTCAAACAAGGAAAAATCGAGGAAGCGATTACAGCTTACCGAAGAGCAGGTGAACTAGATCCTGTTTTTAAATTTGATGTGAAAAGTATTCAAGATATTTTACTCAAAAAAGCTTTAGTTGCTGATCATTTGTATAGCTTGTGGGTCGCTGATAATTTCCCCAGAGAAGCTGATCTCAAAAAGATGGCTGAAACTCTAGAAATCTTCCGTTATAAGCCATTGATTAGCATCATTATGCCTGTCTATAATACACCTACTTATTTTTTACGGGAAGCCATTGATTCGGTTTTAAATCAAGTTTATCCTGACTGGGAATTTTGTATTGCGGATGATTCATCAACAGATCCTCATGTTAAAGAAATACTAGAAGAATACGTTGCAAAAGATTCTCGCATTAAAGTCGTTTATCGCACCGAAAACGGTCATATTTCTAAAGCATCTAACTCTGCCTTGGAATTAGCAACGGGAGAATTTATTTCTTTATTAGATCATGATGATACCCTCACGCCAGATGCGTTGTATGAAGTGGTATTACTTCTAAATCGTTATCCTGATGCCGATATGATCTATTCCGATGAAGATAAATTAAGTCCTGATGATCAACTCATCAGTCCTTTCTTTAAGCCAGAATGGTCTCCCGAATCATTTTTCTCCCGAATGTATACTTGTCATTTAGGAACTTACAGACACTCAATTAT
The DNA here is from genome assembly GCF_900009145.1 of Planktothrix tepida PCC 9214. Classification (NCBI taxonomy): domain Bacteria; kingdom Bacillati; phylum Cyanobacteriota; class Cyanophyceae; order Oscillatoriales; family Microcoleaceae; genus Planktothrix; species Planktothrix tepida. Next base: position 244,772 of record NZ_LN889813.1, read on the forward strand.
TAAAGAAATTGGGGGTTGGCGAATTGGTTATGAAGGAGCGCAGGATTATGATTTGGTTTTAAGATTTACAGAAAAAACTGAAAAAATTTACCATATTCCTAAAATTCTCTATCATTGGCGGATGCACCCGGGATCGGCAGCAGGAGGAACAGAAGCGAAACCTTATGCGTATCTAGCCTCGCAAAAAGCGTTACAAGATGCCATAGATCGACGGGGTGAGAAAGGAGAAATTCAAGGAATTCCTGGTTTTTTAGGGCATCATTTAGTTCGTTATGAAATTAGCGAATACAAGCGGGTTAGTATTATTATTCCAACGAGAGATTTAGGTAAAGTTCTGGATCGCTGTTTGGAATCTATTTTTACTAAAACGGGTTATCCTAACTATGAAGTGATTTTGATTGATAATGGCAGTGTGGAAAGCTATACAGCCCAACTGATTGAGCAATGGTATCAGAAGGAACCCGAACGGTTTAAATGCTATCGATTAGATATTCCGTTTAACTTTTCTAAAATCAATAATTATGGGGTGAGCCAAGCAACAGGAGATTATTTACTGTTTTTAAATAATGATACAGAAGCCATTACATCTGACTGGCTTAATGCTATGGTTGAGCAAGTTCAAAGACCTGCTATTGGAGCCGTTGGAGCTTTATTATTATTCCCAGATAACACAATTCAACACGCTGGCGTGATCATGGGATTGGGCGGTGTAGCAGGTCATCCCTATTATAATATGCCTCAAACTCCAGGGTACTTTAGTAATGTGATTGGCTTAAATAATACTTCAGCCGTTACAGGAGCTTGCTTAATGTGTCGGCGAGATGCCTTTGAGCAAGTGGGAGGATTTGATGAGGAACTAACGGTTGCTTACAATGATGTCGATTTATGTTTAAAATTACTCACTCAAGGTTATCGAAATCTCTACTTACCTCATGTGGTTTTGTATCACCATGAATCTAAAAGTCGGGGTTATGAAGATACGCCAGAAAAAAAAGAACGGCTGGGTCGAGAATCAAAAATTATGGAAAGTCGTTGGCAAAAGTTTATTGATAACGATCCCTACTATAGCCCTCATTTAAGCCGTGAGTTTCAAGACTATCGAATCAAAGTCTAAAGAATCAATGTCAAGCTTTACGAGTTATGCTAGATTAAGTTAGGATTTTTGCAGCTTTCAACTCAGGAGTTAGTTAATGGTAGATGTCTATCAAGTTCGTAAGGAGCTTGCTGTTCAATATATTAGTGGGGAAGGTATGGAAGTTGGTGCGCTTCATGCTCCCCTAGAAGTTCCTAATGGTGCAAAAGTTCATTATGTTGATCGAATGTCTGCTGCTAATCTGAGGAAACAATATCCAGAATTATCGGCGGTTAATCTGGTTGATCCTGATATTATTGATGATGGTGAAAGATTAGCCCAAATTCACGATAATACTTGGGATTTTGTAATTGCTAATCACATGATTGAGCATTGTCAAAATCCCATTGGTGCGATTCAAAATTTTCTTCGAGTTTTGAAGGAAGGAGGCATCTTATATATGGGAGTTCCTGATAAACGTTATACCTTTGATTTAGATCGCCCGATTACAGATTTAGATCACCTAATTCGAGACTATAAAGAAGGGCCTGAATGGTCTAAGCAAGGGCATTATCAAGAATATGTTTCTTTAGTTGATAAAGTCCCAGAAGACCAAATATCGGCTCGGATGAAACTCTTGTTAGATATGGATTATAGTATTCATTTTCATGTTTGGAAACCCGATTCTTTTTTAGAATTGCTGTCCTATTGTCAAGAAACATTGGGCTTTCAATTTACAATCGAACAATTTAAAGAAAATGATTTTGAGTTTATCTGTATTCTCAAGAAAACTCAAAATCATAAGTCTTAGTCAGGGAATATTCGATATCAAAATTGGATACAAGTTTCAGTTAAAAACTCTAGCTTAACTTGATGTACCATTGAACCAGTTGAGCGCTTGGGTTAACTCAATTTCATCAAAAGGTTGAGATTGCTGTTGAAGTAAAAAACGCTGTGCAAAGCGATTGGTTGTAAAACTACGTTGAGGATAGATAATCTGTCCTTTATTTTCATGACTAACTTCGATGATCGCACCAAGTTCATGGACAACTCCTTTATAATATCGAATTGCAAAGTCCAGTTGAACTTTTTGTTTATAGAGTTCTACTAAAATTTGGGGTTCTATAACATATACAAGTTCTTTTAAATACCATCTTGCCCCTAAACCGGGTGACCAAAAATCGGGAAACCAAACACAAAGGTGCATATAATTATCTTCTTGATAGTAAGTCGTATGTCCATAGATAAATGCTGAGTTATGCCAAAGATAAGGAGTCCAAAACTCTAATCGGGAACCTTCTACACAAACTCGACTAATTTCTTTAAATAAATGAACCGGTGATTCTGTTAAATGTTCTAAGCAGTGAGCGGAGTAAACATAATCAACACTCCGGTCTGGAAAAGGTAATTTGTCCGTTTGTAGGTTCAGAACATGATCAACAACTCCTGGAATTGCACAGTAATCTAAACCAATTGTTCCGGGTTTCTTATTTCCGCCACAACCCAAGTCTAGTTTGAGATATTCAGATGAACTTGATTCCGGTTGTTGTAGTGGAGTGGGAACCGCTTGTTCAACTTGATTTTCCTGATTGTTATTTTCCTCATTTTTATGGAGTTCCCAGTGTGCTTGTTCCAGTTCTGCTAAAACTTCATCTAACTGTGATTGTGAACGCTCTAATTGTTCTCTTGTCCGCTCTAATTCATATCGAAGTGCTTTTAGCTCCTCTGGACTATCTGGTAATTCAGATTGAGTCAAATCAGGTTTTTTTTCTAATACTACTTCTGACATTTCTTGTCCAATTTCAGTGTTCATTTCTTGTTGATCCTGCTTTGAAGATTTTTTTACACTACGAATTACATTAACAACTTGATTATAGATGACTTTCCAATCACACTCATAGTTAAGCCAACCTTCCCTTCCATCTTGTATATCTACAATAGACTCAAGGGGTACATAACTGGGTGTGATCGCATTGTCACGAGCTTCTGCCCACATCTGAATTTGAGAATAGTGGGCACGATCAGAGTGAGCAACACCCGGTTTATTGGCAATCCAGGTCACCAGGGTTAACCCCGATCCGAGTACAGCAATGTAAGCATCTATGGCAAATGCCCATACTAAAGTTTCAGGTATGGAGCAGTTTAAACCATTGTATATTGTGACTGTGGATGGAATTTGTTGAATAATTTTTTCCATCGTCTCTTTTTCGGTAGAAAACCCATCAAATAAAATGGCTAAATTGGGGTATTCTTTAGACAGTTCATTGATAATATTGGCATAGCCATCAACTTGATTAATCCACGATTTATTATGTCCGCGAAGATTGATCCATAATAAAGGAAAATGGGTTTTTGCTTCTTCAATTTGTTGTAAAAAACCTTCGCTACAATTTTGAATCGCTGCCTTGTATATCCGTTGAACTAAACTCTCTTGGATACAAAACTCTGTCAATCGAACAGCAAAAAGATTATTCTTCAAAACGAATTGAAAAATATCTGTGTTATTCTGGACTTTAGAAATTTTATTTTCAGGAATTTCAGGAAAGAGGTGATGTAATTCTAATCGACTCTCTGAACCTAGTATAAATTGATCAATTCGATCTAGTAGCTGGGTTTGATCAAGGTAGTCAATCGCGGTTAGGTCATTCCAAAAATAATGACCTAAATTAGCAATGACCCCGGAGATAGAAGTTAGTTTTTTGGTTTTGTTTTCTGGAGAAAGATAAGATTTTACATCTTGCCAGTTACCCACTAGGTGGGCTTTGAAACTGTTGAGATATTCCTCATGCTTTAACCACATTCCCCATTCCGGTGAAAGCAACACTAAAAGCTCTCTTTGGGGAAAATAAACAGCAACTTTTCCGCCACTCCAACCCCCGACCACCAGGTAAAAAACTTCTGTTCCTTGGAATCGGTAGAAACATAAAGGAGTAACTGTATGCTGCTGGATATAGAAGGATTGATTACTTTTGAGAACTGTACCTGTCAAAGGACAAATGGTGTAAATATATCCAGTTTCTACAATACTTTGTTGAAAATAGTGGGGATTGAGAAGTTCCCAGGTAAAGTCTGACTTTTTTTTGATTAATTTACTTAATTGTTTGGTTTCGTCCCCACTATTAATACTATTAACATAAATTTCTTCTAAAGCAAGATTTTCTTGTTTAATCAGTTTTAGATTAGCTAAAGAAATATGAGAACGGTTAAGGAAAGTTTCGCTTTCCTCATCCAAGGCGTTAAGATTAATGATGGTATACGAGTTATTTTTTTGACAAAAATATTGATAAGCTTTTTCTTGGCTAATTTCTATACTGTCCTCAACATCATCCTTTAAATTGCCATAATTATTAAGGTTTCTCCAAATTTTATCATAAAATTCAGTCTTTTGGAATGTTGGGTTAGCTTTTTGAAACATAGTTACAGCTTCTTGAATTTTACCTTGCTCCGCTAGAAGCAGAGCCAAACTTTCATAAGCACTAGCTTGAGCAGGTACTCGTTTAATCAGTTGACGGTAGCAGATAATTGCTTCTTCTAGTTTCCCTTTGTGCTGAAAAATTTGTCCTAAAGTTGAGTAGGCATTAGTCCATTCAACGTCTGCTAAAAAACCTTGATAATTGGCTAAAAAACTTGGTATATTTAGCGCTGATGAATCGAATTCTACACAGTTGTTATAGGCTATATAAGCTTTATCAGTTTTATTTTGTAAACTTAAAAAATTTGCTAAATCAAAATAGTATTCTAAAGCCGTATCTAAGCTATTTTCAGGAGAATAAACTAAAGCCAGAGTGATTGACTTAACAGAAAAAGCTGTACCGAAGGAGAAAAAGCGAAACTCTGCACGTTGACCGCTAACAATATCTAAATAAAAGTTTAGCTGTTCTTGTCCAGGATCAACTTCTGTTTCATAAATAATCGAGGGAAAGGGGGCAGCGATATCAAATTTGAAGCCTTTTTGCTGATTAGAAACATCAGTTTGCTCAGAATTAAATTCTGGGAAATCAAACTGAACTTGAATCCGATAAAATCCATCAGGAATATCAATGTAAGGGCCGTAAAATACAAAATTTTGATTTCCTGCTAAACTAATAACAAAACCTTCTGAGGTTTCTATTGTTTTGGGATCGGGAAGGATATTTAACTGTTTAGCAGGAATATGAATCGTGCTTAATTCAGGTAACTGTCCTAGAAAACTCGGTTGAGTTAAATTCGGGTTAAGCATTAATGCTCGACGGTAACTCCCAATTGATTCTGCTAATTTTCCCTGTTCAAAGGAAGACTGACTTAATTTATAGTAATCTTCCCAGGTCTTTAGTTCATTCATTTCCAGACTTTCACTCATAACTCAACTTGATTGTATGTTGCTCTATAATTAATTAGGCTTGATGTTATTGGGAATATTAGCTATTCCTTACCCCATATACTTGCTAATTTCTTGACTCCACAATTGGCAAAGTTTAAGGTCAATTTCAGACAAAAATTGATGCTGGTAAAGATGGCTATAAAGCTCTACCATTAACTCACTCGCTTGGCGAGACTCAGATGAAAAGCTTTCTAAAAGATCAATAAATTTTTTAACGTCTGTATAAAGGGGAACTTCTGCTTCAAAATCTTTTAAAAGATTATGTTCATTTCTCAGTTGGTAAACCGAAGGAGATAGGAACAGTACAGCAGAATCCATGCACCATAACAAACGTTGAGCAATATAACCCCGCCAGATATCGGTTACACGACTATGGACTCCAATGGGGAGTAACATCAGAGGAAATGCAGGTTTGTAGAATAAAGTATTTTGAGTATTAAAGGGAGTATAGCAACCTGCTCCCAAAGCTAACTTTTTGCCAGAATCAAAGATAATTTCTGCTTCGGATGCTGTTAATCGATAGATGGCATCCACATCAGGATCTAAATCAGCTAACCCTTGCTGAACATAACAAGTTACTTCTTTTTCGTCTGTTAGAGTTTGATCGATTTTATTTTTAATTGCATCCAGGGGTAAGCCCCGAGGCCATATTTTTTGAGAGGTAAAGTATGAATAAACGTTATAAACTCCCCGTGCTTCAATGATTGGTGTTTTGACTTGACTTGGTACAAAATTGGGATATCGATCAGCATATGGAATATTATCGTCATCGGATTCCGCAATGATCTCCGCGCCTTTTTTTAAAGCATAGAGGTATCCTAATGTTTTTCGAGCGTAATGATTGGCAGGAATCAGAGATGCAATTTCTCCAAATTCGTCATATTGCTGATCAATACTTAAATACTCTGCTCCAGGCACATCAAAGGTAGACGGCGTTTTTTTATCTCCAACAATGATAATATTCCACCCTAAATCTACAAGAATATCTCGATATTTGAAGAGTGCATCTGTGGGGCTGTTAATCGTTGTTAAAACAAAAGCTTTCATCATTATTTTTTTGTTCTTACTCGGCTAGACTTGACTTTTTCCAGATCGGATCAGATGCTGGTCTGTTTTGAGTTTCTCAAATTAATATTACATAATTGAGAAGTCATAAAACAGTTATTTAAAGAGGCAATTTATTGCTTATAATATAATAATATTGAGTGGCAAAATTGACAAGGCATGAACACAAATTTCCAACTCACTTCTCTACAAGACGCAAACTCTTGTTTTAAGCAAGCAAATCAGTACCAGCAGCACCGTCAATTGGATCAAGCCGTGGTTGCTTACCGTCATGCTATCACCGAAAAACCCAACTTTTCCTGGTATCACCACAACTTAGGAGAAACCCTAACTCAATTGGGTCAGTGGGAAGAAGCGATCGCAAGTTACCAAAAAGCCTGCGAACTTAATTCCAACTCGGCTTGGTCTTACTATAACTTGGCAGAACTCCTAGAGCAACAGGGGAGAATCCCCGAAGCAACGGATGCTTATCGCCGTGCTGTGGAACTCAATCCTGATTTTTATGAGTTTCAGCAAAGCCTTGGAAAATTGCTCTGCCAACAAGGACATTTTTCAGAAGCCATCAGTTCCCTACAAACTGCAATTGAATTGGAACCCGATGCAACCTCCTGTTATCAATATTTGTGGGATGCCTTTGCTCGTCAAGGACGGGGAAGCGAAGGCATTGCTTATTTGCGGAAAGCCCTTGAAGTCAGTGCCAACAAATGGGAACTTTATCAACAGTTGGGAGAAGCGTTAGAAGCTCTAAACCAAATTGAGGAAGCCCTTGAGTCTTATCAACAGGTGATTAAACTGAACCCCAAATCAGCCTGGACTCATTATAAGTTAGGCTTGATTAGCAGAAATCAAGGCAAAATGCAAGAGGCGATTACCGATTTCCGTAAAGCCGCAGAAATTGATCCTCAATCCGCCATTTATTATCATTTTCTCGGACATACCTTATCCCTAACTCACCAATGGGAAGACGCAATTACCTCCTATCATAAAGCGTTGGAACTGGCTCCTGATGCGGCGATTATTTACCAACATTTGGGGGATGCTTTAGCGACCTTACAACGGTGGCCACAGGCGGTTACTGCCTATCACCATTCCGTTGAACTTGATCCGAACTCCTTGGAAGCTCAAGATCATTTAGGGTTTGCCTTGGCTCAACTGCAACGTTGGGATGAAGCGGTTGCTGCTTACCGTCGCGCCTTAAATATCAGCGAATCTGATGTTGTTTACCAACATTTGGGGGAAGCGTTGCAAAATCGTTCCCCCTTACAACCTCTTCCCCAAGCTGCTAAAGCGGACTTAGAAGCAGCAGCCCAATGTTACCGTCGAGTCCTTGAATTAAACCCGAACTGGGTATCTACCTACCAGCTATTGGGGGATGTTTTAACTCAACTGGGGGAAACGGAAGAAGCTGAACTTTGTTACCATCGTGCCCAGAAGCCCTAAAACCTGGACTTCAGCCTTAACGTTCCGCCTGGGTAGAGACGTTTCATGAAACGTCTCTACGCGAGTAATTTTAGCTTAATTTAAGTTATGATTTTCTGCCCCACTCAGAGCGATTGGTTCAGATTCAGGCTGTTCTGGAGTGGATGGATAACTTTTAATGAAAGGTAATGGCATTGTTTTTTTGACCATCATTTGGCGCATTAACTGTTGCCATTCCTCAGAATGGGTTAAACCATGGGAATCTAGTTCAAAGCCTTGGGCTAAGGATAATTTAGAAAAGGTTTCTAGCCAAGTCAAAATTGTTTCACTTGGTGAAGTTTTAGTTAATTTCAACGCTTGCTGAAGGTGCTGTTTCATTAAAGGTAATTTACCATTTCGGTAAGCATTCCAAGCATCCCAAATTAATAGGTTGTAGTTGATTTCGCTTTCCGGTTTGGGATCTTCAGCCATTGTTTGCTCTAAGCGTTGCCGTTCCTGCATTTGTTCTAATTGAGCTTGGGATTGAGCTAATTCAACTTGGAGTTCGTGCAGTTGAGCTTGCGATCGCTTCAATTCCGTTTGTAGTTGATGAATTTGAGCTTGTTTTTGTTTTAAGTCTCGTTTGGTTTGCTGGTATTGTGATTGAGTTTGGGTGAGTTGGGCTTGTACTTGTTCAAGCTGCTCAACAGATGTTTCAAGTTCCTGAATATAAGCCTTCTGTTGTTCTAACTGTTGTTGTGCGTCTTGGAATTGTGACTGAGTTTGAGTCAATTCCATTTGCACTATTTCTAATTGAGATACCGATTGTTCTAATTGAGAATGGTATAAATCCAACTCTCCTTCCACTTGATACAGTTGAGAATTTGAGCGTTTTAAATCCCGTTTCAGTTGTTTAACTTGATCCGTTGCTTGTTGCAAAGCTGCTTGTTCTTGGTGCAGTTGAGTTGTTTTTTGTTCTAGTTCTTTTACGGTTTGATGCAGTTGAATTTGAAAGCGTTCTTCTCGCTTTTTAGTTTGTTGTAACTGCATCATTAATTGACTCAATAAAGCTTCAGCTTCATAAATTTTAGCTTCCGATTCCCCAAGTTGAGTTTTATACCGTGTTAAATCGTCCTGAACTTGAGGCCAGTTTAGTTCATAATATTCTAATTCTTCCTGAGTTTGATGTAATTGGGATTGATACCGCATTACATCAAATTGAGCTTGGCTTAGTTGAGCTTTAGTGGCTTCTAATTCGATACGAGTTTGGTTGAGTTGAGTATGAGATTCTTGTAAAACAGACTCGGTTCGTTGTAACTGAGTTTGAGATTTTTCTAAAACGGTTTCTGTTTCCTGTAATTGAGATTGAGACTGATCTAATAAAGCTTCTGCTGTTTTCAATTGAGATTTTGTTTGCTCTAACTCAGTTTTAATTAATTGAGCTTCTTGGACTTCAGCTTGTTGGTCTTGCAATTGAGCTTTTAAGGATTTATTTTCCTGTTCTAATCGACGCCCATTTGCCCAATCTTGAAATGCCCAAGACCGATACAGAGATGGCTTTAATAAGTCTTGCCACGAAAAGTCTGGTGTTTGTTCAGGATGCCATGCTCTCCCTTCAAGTTCCTGATACAGTTCAATGGCTTCAGGAAAATAATAGTCAATTAAAGTCGGTTTCTGACTGTTTGAAGAAATCTCAGTTTTCAATAAAGAAGGATCGTAAGCAGTGGGTGCTGGATAACTTAACTCAACGTTAAACTTTTGATTAATAGTATCAATATAGGCAGTTTGGTTTTGAATAATTGTGTTTAGATTAGTTAGCAGACAACGATGTTGCTCTTGATTATAAAAATTCAGGATTTTTTGATTATAATGCTGCCAATATTTGATGGCTAATTCAGGCTGAGTTTGAAAGATTTCATCCTGTCGCCGATACAGGGAATCTGCAACTTCCCAAGGAGAACGATAAATTAATAAAAATTTGGCTTCGGGTAACAGTTTTGCCCAAAATTCTAAAAATAGAGTAGTTCTAGGTTCTTTCCATCCCCAGACAGCACTTAAAGCATTTTGTTCGATGAGTTCTTTAGCTCGGTCAACAAATTCTTCCTTAATCTCCAAATTGTCCTGTAATGTCCAACCTGCACTACTGGCTCCTTGTGAGTCAAGAATATTCATGTGAAGGTGATAAAAGTCAATATTCTCAAAATGACCCTTTATATTAACGTGATCTGCACCTAATAAATTTCGGCCTATATGAACCCCTGCACTCTGAAGAATTGATGCAGTTAAGGAAGTTCCTGAACGGTGCATTCCGGTGATAATGAAAGCAGTTTGTTCTGGGTTTTGCTTTTGCATAGATTTCCAATAAATTAAAGGGTGAGAGTTGAGGATTAACGTTTACCAAATTTCATGAATATTATCGAGAATCTCTAAAAAAGCTTGACGCTCTTTAAGGAGATTATGTTCATGAACAGTTTGTTTCGCATGGGTTAACATTTCCCCAATTTGAGTTTGAGAATATTGTAAGGCTTGTTGGAGCGCCTTCAATAAACTTTTGATCGTATACTCAGGACGTAAACAATTTCTACCTGAATGACAAAAGGAACGATTTCCAAGACAATCTGGACAAATCACCAGTGTCCCCACTGCCATCCCTTCTAAGGCGGGTAGGTAAAAACCTTCACCTTCTGTTTGGTTCGGAAGAAAGAGAGTCACTTTGGCACGGTTTAGCTTTTGTAGATATTCAGATCTCGGAAGTTGTGCAGTCAGGAGTTCCACGTTCTTCCCTATTTTTTCTAATTCTATCTTTAAGGTTTGTCCCAATTCCGGTTCTTTTAAAGCGGCAATTAAAACTTTATCCTCTTTTTGATGCCAATCTATTCCTTGAGGAATTAAGTTCAGATCCAAGCCACAAGGAATAACAAATATTTCTCCATTCACTTGATCAGTGGCTTCTAAATACGTTTTGATCTCAGTGCTGACACAAATCCGAATCGCTTTATACTTGAGAAAGGGATAACGGGGATTATCAGGATAAGCGTGTCGAACGTGCTGAATTAAATTAATAATCGGAATGGGAGAATTGTTTTTATAGCGTTCATCGAGGAACTGCCAATCTAACCCTTCCATAAAAATTATATCAGAATATTCTAACGGTTGCGATAATATCAATTTTCGCTCTAAATTTAACCAAGGATTACTAGCATCCCAACTGCTTTGAGGCGTAAAATAAATCAAGGGAGAATAGCGTTGGGAAAATTGGACATGATTAAAATAATCCCAAACTTTTAAATGTCCCCCTGTGAACCCTCCATAATCTCGGTAAAATAAAAATGACTGACGTGCAGGTAGAGGCAGAGTTGAGGGAGACTGCCAAGCGTTCATTTTGACTTCAATTTCTTGTAGCCAAGATTGCGATCGCTCTAACTGATATCTAATTTGTTGTAATTTGGAGGAATGAAATTGCATAAATTCCTGTACAATCCAAAACAGGTATTTTATTGTAATTCTTAGCTTCCCTGAAGTCGCCCTCAACTCTTATTGAATCTTAAAATTAACCGAGAATACAGGCATGAGTGTTAGCTATTTTGAAACCGCCAATCAACAGTTACGGACAAGTCAGTTTGAACAAGCCATTCAAACCTATGAACAAGCGATACAGGAAAATCCGACATCCCCTTGGAGTTACTATAACTTAGGGGAAGCCCTCAACCAACAGGGAGATGCCCAAAAGGCGATCGCAGCTTACCAAAAAGCCATTGATTTCAACCCGAATTCCCCTTGGTTTTATGACCGCTTAGGCAGTGTGTTGACTCAGCAGGGTAATTATGGCGAAGCAATCAGTTGTTTCCGTAAAGCCGTCGATCAAGATCCGAGCTTTCATGAATTTTACACGAATTTAGGCTTTGCCTTAACCCAACAAGGCAATTTTACAGAAGCGATTACTCAATTTCAGAAGGCGTTAGAGCTTAAACCCAACAACGGGGAAACCTACTATTATTTAGCACAAGCTTTTGCTCAAAAACATCAATGGCAAGATGCTCTTTCTGCCTATCATCAAGCGTTACAAATTAATCCTTATTGGCCGGAGTGTTATTTGGGTTTAGGTCTGATTCAAGAACAACTACATCAAGCTGATGAAGCTGTGAGCAACTATCGTCGTGCTTGTCAACTGAATCCGAATTTAACCGAAGCTTATCAGCGCTTGCAAGATATTTTAAAAAGTCAAGAACAATGGCAAGAACTCATTAATCTTTGTCGTCGCCGTTGTCAGGTTAATTCTAATTCGGCGGACGCTCATTATGATTTAGGCTCGGCATTAGTTCAACAGCAAGAATGGAAAGAAGCAACAGTTGTTTTGCATCGCGCTTGTGAATTGAATCCTAATTTTGCAGACGCTTATCAACAGTTAGGAAAAGCGTTAGCTGCACAAAATCAATGGCAAGAAGCCGTAACAAGTTATCGTCGTTGTGTTGAACTGAATCCTGATTCTATTCAAAATCAACAAAGTTTAGCTCAAGCACTGGTTCAAGTTCATCATTTAGAAGAAGCAATTACCGTTTATCGTCAAGCTTGTGATTTTGAAACCGCCTCAGCAGAATTATATGAGCAATTAGCACAAGCTTTAGCCCAATTTTATCAATGGGAAGAAGCGATTTCCGCCTATCGTCAAGCCTTAGAACTGAATCCAGAAAATCAGAGCAGCATTGAGTTTGGGTTACAACAACTTTTAGGCAAACAACGCCAATTTGAAGAAGCGATCGCTCAATATCGTCGGAATCAAGAGTTTATTCCTGATTCCTTTGAATCTTATCAAAATTTAGGACAATCTCTCCGACAACAAGGCAACATTGAAAATGCGTTAGTTGCTTTACGTCGCGCTTGTGTTCTTAACCCTGCATCTCCCGTTGCTTATCATCTTTTAGGTCATACCTTTGCTATGTTGCAAAAGTGGGATGAAGCGATTAGTTGTTATCGTCGCGCTTGTGAGATTTATGACCAATCACCTGATATTCATTTACACTGGGCAGAAGCCTTAGAACAAAAAGGAAATTATCAAGATGCCCTTGTTTATTTCCAAAAAGCCATTAACCTCAGACCGGATTTTGATCTCGCTTATGAAGGGATTAGTCGTGTAATTTCAAAAAAAAAACAACGTTAATTTAGATCCCCTCTCCCGATATCGAGAGATGTTACAAAATAGTCCCAATAATCCTGAGATTTATCAGGAATTGGGACAACAATTACATCGTCAAGGCTATTTAAAAGAAGCGATTGATTGTTATCAAAAAGGGATAGAACAACAAGGAGAACCGATTCATTTATGGTTTTATCGGAATTTGGGAGAAGCATTAATCAGTTATCAGTCATCAGTTATCAGTCATCATTGAAGGGGGACTCTGAGACAATTCTTTCCTTCTTCCTATTCCCACGAATTATTCATAAGAATATATTATTATTAATTTATGATTGTTTTGAAATTTAAAACAAAGAGACTCCAACCGGATTTTTTATTGAAAATAATTTTCAAATAGTTGACGAAATCATGGGGGTTGTGGTAAGCTTGAAAAAACACTACCCAAGGGGTTAGTCTGTCTATTTGTAAAAATGACGGCTAGAAGGCTATAACTTCGTTCAAGATTAAGCAAAATTTACAATATTCCGGTTCGATTCTCAATTCCCGATGCACGAGTTTTTGTAACGGAAGATTAAGACAAAATTCGAGACTTGACAAAAACATATTTTTATGCGTTAACCCTGAAAGGTTGGGTCTGGTGAAAATAGCGGTGATAACAATGAATGAATTTTGCCTTTTGGGGTTCATCAGAAATTAAACTGGCTAACCATTGGAAGGTTTGAGTATAAGCGAGACAGTCCAGAGGACGCATCCAAGGTTTAACGGTTGGACGGGAAAAATAGTTCTGGAGGAGTTGCTCAGACTCGGCTGCTATTAAATTAATCTTTTCAACCGTTAACGGTTTAGGCTCCAAACTGCAAATTGTCGGTTGTTCCAAACAAACCGCCGCTGCTCCTCTTGAAGATAAATTTAATAATAGATCAAGGATAGCAGCTTGTTCAGACAGTTGGGGATTAAAGCCACCATAACGCTGTACCCAACTGCGCCGAAATAAAATCGTGCTAGTGCGGATAAATTGCCACAGCGTCGGTAACATCCAGCCATGAACGCCGTGCAAGCCTTCTCGTCCTTGTAATACTGACCCAAAGGCAAGGAGGTTGATGTTGTGATTCCAAAAACTAGACGGGGTTTTCCAAGAACTGAAAACCATTTCTAAAGACCCTGCTTTCTGTTCAAAGCAAGCCACTTGTTGAGCGAGTTTGTTGGGTAAAAACACTTCTGGAGGATGCAAAAATGTGATAAATTCCCCTTCCGCAACTTCTAAACCCTGATTATAAGCGGCTACAATTCCTGAAGACGGTTGATGGATATAGCGAATTAAGGGATATTCTCTGGTTAATAGCGAGCGCATTTCCCCTATAGAATTATTATCATCAACAACAATAATTTCAAAGTCTGTAAAAGTTTGTTGGTAAACACTATCAATGGTGGTAGGTAGAGACGTGCCATGGCGCGTCTCTACACAGGTGGTGGGAATAATGACACTCACCTTCGGGGTGGGATTAGCAGATAGAGGGGTGAGATAAATTGTTGCATCAGCACTATTTCCCGCAAAATGATTTTGAAGAAAAATTTGATTGTGTTGTGCTTCGGTTCCTTGAAACGCTTCTAAACGATGTCCAGGTAGATGATGATAGTCATGATTTTGATGAATTGCAGTAATTATCTGGCTGGCATTAATCACCGGAATATTCTGTTTGAGTCCTTCCCCCACCATCCAGTTATCCCAACCTGCTCGTCCAATGGCAAATTCTGGAAGTTGGGAAAATAAAGGTTTAGGGAAAACGAAATAATCTAATGCGCCTACACCACTGAAAGTTCCAGCTTGATGAAGGCGATCGCGTAAATTTTGTTCCCAATTAGGATTATTATAATCGATGGAATCAGTAATATCCAAATTCCAACGTCTTCCTAATATTAAAAATTGCGGGTATTGGCTGACAACTTGTTGAACCGTTGGTATGAAATCCCTCGTTAAAATAATATCCGAATTAACATAAGTCAAAATTCGGTGAGTGGCTTGTTGGGAAGCTTGGAAAAAAATACTATTTAATAGAGGCGTTCCTTGAGCATTAACGTTGATGTCAGGAATATAACGTAAACCGAACTCTATCGCCGTTTCTTGAGTTCCCTGATCAGTTCCCAATAAGATAATCTCCGGTTGCGGTTGTAACTTTGTCCAACTTTGAATAGCATTCCGTTGAATTATCCCTATCTGACCTCGAAACGGTTTAGGGACTGCAAAAATCGTGATTGTTAACGTGGGTTGAATATGGGGAGAAATTGATAAAGGGGTAGCTGTCACAATATATCCTCATTAATCTTCAAGGGTTTCTGCGAGAACTCTTGCCAATAGTTTAACCATTACTGCATTATCAGATTTTGATTTTTTAGTAACAGTTGGTTCTGGTTTTTGTTGAGCTTGAGTTAAGAGCATTTTAGTTTGTTCGAGTTCGGTTTGCAGTTTAGTGAGTTCTTCTTTCTGTTGATGGTACTGAGCAACATATTGTTCTAACTCAACCTGAACTTCATCGAGTTGAAATTGAGTTAACTCTAATTCTTCTCGAACTTCATGCAGTTCAGAACGGGACTGATCAGATTCTTTTCGGGTTTGTTCGAGTTGAGATTGAGATTGTTGCAGTTCCGTTCGGGTTTGTTCGAGTTGAGATTGAGATTGTTTGAGGTCAGTTTGAGATTGTTCGAGTTGAGTTTGTAATTGTTGGTGTTGAGATTGAGATTGTTGCAGTTCCGTTTGGGTTTGTTCGAGTTGAGTTTGTAATTGTTGGTGTTGAGACTGAGATTGTTGGTGTTGAGTTTGTAATTGTTCGATTTGAGACTGAGATTGTTTGAGGTCAGTTTGAGATTGTTGGAGTTCAGTTTGTAATTGTTCGATTTGAGACTGAGATTGTTTGAGGTCAGTTTGAGATTGTTGGAGTTCAGTTTGGGTTTGTTTGAGGTCAGTTTGAGATTGTTTGAGGTCAGTTTGAGATTGTTTGAGGTCAGTTTGAGATTGTTTGAGGTCAGTTTGAGATTGTTTCAGGTCGGTTTGAGACTGTTCTAACTCGACTAACATTTGATCCCGTTGGGATTGTAACTCAGTTAAATTTTCTGTACTCTGTTGTAGTTGAACTTGAGTCTGCTCCAACGTGACCAAAACCTCTTGGTACTGGGACTGTAAAGTTTCTAGCTGTTCTTGGGTTTCCTGAAGAAGTTGGGAGGTTTGGGATAAAGGTTTAACCGGATTAACTACGTCCTCAGTTTCAAGGGTTTGACGGACATAGAAGGCTTCTCCCCAAGCGGGATGGTAGGGACTGACTTCTGCTACCCGTTGAAATTGGTAATCAGCAAGGAACTGATCAACTTGTTCTACTAATGCACCTCCTTCAAATAGTTCCTGATAATGAACAGTGGTATAAACAGCATCCAGGGTATTGAGAAGTTGGTTAGCACCTTCTAAGGCCAAAAGTTCAGCGCCTTGGATATCAAGAATCAGGATATTAAAGTCAATGGGAGACAGATGGAGTTCTTCGAGAAGACTATCCAAAGTACGGGAGGGGAGGGTGAGTTGTTGAGTTTCTTTGATATTTGGGTAAATTTCGCTGTACCGTTTCCAGGACAGAATGGAACTGCTAGACTCAAGGGAAGTTAGATGGAGGGTAACGGTGTCATTATGGTTGGCAATAGCAGCTTGGACGACTTGAACATTAGGACTCTCAGCAAAGTTGGTTTGTAGGCGTTCAACAGTGCTGGGGTTGGCATCAATGATCAGGGTTTTAACCGTGTCGGGAAGGTTAAGCCGTTTAAGGGTTTTACCATCGGAAGCACCAATAAAAATAATCCCGCGTGGGGCTATGCTGTGTTGTTGGCAGAGGTTGGAGAAGTCGAGTTTCATGGAGGGGTGGTTGGAGTTGAAAGATGAACGGGTTTTATTGTATCAGGGAGTCGAATAGAACCAACAGAACCCGCTAATAACTGCTTTTATCCTGTTATTTAGAGGTCAAGATATTTTGCGTTCGCGTAGATGTTATCGTGGGGTATGATTTATAAGAGGTAAGTATGTTAAAAACGTTTTGGGGTACAGTTAAACAAGGGAAAATCGAATTGCTAGAGCCATCAGAGTTAGTGGAAGGAACGCAAGTGCTAATAACTCTGATTCCTGATGATGAATCTGAATTTTGGCTTCAAGCAAGTAAGATTTCGTTAAATGCAGTTTGGGATAACGCTGAGGATGATGTTTATGCCGAGTTGCTCAAAAAATGATGTCATTCTGGTTCGCTATCCGTTTTCAGATTTGTCTAATTCAAAGGTCAGACCAGCAGTTGTGGTCAATGCCCCACATCCATCTCAAGATATTTTGATTGTCCCTCTAACAAGCAAAACAGAATCCTTGCTTGATGCGCGCAGTTAATCGCCATTTTCATCGTAATCCTAGCTTAAAGTCTCCCATTGTTGATGCTTTAGAAGATGGCTTTGAGGCAGGAGTTGATCTAGCACTCCGAGACACAAATTTGCCCTTGAGAACTTTTCCAACCCAATGTCCATACAAGTTTGAGGAAGTTCTCGCAGATAGTTTTATTTGCGATACTCGCCAAGATTGGGAATAATTGTTTAAATATAGCGATCGCTCCCCCACTTGAACAAAGTGAATATTAGGACTTACCAGAAACAAAGATTCAAATAAAAGCGGTTAAATCGCAAGTAGAGGAAGTGATCGCGATCGCACCAACAACTCAAGAAAAATCCCTCAACTTAGATAGAACTTGATCTAATTTACCTTGAATGGCAGGTTGTTGTGAATTCAGTTTCAGAGATTGCCGATAGGCTTGAGCGGCGGATTCCCATTCTTCCCGTTCCACTAAAGCATCTGCGAATTGATTATAGGCTAACACATATTTGGGATTAAGTTCTAGTGATTTTTGGTAGAAGTTCATGGCCTCGTCCCAACTCCCTTGTTTTTGGTAAGCAGAAGCTAAACCCCTATAGACATGGGCTGCTTTTGGGTTAATATTAATCGCCTGTTGATACGCATGAATCCCTTCCTCTATTTCATCCAATTCAACGCAACATTCTCCCAACCAATGATAGGAATCACTACGATTAGGATTTAACTCAATTGCTTGCTGAAAACTGACCATCGCTGTAGTTGTTAATTTTTGCCATTTGAGTGTTTGACCTAAACCCAAATAAGCTGAAACCAAACTTGGATTAAGAGTTAAAGCTTGATAAAAATGGGTTAAAGCTTGCGTGTAGTTTTTCTGATTTAGAGATTCTGTTCCCTGAGCAGAATAGATTTCAGCTTTTTCAAGGTGTTGTAAGTTAGTATATTCGTTGGTATCCAGTTTACTTTTTTGAATCAATACTTCTAAGAAGGGTAGGTAAACTTCTACTGCATCAGGACATAATTCCAAGGTATGATGATAAGCAGCGATCGCTTCTTCTAGTCTGCCAAGTTGT
This sequence comes from Planktothrix tepida PCC 9214, assembly GCF_900009145.1. Classification (NCBI taxonomy): domain Bacteria; kingdom Bacillati; phylum Cyanobacteriota; class Cyanophyceae; order Oscillatoriales; family Microcoleaceae; genus Planktothrix; species Planktothrix tepida. The sequence goes on from NZ_LN889813.1 coordinate 263,255, forward strand.
GCAAGGGTTTTACCCAATTGTAATTGGGCTGTAAACGAGTTAGGATAGATTTGAATAGCAGTTTGGTAATGGGATAAAGATTGCTGCCAATTTCCTTGGGAATAAAGAATATCTCCTAAGCCAGTGTAGGCCTCTGCACAATGAGGATTAAGTTCAATCGCTTTTTTATAATATAAATAAGATTCTCTTTCATTTTCTTGTTGCTTAAAAATCTTCCCTAGCTGCAAATATGATCCATAAAATTTAGGATTAAGTTCAATCGCTTTTTTAAAATAAGAAAAGGCAGATTCTAGGTTTTTCATTTTCAGCAATACCTCTGCTAATTTATAGCAGTAAGAAGCTGATGAGGGTTTTAGTTGGATTGCTTTTTTGTAAGATTCAATGGCTTCTTCAAAATAGCCCATTTGGTTTAAAACATCACCTAAGTTATAGTAACATATTGCCGAATCAGGATAGGAAATAATCGCTTTTCGATATCCAGCGATCGCTTCCACCATTTTTCCTATTCTTTTTTGTTGATTAGCTAGTTTTAAACTTTCACAAGCCAGTTGATGATTTGCATTTGCTCGTAGGTTACTATTATAACGAGTTGGTAATACTTCACTATAGGTATTCATTTGTTTTCGAGGAATATAACCTTCTTTGTTAAACTCTTTTGCTTTGTTATCCATCTTTACAAATAGTGGATTTAAGGCATTAAAATCAACAGATTTACCTTGTTTATGTGAGTTATACAGATCATAAATTGTGTTCAGAGTTGCTGGTACTAAATCTGCTAAGAAATGAGCATGAACTGAATGTTCATTTACAAAAACTGTCCGATCTCTTTCTGTCATGGGTAATAAAGGATCTAACTCATTATTTATATCTCTAACTAAAACATTAATCCCATTCCACCAACCTTTTCGCACCTCTTGATTTTCTTCTGGGGTCATGTGATTAGGATGACAGCGAGTATAGGTTTCAAACAAAAGTTTATATTCAGGATGAGTCACTAAAAAATCATAATTTGCTTGTCGAATATGCAAATAATTGCAATCATCAATAATAATTAAAGCTTTTTCGTGAAGATAGGGGAGGATCAACTCTAAGCACATTAACTGACTGCGATAGTCATGAGGCCCATCCACAAAATAAACACCTACCTTTTTATCTCCAATATATTTATCTAAATTTAATAAAGCATCTTCATAATCTTGATTAATTAGATGAGCATTTTTAACTCCCAGTTCTTTTTTTCGCTTCAAAATAATTGAATAGTTCTTTTTGTCTTGATCAAATTGAGCAAAGTTATCTATTCCATAGCAACAAATATTCGGACAAGCACTTGCTACCGATAAAAGTGTGAGTCCCTGAAAAACTCCTACTTCTAAATAACACGCCTTTTCTTCTTCAGCAAATAACGTAGAAAATCGTTGCAGAATACCAATCACTTTTTCTCCAGAAAAACCAGTCAAAATATCTTTATTAGGTTTTTTCTGAAAGCCATTAGCTTCAGATTCATTAACTGCATTAATTAGATTGTTTAGATTTATACTCACCTTATTTATTCCTAAAACTAAACTATCTGGAATTCAAAAATCACTCATTAAGATTTCATCATTGGTTAAGGTTTTTCTTCCATCAAGCTTTGGGCTAAGTTCTCCAAACTATTTACATTTTTCAATGTTACTAATTCAGGGAACTCCAGCCGAGAACAAGTTTGACAAGGACTACCTTTAGGGAAAAATCGAATTAAATTTTTGCGCCAATTTACAAGTTGCTGATCTACATAATGTTCAAAAATACTTCTTCCATCGTTTAAATTTCCAATAATATATTGATCATGCTCAGGCAAATCAGCGTAAACATTGCAGCATGGTAAAACATTACCACGGTAGTCTACACTCAAATCCTCAAATGGATAAAAACAAGGACAAGAACGATTGATGACGGTAGGCCCTACGTCTACAAGCTCTCCTCTGTTAAAACCAATAGATGCTATATTTCTTCCCCAAATATTAATTAAAGTATCTTTATAGTTTTCCTTAATTGAATAACCAAAACCTTTCGTGTAAGAGGGCTGTTTTCGTTTTAATTCAAGTTTTTCCGCCATTCTACTCATTTTTTCTACAATGTACTGCTCATCAAAGACACCATTTTTAGGACCGTAGATTGAAATATTTAAACTCATCAATCCTGATTTTTGAAGTTCTTCTAAATAATTAAAATCTAAATAATCGCCGTTTGTATTGATGATGATGTTTGCTTTGGGTAGATAGTATTTTGCTTGAGTAATTCTTTGAAGAATTATTTTATCTGCTAAAGGTTCATTATACTGATGAAAACCAAATATACCGTCATAATGTATTAAAGCTAATTCTTTCAGAATATTCAGATATATTTTTTCATCTAAATATTGGTTCTCTTTCAAACGAGTTCCATATTGGTTGGGACAAAAAATACATTTTCGATTGCAAAATGAAAAGACTTCTACATGAACACGCCTAATAGAATTTTTAAATAATTTCTTTGCAATATCAATTTCTGATATAGGACGAAAATGTCGATCACTTATATAAATTTGTTTTCCTTTAAAAACCACTGTAGCATATTTATCAGAATCCAAGTCCGATTGACAGATTGTATGGTTATTAACTTGAAAGGCTACACCAGGCTTCTCTATTAATACATGATTAGATTCGGAGTCTAAGGCATAAGGATTAATATTATTTGCAGCACGGTAAGCAGACATCGCATTATCCCAATCTTGAAGTTTTGCAAAAGCATGGGCAAGACTGATATAATAATAATGTTTTTTTGAATCTAACTCAATCGCTTTTTTATACTCAACAATTGCTTGATTCCAATTTCCTTTCTTCTCTAAAGTTCTTCCAAGTTGATAGTTAAATTCAGGGTCGCCCGAACCATTATTTATCGCATTTAAAAAACAAACGATAGCTTCATCTAATAAATTTTCATCTTGACTTAAAACCTTTGCTAATCTATAATTAAAACAGGCTGATTTTGGGTTTAATTCAATAGCTTTTCGGTAATGCTGAATCGATTCTTCCAAATTACCAACTGCTCCTAAAGCCTCACCCAATTCATAATAATACCAGGAAAAAGTAGGATTATTTTCAATGGCTTTAAGATAAATTATGATAGACTCGTGTAACTTCCCTTCCCGTTGAAGTTGTCTAGCTTTCTTTAAAAAAACATTTTGAGTTGGGTTTTCATTAGACATAAGCTAATTAATAAAAATAAAAAGATTTGTTATATTAATGGGAACATTGATTTAGCTTTTATTGTCTCAAAAGCTAAATAATAATAACATAACACCAAAATAAAGTCTATCAATATGGCCAAATGCTCTATTGTGATTCGATGCTACAACGAAGAACAACATATAGGACGCCTGCTCAGTGGCATCATTGAGCAAAGTGTGCAGGATGTTGAAATTATCTTAGTAGACTCTGGCTCCACGGATGCCACCCTTGCTATTGCCTCCCGTTATCCTATCAAACTTGTGTCAATCAAGCCCCAGGAATTTTCCTTTGGTCGAGCACTGAATCTGGGGTGTCAAGCTGCCACAGGGGATATCATTGTGATTGCTAGTGCCCATGTTTACCCCGTTTATCGGGACTGGCTCGAACAACTGTTAGTTCCCTTCCGTGACCCCAAAATTGCCCTAACTTATGGGAAACAACGGGGAAATCAACAGAGTAAATATTCTGAACATCAAGTCTTTGCTAAGTGGTTTCCTGATGAGTCTCACTGGTATCAAGACCATCCCTTCTGCAATAATGCTAACGCTGCGATTCGCCGTTCCCTGTGGCAACAACTGCCCTATAATGAAACCTTAACAGGTTTAGAAGATTTGGATTGGGCTAAACGGGTACTGGGACTTGGCTATCAACTTGCTTATGTGGCAGAAGCAGAAATTGNAACGTTCTCTAGTGCCTGATCTTGCCATTTTTACTTGGAAGCGCATCCCGAAAACAGAACAAGGGAGAATTGAAAATCGCTTTGAAATTTATCCTGATTGGGTCATTGAAATTCTATCTCCCGAACAATCTCCCAACAAAGTTATTAAAAAGATTATTTTTTGTCTGAAGCAAGGAACAGAATTGGGATGGTTAATTGATCCTAAAGATGAATCAGTCATTATATTTCAGCCTAATCAATTTCCTGACATCAAATCAGAGCAAGAAATTTTACCGGTTTTAGAAAGTGTTAAAGATATGAAATTGTCGGTGACAGAAATGTTCACTTGGTTGAATATTGAATGATCGGAAAATGAGTCAATTTTCTTCTGAATTAACCCCCAAGGACATACGTTCTCAAGCTATAGAACACCTACACCAATTTTTAGGACGAGGTGGTGAAACCTCATACCTCAGAATGGGGGATGGGGAGTTGGGCTATTTAATGAATTCAAGGGATGTGAAGTTAACAGGTCTTGATCCATGCCATTATCAAAGGCTTGTAATTGCCTATCAAAACTGTAGTTATCTTGATCTTTGCATGAATCAAGACTACAATAGGCAAAACTTCCCTAGAATTAATTTATCTATCGCTTCTCAAACTTATATCAATAATCACCCAAAAACTGGAAATTTAATTAGAGATTGGACTTATTATAAACTCCATGATTATTTACTGGGAAGGCGTTGTTTAATTGTGGGTGCTGAGGCAGCTATCCTAGAGAAACTTTACCAAGATCAAGACTATAGAAAACTGACACAAAAGTTTTGGCATAAGGAAAACTCTGTTTTTTTTCTTCAACCTCGTGATCAGGGTAATAATTTAAAGGAAAATTTAGATTTAATTAAACTAGATATCCTCGTTTTAGTTCTGAAATATAATATTGATACAGTCTTTATTTCTTTAGGTGGATGTGCAAAAATATTATGTTATGAAATTGCCCAACAATTACAAGTAACAACCATTGATTGGGGAAGTATTTTGAGAGGACTTGCCTATAGTGGAAGTCGAGGTGATTCCTATACATTTGATTATTGCCCCTATTTTGTTAGGTTTCCTTTTCCAAATTATATGCAAGCTGTAGAAAAAGCACATCCTGAATTAGATCAAGTTAGTTTGTTATCGATAGCCCAAGCTCAACTCAAACTAGAGCTAAATAGAAAAGTCCCTAAGATCGGTCAAGTGGTTTTAGATTTTTGTCGAGAAAATATTCAACAGTTTCAAAAGGGTTTAGAGATTTATCGAACCAACTATGTATCTAAAATACCAGCAGAGCATCCAGAAATTAGTAAGGTTAATGAGTTTGAGGATTGGATTAATAACGTCTATTTACCGGAAAAAGAATTAGCAGTTATTAAAGATTCCAATCAGCGTTTATTAGCCTTGAAAGATAAGCATAAGGGACAGCGTTGCGTTATTATTGGTAATGGCCCTAGTTTAAACCAGATGGATTTATCCTTTCTTAAAAATGAAATTTGTTTTGGATTAAACAAAATTTATTTAGGATTTGAAAAATGGGGATTTATTCCTACTTATTATGTTTCAGTTAACCGCTTAGTGATTGAACAAAATGCTGAGGAAATTTTAAATATTCCTTGTCCTAAGTTTTTAAGTAACCGAGGAATTCCCTATCTATTACCCCAAGATGATATTTTCTTTATTAAAACTAACCCTCCGCCTGATATTGCTTTCAGTCCTGATCCCACTCAAGGATTAAATGAAGGCAGTACAGTCACCTATATAGCCATGCAGTTAGCCTACTACATGGGATTTGAAACTGTAATTTTAATTGGGGTTGATCATCATTTTGTAACTCAAGGACAACCCCATAAAGAAGTAATTTCTCCCGGTGATGATCCGAATCATTTTCATCCTGATTACTTTGGTAAAGGCACTAAATGGCATTTACCTGATTTACCAACTTCTGAACATCATTATAAAATTGCCTATGATTATTTTAAGATTAATAATCGTCAGATTATTGATGCTACTTTAGATGGACAGTGCCAAGTTTTTCCTAAGCAAGATTATCGGGAGTTATTTTGTAAATCCAACCCAATAATTATAACTGGAAAGATTCAAGAATTACCAAAAGTTACTGTTGTTGTCACGGCTAATCACCCTTTAAATACAATTAGAAAAACAGTTACAAGCATTCTAAATCAAAAATACCCTAACACTGAAATCGTTGTAGTTGATCAGGGTTCAGAGGATCACATCTCTACTGTTTTACAGTCTGAATGGGATCAGATTCGATATATTCAACAGGAGAAATTGGGCGTTCTAGCAGCCCGAAATCAAGGACTTCAAGTTGCGCAAGGAGAGTTTATACTATTTCTGGGGGGGGATAGCTGTTTAAGCCCAGGAGGATTAACGCAACTGATGACTTTTGTAAAAAGAGAATCTACCAAGACTGATATGATATTTGCTGGAAAGCAAATATCACAAGGTGACACTTGGGTTAACACTACCCCTTGGGAGGATTTACCTGATTTAGATGATATCCATATTTGGAAGCTGCCGAACTTATGGAAGCCGTTTAGCGACAGTATAATTGTGCTTCGTTGTTCAATGCTGAACCTCTTAGGTGGTTTTGATCGTCAATTTTACCATCAGGAAGCAGCTACAATTGATGTGGTTTTGCGTTTGGGGTTAAGAAACTGTTCTGCAATTTGGTTCCATCGGCAGGTCTGTTACAATAAAGAACTCAATATGAAGATCATGGAAAAACCTCAGCAGTTATCTCAAGATCTTGAAAGGGTGGTGAATAAATTTTTCGCTGATACAGAGTTAAAAGATTGGATGCGTCCTTTAGAATCTATGGCTAGAGATAATGCTATGGCGTATTCGGTGCGATTCGTTTAACCTAAAATAAGCTAAAAAGCTTATGGGATGGTTAGCATAGCTGCTCAGGCAGTTAGTGACAACTGATTACATTTATGGGTGAAATTCAGTGAATTAAGTCCCATCCCTCAAGTGCGGAGGTGAAAGCATAACCCCTAGTTTGCTCGGGTAGCAACCAACAGACTAAAGCGGGGTTAAAAGGTAGAACTACTGGAAGCCAAATCTGGTAACTATCGAGCAAGAAGTCCATGTGTAGCGCAAGCAAAGATGTGTCAGAACCATCGTGACCATTAATGGTGTAATGGCTAAATCACCAAGCCAAAAGGCAAGGATAGGGCATAAGCGATTCGAGTATCGACTTATAAGCACCGCCCAATAAACCCGGTGGAGAGCATCACGCTAAAGACTTCAAACAAATGTGTAATCGGAACGAAGTAACCCCTAATTATCTCTGGTATTGGTCGATAACCAGTAAGTAGCTAACGAATGATAGTTAGGGAAGGGATGGTATCAAAAGCGAATGCCCTTGGTAATGCAAGGGATATGCTGACAGATACTCGGTAATTCCAAAGAAATAGAACAAGTAGCAATGAATAAATCTAAAACGCTGAACAATCAGACGGTGGAGTGGAAAGACATCAATTGGCGAAAGCTAGAACGGGTGACTTTTAAGTTGCAAAAGCGCATATTTCAAGCGAGTGAACGAGGTGATGTGAAAGCAGTTCGCAAACTTCAGAAGATCCTGATTAATTCCTGGTCAGCAAAAAAGAGATAATCGTTGACTGGTTAAGTGATATAGGACTGGAATTAAAACCAAGCAAAACAAAATTAACCCACACCCTCAATGAAATTGATGGAAATGCTGGGTTTGAGTTCTTAGGGTTCCACATTCAACAACACAAAGTAGGTAACTACCGATGTGCCAACAACACGAATGGAACACCGCTAGGTTTTAGTACATTAATCACACCCTCAAAAACCAAAATCAAAAACCATCTTGTCAAAATAACTGAAATAATAGATACCCATAAGACCGCCCCACAAGCTGCTTTAATTAGCAAGCTGAATCCTATTATTAGAGGCTGGTCAAACTATTACTCAACAGTTGTTAGTAAAGAAACCTTCTCAAAGGTTGACCATCTAACTTACGACAAGTTGAGAGCCTGGGCAAGAAAGAGGGGAAAAGGGGACATCAATAAAGACAAATACTGGCGAACAGTAGGAGACAGAAATTGGTGTTTCAGTACAGAAGATGGGCTAAAATTACTCACCCATGACAGTACGCCAATCGTAAGGCATACAAAGGTTAAGGGTGAAGCTAGTCCGTTTGATGGTAACTGGATTTATTGGAGTAAACGACGAGGCGAATACCCAGAAACTCCTAAAAGAGTGGCAACACTTATCAAGAAACAAAAGAGTATCTGTCCTCACTGTGGTCTGTATTTTACAAGTACAGACATTGTAGAAGTTGACCATATAATACCAACAACATTAGGTGGAAAAGACACCTACGAAAACTGGCAACTTTTACACAAACATTGTCACGACATAAAAACGGCAAATGATGGTTCTTTAACGAAAAGTAAACAATTACCAATAGTTGAGAATTATGACAATAATCCGTTTTGAATCGTATCCATAACAAGGATGGAATTATCAAGGAGCCGTGTGAGGTGAAAGTCTCATGCACGGTTTTGAAAGAGAGGTAGGAGTGGTAACGCTCCTATCGACTCTAACCAAGAAATAGACAGGAAGGCAAAGTTTAACAATTAAATTTTAATGATTGTCAGCCTTACGTTTTAATGTATCTATCTCAATTTTTTTAGAAAAATGCAAGTTGTCATTTTAGCTGGAGGCTTGGGTACTCGTCTCCGAGAAGAAACAGAATACCGCCCTAAACCCTTAGTTGAAGTTGGCGGACGTCCGATCATTTGGCATATTATGAAACTCTATGCCCATTATGGGTTCCTGGATTTTATTGCTTGTTTGGGATATCGGGGAAATATGATCAAGGAATATTTCCTCAACTATGAAGCGATGAACAATGACTTTACCATCGGTTTAGGAGTTCCGAACCAAATTAGTTATCTGAATAATCACGATGAGCAGAATTTCCGGGTTACCCTAGCTAATACGGGAGTTGATACCCAGACCGGAGGACGAATTAAGCAGATCGAGAAGTACATCGAAGATGATCTATTTATGGTCACTTATGGCGATGGTCTGGCTGATGTCAATATTGCAGAATTACTCAGTTTCCATCAGGAACATGGAAAACTGGCAACCGTCACAACGGTACAACCGCCTTCTCGTTATGGAATTGTGGATATTGATGAACGAGAAGCTAGGGTGTTGAAGTTTGGGGAGAAAATTAAGGATAACAAATGGGTGAGTGCGGGTTATTTTGTCTTTAACCGCAAAGTATTTGATTATTTAGAGGGAGGGCATTGTATATTAGAACGGGAACCTTTAGAGCGTTTAACGGCGGAGGGTCAGTTAATGAGTTATCAGCATCATGGCTTTTTTTATGCGATGGATACCTTTAAAGAATACACTGAACTTAATAAAATGTGGGAAAGTCAACAAGCTCCTTGGAAGGTATGGAAATGAGTGAATTTTGGCGCGATCGCTCTGTGTTTGTTACGGGTGGTACAGGGTTATTAGGGAGTTGGTTAGTAGCCGAGTTAGTGAATCGAGGAGCTAGGGTAACAGCATTAATCCGAGATGGCGTTCCTCAGTCCCGACTTTATACAGAAAACTGGCATCATCAAATTAATATTGTTCGGGGTTGTATTGAAGATTTACCAACCCTAGCACGAGCAATTAATGAGTATGAAGTTGATACGGTTTTTCACTTAGCGGCTCAAACTATTGTCGGAGTAGCCAACCGTGAACCGTTAGCCACCTTTGAAGCCAATATTAAAGGCACTTGGAACCTATTAGAAGCTTGTCGCCGTGTCGGAGGTGTCAGTCGCATTGTGGTGGCATCTAGCGATAAAGCTTATGGTGATCAGGAAATTTTGCCCTACGATGAAACGACACCCTTGCAAGGGGAACATCCTTATGATGTGTCCAAAAGTTGTGCGGATTTGATTTGTCGCACTTATTATGTGAGCTATGGGTTGCCTGTTTGTATCACTCGCTGTGGTAATTTTTATGGCGGGGGAGACTTAAATTTTAACCGCATTGTACCGGATACAATTCGTTCTGCTTTCCACGATAAACCTGTTACTATCCGTAGTGATGGTAGTTATATCCGTGATTATTTTTATGTCAGGGATGGGGTGTTAGCTTATCTGCATTTAGCTGAACAGATGGAGCGAAAAGAAATCTGGGGTGAGGCATTTAATTTTAGTAATGAGATCCAAATTAAAGTGTTAGATCTAGTACATAAAGTATTGATGTTAACGAATAAAACATCCTTAGAAACCAAGATTTTAAATGAAGCAAAACATGAGATTAAACATCAATATTTATCTGCGAAAAAAGCTCGAAAGCTTTTAAGCTGGTATCCACAGTATTCTTTGGAAGTCGGCTTACAGGAAACAATTAATTGGTATTATAATTTCTTTAAAAGCCTATGAAAAAATGCAACTCGTTCATTTAATCTCTCTTGCAAAACTATGAATATTAAACCTTTAAAACTCAAAGGAACTTATGAAATTAATTTGAAGTCTCATCAAGATGAAAGAGGATATTTCATGAGGATTTATGATGAAGATATTTTTCGCGAACAGGGTCTAACAACTGCTTGGGTTCAAGAGAATCAATCTCTTTCCAAAAAACAAGGGATCATTCGTGGACTGCACTTCCAAAAGCCTCCCCATGATGAGACTAAGTTAGTACGGGTTATTCAAGGTAAAATCCTTGATGTTTTTGTCGATCTCAGAAAAAATTCTGAAACTTATGGTCAATGGGACAGTATTGAACTATCGGAACATAATCAAACAATGGTCTATATACCCAAAGGCTTTGCTCATGGATTTTGTACACTCACCCCCAACGTTATAGTGTATTATAAGGTAGATTCCCCCTATCATCCTGAAGCAGAAGGAGGACTAATATGGAATGATGAATCTATTAGTATACAATGGCCTTTTGCCAATCCGTTTCTTTCGGATAAAGACTCCCAGCTAAGAACTTTCAAAGAATTTGTTTCCCCCTTTATTCTTTAGGAGAAAAAATGGAAATTAGATTATTTAAACCTTGTGTTGGTGAGGAAGAACTAGCTAAGATTCGTGATGTTTTTGACCGAGCTTGGATGGGTTTAGGCCCTCTGGTGTCCAAGTTTGAACAAGAATGGAATACCTATATTGGCACTCCATCTTCTGTTGGGGTGAATTCAGGAACCGCTGCATTACACTTAGCATTAACTGCCTTTAATTTTCCTGAAGGTTCCAAGGTTTTAGTACCGGCTCTGACCTTTGTTGCAACAGCTACAGCAGTTTTATACAATCGACTGGAACCTGTGTTTGTTGATGTAGATCGAGAAACTCTTTCTCTGAGCCTGGATGATTTGAATCAGAAAGTAACCAAGGATTGTGTTGCAGTCATGCCAGTCCATCTGGGAGGGCATCCTGTACCCATGGATAGACTGATAGCCTTTGCAAAAGAACATCATTTGGCAGTCATTGAAGACTGTGCTCATACGGTTGGAGGAATTTATCAAGGTAAAAAGCTAGGCACTTGGGGCGATATAGGCTGCTTCAGTTTTGAGGAGAAAAAATGTATGACCACTGGTGATGGGGGCATGATTTGTTCCAATAATCCAGAATTGATTGAACCGCTAAGAGCTAATCGTTGGGTAGGAATTGATAAAGATACTTGGAAGCGTGTTGCTGATTATACGGATGCTCAGGTAATGAGTACCCGTCATTGGTATTATGAGGTTGCAGTTCTAGGTTACAAGTACAATATGAATGACCTCAGTGCTGCTATAGGTTTAGCCCAACTCCAGAAAATAGACTGGATGAATCAAAGACGTTGTGACATTATTCAGCAATACCTAGATGGCATTAATGATTGTCGAAATATTCAGCCTTTATATCCTTACGATCTTAAGGATTCTTCCTATTGGATATTTGGGGTGCGTTGTGCAAAACGAGACGACTTGATTCTTCATCTTAAACAAAAGGGAATTGCAACAGGTGTGCATTATATGCCTTTGCCCTTACATCCTTTATTCAAAGATTATAACAGTGAAATTCCTGTTGCTTTAGAAGTCTGGCCAACTATGCTCACGCTGCCTTTGTTTCCTCAATTAACAGAAGCAGAAGTAGATTATGTAGTCAATGCGCTCTGCGAGTTTGATCAGCATTATTAAAATGATTCGGTGACTATCCTATGTTAAATCAATTACATGACATGTCTCATTCGAGTCCCAACACTTGTCGCCTTTGTGGTGCTAGCTTATCTCAAGAACCGATTATTAAACTAGAAAATGTGCCTTGTGGCGCTCATGTTTTTCCCACAAAAGAGCAACTCAACACAGATGTAGCAGTCAATCTCAACATATACCAGTGTTCTAGTTGTAGTCTTGTCCAGCTTGGGGGAGAGCAAGTTACTTATGCTGACCAAGTAACATCTGCTCATGGTTATTCCCCAAAAATGCTAGAACATCGAAGAAAGCAGGCTGATCACTTTATTACCCAGTTCCATTTAAACGGAAAAAAAGTGATGGAAGTGGGTTGTGGTGATGGTCATTTTATGGAATTACTCGCAAAAGCAGGAGCAAAGCCTTTTGGTATTGAGCCTTCTAAAAAATCAGTTGAATTGGGTCGTCAGAAGGGTTTACCAATTCAGTATGGGTATATGAGCAAAAGTTCTGTAGTGGAATCTGCTCCATTTGATGCTTTTGTTACGATGCACGTTTTTGAACATATCTCTAACCCTAATGAATTTCTTCAAGCTATCTATAACAACTTAACTCATGATGCTATGGGTTTAATTGAAGTTCCTAGTTTTGAAAAAGCACTAGAAGGTCAAAGAATTTATGATTTTCTCATTGATCATTTATCTTATTTTACTATAAAAACTTTAAGATTTGCCTTAGAAAAAAATGGATTTGAAATCTTGAATATTGAGCGAGATTGGGATGGTGAACATATTGTTGCAATTGTTCAGAAGCAAGAACAAAATAGCCTTGATCAGCTGAGTAAGTCGGTAGAACAACTCAGCCAACAATTAACGGAATTTATTGAGAATTATCTTTCTCAAGGAAAACGGATTGCTGTGTGGGGAGCCAGCCATCATGGCATGACTCTTTTATCCCTTGCTCAGCCCAAAGGGTTAGCTTATGTTGTTGATTCTTCTCCTCATAAACAGGGGCGTTTTACTCCCGCTTCTCATTTGCCAATAGTTCCTCCCAGTCAACTTATAACTGATCCTGTAGATGCAGTGATTATTATGACACCTCGATTCTATGATGAAATCATTCAACAACTTTGTACTGATATACAATTTCAAGGAGATATCGCTGTTCTTAATGGAAACCGACTAGAATTTAGTAATTAGTCAACTTAATGCACACTCTTAGTCATATGAACATTAATGAAACAATAAAAAACGTCGTTTTTTGGGGAGCAGCAGGTCATGCGAAGGTTTTGAGAGCTTGCTTGCAAAGGTATAACATAAACTTGATAGCTTTATTTGACAATAACAATGAATTATCTTCGCCATTTGATGATGTTTCTTTATATTATGGGAAGGAAGGGTTTAGGAGGTGGTTACACAGTACAGATCTACAGCGTGATAAGATAGGCTTCCTGGTTGCGATTGGAGGCGAGAAATCTAAAGGAAAAGATAGAGTAGAAATTCAAGAATATTTAGAATCCTTTGGTTTGATCCCAATTATTGCTAAACACCCTACAGCATTTATAGATGCTCATGTAGACATTGGTGCGGGTTCTCAAATCATGGCTCATGCAACAATTTGTGTTGAGACTAGAATAGGTCGTGCTTGTCTAATTAATACCGGTGCAATCGTAGACCATGAATGTGTTTTGTCAGACGGGGTATGTATTTCCCCTGGTGCTAGACTTGCAGGTTGTGTGACTGTTGGTCGCTACTCAATGATTGGTGTTGGTGCAGTTATTTTACCAAGGATAAATATTGGTGAAGGTGCTACAGTTGGGGGGGGTGCAGTAGTGACTCGTGATGTACTCCCCCACACTGTCGTTATTGGAAATCCTGCTAGAGTTTTAGAATAAATAAGAATCTTATTTTATATTGTTGAAAGAAACTAAATCACCAATTATTTTACAAATTTCATTGTAAATGGCTTTCCAGTTACATTCATAATCAGTAAGGGTGCTAACACCATTAGAGTTTAAATTAGTAACATACGGTTTTTGAGATATTAACACTCTTGGTGGTTTAGCATTTTCTCGGAACCAATACCTATCATCTAAGTGTGATAACGTCGTGTTGTAATGTAATACACCATTAGGATTATTAGCTATATATGTCATGTAAAATAATGGTCCTCCACCCACAGGAGCTATGTATATATCTGTAGCTATAGACCATAAAACTGATTCATAGATAGAGCAACCGATAGTATTATAGACCTTGAGATTCACAGGAATAAGATCGATTATGTTTTGAACTAAAGCCCTTTCACGTTGAATTACAGTCTCGTTCTTTGAGTCTCCTCGTTCTAGGGAAGACCATCCACTAAATATCACTCCCATTTGAGGATACTCAACATACAAATTGTTAATAATGTTTGCTATTCCTTCGACCTGAGAAACCCATATTCTATTGTGAGAGCGTACATTAATCCAAAGCAAAGGGAAGGATTTTTCAATCTCCCCAAATTCAGGTTTTTGAATTTCTGAATATTTTCTTTTTTTCCTTAAATAATTTAATAATTCAATGTGCGATAAACTTCTAGAAATATCTTGTGGATTTTGTTGAAACACATAATTGTAAGAGGATTTAACTATGCGACTTACTAACTTCTCTGTAACAAAAAATTGGGTAAACCTTGAGGCAAAATAGTGATTTTCTAAAATAGTTTCAAAAATACTTTGTCCTTCTTCTATTTTGTGTATTTTATTACCTGATATTTCTGGAAAAACCTCATCTATTTTTAAAAATTCAGTAGGGCCAATTAAAAAATGATCCACCTTATCTAAAATTGACTGATCATATAAATACTGAATAGCTGTAAGTTCTTGATAAAAATGGTGTCCAAGATGATTATAGCTTCCCAAAACTGATACCACTTTTTTCTTCTGATCACTTATAATATAAGATTTGACTTTTTTCCAATTACAAACCATACAACTTTTAAATCGAATCAAATTCCAATATTTACTATTCCAAAAACCATAGTAAAAAGGATCTACTAAATTAATCAGCAAATCTGGCTTTGGAAAATAAATAAACTTTTTCTCTCCTGTTAGATCAGTTTCGATTATGTAGAAAACTTCCGAACCCACAAAACGATAAAAGTTACACCTAAAAAAATCCATATAAAATGATTGATTAGATTTAAGAATTGCACCGGTCATAGGACAAATACAGTATCTATAACCAGTTTCAATAATACTTTGCTGATCAATGACTTGATGATGACAATAATGAATTGATTTTTCTACCAACGGTGAAACTTTCTCTGGTTTCCTTAAAAAATTAAAACTAAAGTCATCAGTAAAACTATTGATATAAATTTCTTCCAAAGTAGCATTGTTTTGAGAAATAATCATCAAATTTGCTAAAGATATACCAACTTCTGTTAGGTATTTTCTGTTGATATCATTTTCTTTATTATTTTGATTAGATAAATTTTTTATTTCCATATATTTTAATTGATTTTGATGTTCAAAGTATTTTGATACCGTACAAAAATCTAGGGGCAAATGGTCAAAACAATTTTCATCATAAAATGAGTTAAAATCTTTTTTGTTCAAGTAATGCCATATTCTTGAATAAACTTCACCATTTTTAATTTTGTGTTCTCCTAAAATAGGAGAACTATGTTCTTGGATATTCATCATAAGTTTGATCTGAGGAGCTCGGTGAAAACAAATTACTGCTTCTTTAAAAAATTTACGTTCCCCTAAAATTACACCCAAGTTATAGTATATACTGGCACTATCAGGTTCAAGATTAAATACTTGGTCATAGCAATTTATGATATGATCCAGTAGACCTTGCTGCACTAATGATAAGGCTAAACTTGAGTATTTTTTAGCGTCATATTTTTGATCAAAAGTAGTATCGGATTGTTGAAATTGAATAGCTATCTGATAAGCTGATAAAACTTTATCTAAATTTTCTGGGGACATCAAAGCTTCGCTTAATTGAGGTGCACGCTGAAAACAGACTACTGCTTCTGGCATCAATCCTCGTTCTGCTAAGATTAAGCCAAAATCATAGTATATCCAAGCACTATTAGGTTCACTTTTCAATACTTCATCATAGCAATCCAGAACCGGATTCAATAAACCTTGCTGTACTAATGATAGTGCTAAATTGGGATAGTATTTAATATAATAGTCATTCAATGGAGATATAGAAGAGTGCTTCAATTGAATAATGGCTTTGTAGGCTTTAACAGCATCTATTGAATTTTCTATTTTGATAAAAACTTCACATAATTGATAATAAAACCAAGCTGAATTAGGGTTTAACTCAATAGCTTTGTTACAAGCTTGAATGACTTCTTCCCAACACCCTTTTTTTTTAAAAATTTCAGCTAATTGACTATAATACCAACTGAAAGCAGGGTTGTTTTCTAGGGCTTGACGGTAGAGAGAAATGGCTTCATCCCACTTTCCTTCTCTTTGAAGTTGATTAGCGAGTTGTATGTTTCCTTTCCTGTTAGATTGATTCATAATAGTCGTTAAAGGTGTCTTAAGTAATCAATATGAAAACAATGTTAGTGACGGGTGGATGTGGCTTTATTGGTTCTCATCTTGTCGATGTCCTCATAGATCAAGGATATCAGGTCATAGTCTTAGATGATTTGTCCACTGGTAGAGAATATAACTTAAATGATCAAGCTGAACTCATTGTTGGCAATATAACTAATTCCACTCTGGTCAACTCAATTATAAAAGAAACCGATGCTTGTTTTCATCTAGCAGCGATCGCCTCAACTCAAAGCTCCAATCAAGACTGGGTAGGAACCCACCAAGTTAATCTAACAGGAACGATTAACATTTTCAATGTCGCCCGTAGAACAGGTAAAAGACCTATACCGGTTATTTACGCTTCCTCTGCTGCTGTATATGGTAACACAGAGGAGAATCTTATTGATGAATCTTACCCTAAACAACCTCTGACTGCTTATGGAGCCGATAAACTAGGTTGTGAGCTTCACGCTAAAGTAGCTGGCAATATTGATGGCGTACCCACTTGTGGTCTGAGATTCTTCAACGTTTATGGCCCTCGTCAAGACCCTTCTTCTCCCTATTCTGGAGTGATTTCCATTTTTGCTAATCGCATCCTTTCAAATCAATCAATTACCATTTTTGGAGATGGAAATCAAACCCGTGATTTTATATTTGTTAGCGATGTTGTGCGGTACTTGATTGCAGCCTTAAATCAGGCAACAACTGAAGCACCTGTATTTAATGTATGCACAGGAGAGAGAATTTCAATTCATGAACTTGCTCAAACAGCCATGAATGTTGCAGAACAAGTTGTACCGATCCTACATCAAGATCCCCGTGAAGGAGATATTCGTTATTCCATCGGTAATCCTAAAGCAGCAAAGGATAACTTCAATATAACAGCGAACATCACACTTCAGGAAGGTTTATCTCAGTTATTTAAAAGTTTCAAGAGTAAGACTAATTAGGGCTTGCTGAAAAAGTAACAGAAAAGGAAACGAATGATGAACTAGCGAATGAAGTTAGAAGGGTAAATCAGTTTTTNGCTTTTCCGAAATATATCCTTTATCCCCAAATAGTTTTCCCACTATCCCTTCTGTTAGTTCGGGAACCACTTTTCTGTCGTCTACATTGGCAATAGTGCATAAGACATTAATTCTACAAACCGATTATAGCTCACCAAGTTAGGCATTGCCTTTGACCAATATGGGGTCACTTGTAATTGGTAAAAGTCTTTAAATGTCCTGTAGCGAGAGCCATGAAATCCCATCAGAATTGTCATGATTTCGCTTAATGTCATTCGCGTTTTTTGCCGACTTTGACCCCTGACATCCGGTAGTAACATTTGTTCTAATAACGGTTCAAATACTTGACAAAAATCATCTACATCACAAAAAATTTCTGTAATGTCTAAGTGGGATGCTCTTGATTCCATACACACCTCTATTAACTTTTGTTTCCTTGGGTTCGAGTCTTTTTTCTCTGTCTTGATTTTATCCAATTTTTAGATTCTATTATCGCCCCCCCTTTCTCCTGTTGATGTCTAATTCCGTCCCTAGCCCTGGCTATGCGATCACTTCGTGCTCTTGTGCTGAGGTGCGATCGCTTCGTCGAACTCACGTTAATTAATTTCCCAAACTTTTGTTCCAGATTTGATTTTCCAACAATTAATCTTCTGTTTTATAGGCTCTGAAAAGTGAAAAAGTTGGGGTAAATTTTTATAAGCGAAAAATTGAACTATCTTGGGTTCGATTTTGTCTTGAAAAATTACTGAGAGCTTCCGGAGTTAGTGAAATCGAGTAACAATTAAAACTTTGAATCCACCCCTTCCATATTCTTCCACTAGGAAAGTCAGGTGAACCTTTACCAATATAGAGATTATTTTCAAGCGTTAACACGGATTGTAATTTTTGATTAACGACAAGCTGGTCGTTCCAATAAACTAAGATTTGGTTGAGATTATCAATAACAACTATAAGATGTTGCCAGGCTTGAAAAATAGGATCTCTGGTGATGTAGAAGTGTTGATTTATAGATTTTACATAGATTGAGTATTTATCAAAAAACTCAAAAACTGTAATCGGTTCCCACGAGCAGATAATCTTGGGAAACTTTTTATTAAACTCATTTGAACCCAATAAAAAGCTCATTAATTTAATATCTATAGTTAAGTTTTTCAGATTGTCTTTATTGATTTTAAAACAGTAATTTCTCTTCCCATCAAACCAAATAGATTTTGAATAAGTTTTTGTTGACTCTACTAATTTTCTATTCTTGCTTGTAGGCTGATTACGAAGGTAATTCTTACCAAGAATAGATGTCGATAATTCTAATGAATTTTGCAGTGTACAAACTTGTGATCCAGCTATTTCAGCACATTTAATGCTTTTCTCAACAACTCGGTGCACATCAACGGAAGAAATACTGATGGTAGTATCATACTCCCATGTTTTCCAATCGTCCTGAAGATATATCAGGTCAAACCCTAAATAAGCGGAAAGTTGTAACGCTATAGATAAAGAGACAAAACCTCCTTTAACACAAGAAGCGCAGTCTAGATAAGTGGGATTCCAACTATTGTCAACTTTAGGAGGAACATTAATCCAGATAAACTTTGAGTGATCAGGTATTAAACCATAGAATTGTATCGGGATAAAAATGTAATCAAATTGATTGATATATTCTTTCTTGTCATTCATCATATCAAATAATTTTAACAAGTATTTTGGATTACCAATAATCCAAAACATAGTATCATGTGAATTATCATAAAATTCAAAACCACACTCATCTAGGAGAAAAATACTATCAAATTGAGAAACAAATGAATGAGAATCACTGTTATTAACAATATTGGTGATAGAGCTTAATTTTTCTAATATTGAAATTGATCCGGAATAAATCAACGATATTTTTTCAATTCTGTTATGAACACTGCCAAATAAAGGAATATAAAAGTTATTTTGACTTAAAAGGGAAAGTCTATCTTTTATAGCTTGTTCAGATGGGTGACCATCTTCATCAATTAGGCTTGTATTAAACAAAAGTTTAAATTGATCTAAACTTGGCGAAACACTAGAATTTGTTTGAGTAATCTGATGGGGTTTCCACATCCACTTCACAGATGCTTCAGTATCGGATAAATAGTCTTCTGTTCGATAATCTTCAACCAAAGATAAAATTAAATTTCCCACAGCTTGAGTGGTAAAGTTTTCATAAATGTATTGTCTAGCATTCTTTCCTAGCCAATTTCTTAACTCTAAATTTTCATATAATTTCCTCATCGCAGTCGAAAGCTCATCCTCATTTACACTGGCCCATTTGTGACCTAGATAAAGTTCATCAGAACCATATAAATGTGGATCTGTATAGACTAGGCGACCATTATGACTAATTAATATTGAGTTTGAAGAGTTCATAAATTCAACATTGGCTGACCAGTCTATGCCAATACAGGCTTTACTCAAAGCCATTGCTTGCATACAAGGTAAATCCCATCCTTTTGCTCGCTCAGTAGATACATAAACACTACAAGAATTGTAGAGATTAAGCATTTGATCAAAAGAGAAATCACCTCCTATAATTTTAACTAATTTTTTAAATTTATCGGTATGGCAAATTTCCTGCAAAGGGTTATCAATGAATTTTTTTAAATTATGTTCTGAAGTATTAGCGGGAAGTTTCAGCAAAAAACAAACACGATCATCAATTTCAAACTCCTTTAAAAAACTTCTAATAGCTGTTGCTATATCTTTTCTATTAAAGTTAGAAACCACCATTAAAAACATAGTTGTTTCAACTATATCTAAAGAAAAAACTTCTTTGCTTAAAAGATCTGTAAATTCTAAGACCTTAATTAGGGGGACATTCGTATAAATTTCTAAGTCTAGGCACAAAGGTACTAATTTTATAGATCTTGCTGGAACTCCAGAATTAACAAATACATCTTTACAGTGATGTGATGAAGCCCAAAATTCCTGAACGTTAGAATTAATGGATGATATCCATTTCTCTGGAACCCCTGTAACTTCACAAAATGAATAACCAATTGTTCTAACTAGACCCTGAGCCGATAATTGATAAAAACGAAGGGGAACTTCTTGAATAATAGCTATAAATTTAAGCCCTATCGTATTTGATTTAAAATAGACACAATTCTCATCTTTTTCCCAACTAACTTGAGGGTGAGGTTTGGGAGAAAAAATAAGATTCTTCTCAATATCAATCCCATAAATGTAACAACCTTGCTGCTTTAACGATTCAAAATGATTCCGGGTTGCATCAGCATAACCGACTGAACTTTGAAAACGACCAAACCAAAGAAATACTTTATCTTTCATAATTCATCTATTGTCCTGTACGATATTACGCTGTGAGTGATTTTAATAAAAGCTCTTCGTAAATTTAAAAATTTACTTTTTTAGGGAAAATTCTGCCTTCATATTTTCCATGTTTCTCATAGTGTTTAATCGCTGTGTAAGCATTATCTCTCTCGATCAGATTTCGCACGTCAGGATATAACGTTAAGTACATATCTTCGTGAAAGTTATCATAATTTTCATGAGATAATGTTTGTATGCCGAACAGTGCATTATAGTCTACTCGTTCAAAGACTTCTAATTTACCTCCAAATGTGGCATTATATAATTTTATATTACTACTTTCGTAAACTAATCGAGCCAGCTTATAAGCACGTTCAACTCTATCTAGCTTGGGATCATGCCAAGTTTTACCACTGCCGAAATACTGAGGATGAAAATGGTTGGGATCATCACCTGTAGACAGATAAACACCTCCATTAATAATTGTTGTTTGGGGAACTTGGTAAGAAAAGTCCATCCCAATTAAATACACTTCTGAAAACCCCATAAAGTAAGCAAGCTGCAAATTGATAAAGGTGACTGTTTGGCCACAAAATACCCGTTCTGAACTGTCAGTAGAAAATCGGGGAACACGGAAATTTGGACTTTTTCCTTCATAATATCCTTGGTTCATTTTAAACCAAATCACAGAGTCTTTATTATCGTCGTCAATCAAATCATAATAATCAGTCGGAAAAATTTTGATGACCCCTTTATACTGATTAATTCTATCTACATTATCTCTCATGACAGCTTTGTCTTCTACAACATAGAAGGTTGGCTTAAAACCCATTTCATCTGTCTTGTAGAAAATTCCATTGACACCAAATGTTATTTCCGACTCTAAAAGCCGTAAGTCATGCAAATTTAAAGAGGGCCCATTACCAACAATAAAACATCTCTGATTTTTGTACTTGTTTTTCAGTCCTAAAATCCTTTCAGGAGCGATCGGCCATCTTCCCTTTTCCTCTATTGAAGTATAACTAAGTGAATTGGCTGCTAAACTCCCAAATTGAAAAGCAAGGGGAGTGTGATCTAAAATTTCTTCCAGCTTTTTAGATTTAATAACTTTTGTTCCACTTTGAAAGTAACGCCAGTCATTATGAAGGACACTAGCGTGGGTACAAAACTCTATGGTGTATCCGGCTTTTCTGACTCGTTCTGACCAATCAACATCCTCTTTCTGATAGAATCCTTTACTATCATCCCACTTAACTGTTTGCCAAACCTGCTTGTGCAGTACAACCATTCCCCCCGTAACATAAACTTGATTTGATTTCTCCCCCAAGTTGGCTAGCTGTGACCCTGATTGGCTATCATTATACGCCCAGTCCCAGAAGCGACTACCATCTGTATTTTTAATTGGAAAGCTGATAATCTTTGAAGAAGGATTGTTTTTTAAAAAAATACATAATTTTTGGTACCACCCGTCTGTAAATATAATGTCATCATCGCAGGAGCATACATAATCGTATCTAGCCTCTCTAACTATCGTGTTTAACATTGTAGCCAATTTTCCGTTATTGGCGGACTCTATATCTTTAATTAGTCTGATTTTATAAGATTTAAATATGGTCTCAGGAATATACTTAAAGTCAGTGTCTCCAGTAATTAAAATTTCAAAATTTTCCGAATTGATATTTTGAGATAAAATACTAAAAATAACAGCAATTGTTTTGAACTCATTTTTTCTATTTGTCTTAATTCCAAAGGAGATTTTTACTTCTGGATTATTTTTAATGTCATTCTTTTGTTTATTTTCTGGATGGTTAATGGAGTGATTATTATTCTCCGGAGATGTTGATAAGTCAGTTAATTCATTCCTTGTTAATAATAGATTACCCAATTTTTTGTAAACCGACAAATTACTATCAGGCTTTAAATTTATGATTTGATTGTAAGCATTAATTGCTTCATCTAACCTTCCTAGTCTTTTGAATAAATCTCCTAAATCTTGGTGAAAATTTAGATTTTCAGGATGAATTTGAATCGCTTTTTGATAATAAGTAACCGCTTCATTTAATTTTCCTTCTTTTACTAGAGTCTGTGCTAAGTGATAGAAATTTTCATCGGATTGTCCAGTTGAACTTAAATTTGGGGTTTGTAATTTTTCAGGAAAGTATATACTTTGTAAGGGGATAGACTTTGAACTATCAAGTTTTGGATCTAAATTAACAGCTTGTAGGAAATAAATCTGGGCTTCTTCGTGTTTCCCCAATTGCTCTAATACCTTACCTAAGCTAAAATAAGACCAAGCAGCGGAAGGCTTTAACTCAATAGCTTTATGAAATGCTTGTTTTGCTTCCTCAAACTGCTCCAACTTCCCCAACGTTTCACCTAAATTCTGATAAGCTCCATAAAATTGCGGATTTTCGTCAATCGCTTGACGATAAGCAACTATTGCGGCTTCTAATTTTCCTTCTCTCAAAAGTTGATTCGCTTGCTGAAAGGCTGTCACCGTCATAGATTTCACTCTAAAAACTAAGGGTTGCTTGCCAGGGGGTTGGTAAACTTAAAGTATCCTATCACAATCTCAACATTAAAATGGAGAGGAGGAACTCGCTACAGGACAATTCACAGCCTGAAAAGTTCCCAACTTTTAACCATTTAGCTATGTACGGTTCTGTAAATGGGTCTTCACCGTGTGTACAAACACCTTAGAACGCTCTAAATCCGCTTGAATTCGTTGTAACTTCAACTGTATACCCTCTACCCCTGAATCGGCATCCTGTTGAGGTAAGGGAATCTTTACAGTAGAGGAGTCTGATGTCAGTTTGACTGTTACTTCTGCCATCTTAACCAAACTCTGATCCCGTAAAATCCCATATATTGTTAACTGGTCTTGCTGATCAATTATTTTACTCAAGTCTAAGGTTGCTCGAAACCCACTAATTCCTGCTTCTGCTACTTGGGGATAATTGATTAGAACATCAGGACGATGAACATTCACCGCAATGGTTTTTAGCACTCTCCCCTGAGCTACAACTTCAACGGCGATGACCGGAGATCTTTTCCCTAAAACCCAACCTCGAAACTCAACCGCATCTGCATCAATTTGGCTTCCGGTTTCTGGTGCGTCCAGGTTAAACGCCAATAACCCTTGACAATCAATGAGAGGAACATTAATCACTTCTAAAATATCAATTAGTTTTTTCATTTCAGGGTGCTAAATTCTTAGTTGGTCGTCAAAACTGCTCTTGTTATTTTACCTAATTGTAGAGCAATATCAAAGCCAAATTGCGTTGACTGCTATAGACTGAATCGGATTCTGGCTTTGGGACAACGCGACTATGCCATTAACCTAATTATATGCTAATCTTAGCTTATCATCTTCAGGTATTCAATTTTTTCTGGATATTATTCAAGGGAGAATATTAATAATGGAACCAGAATATGCAACAACTAATGATTGGTATAAAGCCAATCGCCCTAAATTAAAAAAATATCGGGGTCAGTGGATCGCTTATACGAATAAAGGTGTGATTAGTCATGACCGAGATTATCGAAAAATGAAAGATGGGATTCCCCCAGATACACCTAAATTGAGTTATACGATTGAGCGGATATATGAAAGCGAGTTTATTGAACCCGCTAAGTTTTATCCAGTGAGAATGCGATCGCTAAAAGTTCACGATTGGCAACCCAAATATGAATTATTACTTAAATATCAAGAGCATATTGAAAAAGTGAAAATGCTAGTAGACTCAGGGGCAGATTTTAGCTTGGGAATGAAAAATCAATAAATGGATTAATGAGTGAGTTGAGGTACGGCTCGATAGTTCCATTTGGGTAAATATTCATCAAAAACAATTTTCAGAGTTTTTTTGAAATGATCAGTTACCTTCCGACCCGTTTGATAGACCTGATCAACGACATTAACAACGACAGATAGCCCTGTATTAGTACGAGTTTTTTCCATGAGAGTTTTGACCAAACCAAGACTGGTAAAAATCACTCCTTGACAAGCTCGAGTTAGATGAGGAAAAAGTCGATGTTCAATGGGATTATATTTAGATGTATAGGGAGGGTAATGAGCAATTCTGATCTCAATTCCAATTTCATCCACTAACTTTTGTAAATCTTGTTTAAAAATATAATGATTAGCATTATTACTGCCACCCCCATCACACTTAGCTAAAATCGAATTGGCATGAGGATAGAGAGCTTTTCCATAATGATTCCACCAATGTTTAAGAGCATTACAAGCAAATTCACTGGTATCTTTACTGTTACCTAATGTTACATATCCTCGGTTTTTTTGAGTATCGTAAATGCCATGGGGAATGACTTTTCCATGACCTAAGCTCCAAAAATCATGATCCCAAGTAGTAACAGGCTCAGTTGTATACAGAGTACCTGGACGATATAAATTCCCTAAAACTTCTTTCTTTTTAGTGTCAAAACTAATAATAGGATTACCGGCTTCTCTATACAGGGTATCGAGTCTAGCAATATTTTCAAATTGAGCATTTCGGTCTTTATTAATTCCTGTAGTTTGCTTTTTTTGTGCTTTTCGCTTGACATACCCATGCTTTTTTAAGAGTTTCTTTACGGTGGGAGGACTGATATTAAATCCGGCTTCCTTAAGTCCCAAAGCAATTTCTTTGTGGGTTAAATTAGTCCATTTAATTGACTCGTTCATAGGATCTCCGGCTGTGCGGGACTTTAACACTTCTAAAAAGGCTTCATCTATTCCAATTTGGGTGGAAAAAATACTTTTTCTTCCTCCTCCTTTTTTTCTAATTCTTACATCATTAATAGTCTGTTCATCCAGTTCTTTTAACTCTTTTATTCCTCGGACGATTGTGTTTCGAGTACAACCCAACAGTTTGATGATATAACTAATTCCTCCCCATCCCAGTTTTTGAGCCTCTATCGCTGCATATCTTCTTTTATCCTTTTCTGATAAAGAGTTATAAAACTTTTTCATTTCTTCCTCAATTGAACTAGAATAAAACATAGGTTTTAAGTTAAGTTGTGTAGTTTAATCGAAAAATCCGTTGCCCGGTTCTCTCAATTTTTGTAAAATCTGCCATCAGTGCCTATACTTCATTATACCTGAAGCCCATCAAGTTATTACTTTTTCATTCCTTACTACCATCATTCTAACAACATCTGGCATTTTATATTGTGCCTTCCATCCCAACTTCTGTTCTGCCTTAGTGGGATTTCCTCGACCTACCGCAATATCCGTAGGTCGTAATAAATTACTATCAGATTCTACATAATTTTGCCAATTTAACCCCACACAACTAAACGCCACTTCGACAAATTTTTCTAATGAATAAGTTTCCCCGGTTGCAATCACATAATCATCGGGTTCTTGCTGTTGCAACATTAAATACATGGCTTCTACATATTCCGCTGCCCAACCCCAATCTCGTTGAATAGAAATATCCCCTAAATACAGTTTCTGTTGTTTTCCGGCTGCAATATTAATCGCCGCTTTAATAATTTTTTGAGTAACAAATCGTTCAGGACGTAGGGGCGATTCATGGTTAAATAAAATTCCCGAACAGGCAAATAAACCATAAGCTTCTCGATAGTTGGCGACTTCCCAAAAGGCGGTAGCTTTGGCAACAGCATAAGGACTCCGGGGATGAAAAGGAGTATTTTCATCCGCAGGAAGTCCTTTAGTATCCCCAAAACATTCACTAGAACTGGCGTTATAAAGTTTAATTTTGGCTTTGGTAAATCGAATCGCTTCTAATAAATTTAAAGTTCCAATTGCCATACTTTCTAACGTTTCTACAGGTTGTTCAAAGGATAACCCGACTGAACTTTGACCTGCTAAATTATAGACTTCATCCGGTTGAATTTTGGTGAGGATTTGTAATACACTTCTGAAATCCGTCAGACTCATAGACTCTAATTTAATTTTTTCTCGAATCCCTAGAGAAGATAAATTTCTAAAGGAAGACATTTGAGCATCCCGTGATGTGCCACAAACAGAATAACCTTTTTTTAATAAAAGATCCGCTAAATAAGCACCATCTTGTCCCGATACGCCACAAATTAATGCTGTTTTCATAACTAATCTACTATTTTAGGTGTATAGTTTGATCCCCATAAATCTTAATAAATAGGGATTTTGAACTTGACTATTCCTCTGTGATCAATAAGATGAGTGGAACAGGTATCTTACCTGTTAAAACTATAAAATTTAATCATTCAATTTGATCAGGATCAATCCCCGCAGCCCGTAGTAATTCGACTAAACGATTAGCTTTTTGTTCTGCTTTGTCTGCCCGTTGGCGTTCAGTTTCTGCTCGTTGGCGTTCAGTTTCTGCCCGTTGACGTTCAATTTCTGCATTTTCTTGGGCTGTTTTTTCTCGTTCTTGACTATTAGGCAATAGTTCCCCTTCTAAGGTTGCCCAGCGTAACCAAACAGTATTAATATTATAAAATATTCCTGACCAGCGAACTAATTTTAAGCCTAATTTCTGGCTTTCTAACTGTCCTTTAGTATCTAGTTCTAGGGGTTGATAATCACCTCCGTCTAAACGAAATCCTTGCCAATCTTCGGGATTAAATGGATCATACCAAAAATATTCGGTGACTCGCATTTGATTTTGATAAATTAATTTTTTCTCGTTTTTATCCCGTTGTGCGGTACTTTCAGAAAGTAGTTCAATGACTATATCTGGCCCTTTTCCTTCTTCCCAAATCACCCAGCTTTTTCGTTCTTTACGAGGAACATCTAAAACAATAAAAACATCTGGCCCTCGAAAGTCTTGATTGCGAACTTGGGCGAGACTATAGTAAACAAACATATTCCCCCCAATATAAATATCTTGATCTTGTAAAGCATGACTAAGGGGTTCTATTAATAAGTCCATTTGCAGTTTATGGCGTGCTGTTTCCATCGGAATTCCATCATCACAGGGGAGTTGATCTTGGGTAGGAGGCAGTTCAATTTCTGGAATATCTAATAGGATTTGAGTAGGATTTGACATAGCTTAAAGTGGATTTATGTATGGGGTTTTCATCTTAATATAACATTTTTTCAGGAAGGGATAGGATGGCTAACTAAGAACGAATACCGAGGAGGGTTTCCATCAGGTATTTCCATTGAGAAGATTGGGTTATGGTTAAGGTGTTTAAGGGTTGATTTTTATAGGTTGAGAGTCTGACAAAATCCTCGACCCAATCTAATAGGGTTTCGGTAATAAATTCCGAGGTTGAAACCTTTAAGGATGCTTGCAGGTATTTTAACATATCGGTTTGATTATTTTGGGTATAGGCAAACCAAGCATTCCACAGACAGGAAGCATAATTTAACTGTTGATTTAATTGTTTGATTCCTGTTTTAATTTGGGGTTGATTGGCAAAGTCAGAATCAAATTCTGCTTCTAGGGCTTGTTTAATAATAGTTAGGGTTTGTTTTAACATCCGGTCTTCTTTAAAGAGTTCTTCCGCCCGTTGTTTAGATGCTACACCCATTTTAGATAATAATAGAGGATTAACAGCTAATTCTTGCAGGGCTTGAACAAGATCAGTTACCGTTTTTTGAGGATCAATATTAGGATTAGTTAACAGTTTTCCGGTCTCTCCTAATCCTTCGGGAATACCCCCCGCAGCCGAGGCAATAATGGGTAATCCTTTTGCCATTGCTTCCATAATGGCAAAGGATGGGGCGGCTTCGGCTAAGGAGGTTAATACAAAGATATCACAGGCATCTAACCAGTCGGGAATATCCCACCGTTGTCCTAAGAATATCACGCGATCACTAACACCTAAATGCTCAACTTTTTCTTTTAATTCGGGTTCTAAATTATGATCACTTCCCTGTCCCGTTCCTGCCCAGACAAAGTATAATTTATCCCAGATTTTGGTATGTTTTAATTTGGCGATCGCTTCTAATTGAAATCGATGTCCCTTAAT
The DNA here is from genome assembly GCF_900009145.1 of Planktothrix tepida PCC 9214. Taxonomy (NCBI): domain Bacteria; kingdom Bacillati; phylum Cyanobacteriota; class Cyanophyceae; order Oscillatoriales; family Microcoleaceae; genus Planktothrix; species Planktothrix tepida. Next base: position 292,152 of record NZ_LN889813.1, read on the forward strand.
AGGGGCTAACCGTGCAGTTGTTAAACACATAATCCCATCTTCAGGAATCCCTATTTCTTGGCGCAACCGTTGACGAGTGGCTAAGTTAGGAGGAGCAAAATATTTTTCTGATCGTCCATAATAAACCACATTTCCTTTATCTTTGGGTAAGCCAAATTTCTCTTGTAAAATGTTAAGATGTTCATAAGCTGCGGTATTAAAAGTCCGAGCTAATCCATATTGATATAAGACTCCTTTGGCATAGGGAACATTATCTCCCATAGTAAAATCAATGTGTTCTGGCATAGCTAATCCTATAGCCATCATATAGGGAATATTCTGTTGAATTGCCACTTGTTTAGCTGCAAAATGGGAGTAAGGCCAGCCATCACTAAAAATAATAAAATCGGGCTTTATTTCCTGATAAAGAGTTTCTGCATCTTGGGTATTTCTCAAAATTCGAGGTAAATCTTGGCTGGTACTATAGTCTAACCAATATTGCTGAATTCCTAACTCTTTTTCTTCCTCAACTAAGGGGTTATAATGTTGGGGTCTAACGGCTGTTACCCGATAGCCTAATTTAGCTAATTCACATAAAATCAAATGATCATATTGTGCTAAACCTCCAATACCGGGATCATCAGTATTCATTAACATAATATGAGGTTTATTAGTGGCGGGTGTTAATTGAGGTTTAGATTCGGTGCTGAGTTTTGGATTCATAATTTTATTTAAAACGGATTGCCATTCCTGAGATTTAATTAAAGCATAAGTATCGATTTTTTCTCCATAGTCTGCTGCAATATTTTGAAACGCATCAAGCCATTGAGAGATGGTTTCCGTTAGAGGAGAAAAAGTATATTTTATAGAGTTTTCTAAACAAAATATCATTAAATCAGGATAACCATCTCGATACATTCGCCAAGCTAACCAAACCCAGCGTTCATAACTTTCTTTTCGGCGTAAGCGACGAATTTGATCAGGAAGATTTGGATGATTAAAAAATTGATTCATAACAATTTCAGTATTTTCAATAACTTTTAATCCTCCTGACATTAAGTTATGATCATGTTGACGATAACAGGCATGAATTTCTTTAAACCAAACGGTTTTACATCCCATTAAAGAAAGGCGTAAAACAAAATCCAAGTCTTCTGTAGGGGGATAATGATGATCAAATCCTCCAACTTTTTCCCACCATTCTCGGCGTAGAATCATAGCACTAGGACGCACACATTTATGTAAAACCCAAGTTTCTAAATTTAATTCTGGTGCGTTTCCCCAAGGCGTAATGACACTCACTCCGATGCCTTTCTGATTAACAATACACCAACCACTTTGGACTAAATCAATAGTAGGATCATTATCAAAAGTAGCAACCTGTTCCGCTAATTTTTGAGGTAAGAAAAAGTCATCTCCATCTAAAAAAGCTAAAAATTCTCCTTGAGCAATTTTACAGCCATGATTTCTAGCTTTTGCTGCTCCTTGATTGTTTTGATAGATATATTTAATTACAGGTAAAAAAGGTTTTAAAATTTGTTGAGTTTTATCCTGAGATCCATCATCAATAACAATGACTTCATAATTTGTATAAGTTTGTTCAAGAACACTCTTAACACATTGTTCAATATATTGATCACAGTTATACGTCGGAATAATGACACTAACCCTAGGTTTAGTTTGAGGAATTATTTTAGAAATTAATTGTTTCCAATCTTGTAAATTATAGAAATTTTCGAGTTCCAGTTCATAACCATAAGCAAGACAATAACCCATGAACCGATGTACCCAATCAGAAATTGTAATAGCTACGGTATAAGGAGTATAGGGTAAAGATTTTTGGAGAAATTCAGCCATTTGCTGAGGATGATGGGTATGATATAAATGCCATGCCATCCAAGTCAAAGATTCATATCGAGTTAGTTTTTCAAGTTGACGAATTTCATCCGGTAAATTAGGCTGACCAAAAAATTGATCTTGAACAGCTATCATTAAATTGGCTCGTTCTTTAGCTTTTGTATTAGAAACAGTTTCTTGATGTTGTCGATAATTCACGGTAATTTCTGGCAACCAAATCGCTGAATATTCACGCAATGCTAAACGCCAAATAAAATCAACGTCATCCACACCGTTAAACCGAGAATCAAATCCCCCTATTTGCTGCCAAGCTTCTCGCCTAAACATCAATGCGCTGGGTAAAATTGGGGTTCTAGTCACCCAAGTTTCTAATGTTAAATTAGGCAAATTATGCCAAGGTTCAATATCAGAGATTCTATTATTATTTTGATCAATTAAACGCCAGCCACTATTGACAATTGCTACATCAGGGTTAGCCTGAAAACAAGCAACTTGATGGGCTAATTTTTCGGGCCAAAACATATCATCTTGATCAAGTAAAGCAATAAATTCCCCTCTAGCTTCCTGAATACCGAGATTTCTAGCGGCTGCAACTCCTTGATTAGGTTGAAAAATGTAACGAATTAGAGAAGCGCTCTGGTACTTTTCTATGTAATGTTGTATAATCTCAAGGGTATTATCTGTTGAACCATCATCAACGATAATAATCTCATAGTTGGAGTAGGTTTGACTCAATACACTATCAATGGCTTGGCTGATATAGTGATCGCCATTGTAGGTGGGAATAATAATGCTAATTCGAGGAGATGAACTCAACATAAATTTAAAGTTTTAGCTAATCAACCTGTTATTATAAGTCTTATTGAGATCGATGATCAGTAGTTTAAAGAAAGTAAATTGAGGAACAATGATAAAACAGAAGCTATCAGGACAACATGATAATTTTGGAAAACCTCCTAAATCTGTGATGTTACGCAATTTAGGCGGTAAAAATATGCAGACCCTAAAACCCGTTAAATGGACTCCCGTTAAACTGATTTTATTGTTAATCTTTGTATTGGTACCCTACGGCGCTTTATTATATGTAGCTAGTGGGATTTCTCAAGTTTTATTGATCTATTTGCTTGGGATTCCCACAATTGCTGGTTTGATGTTTTATATCGTGTATCGATTAACAAAAGATTAAATCTAATCCCTCTTATATTGAATCATGTTGGATCGTTATTCCACTGTCAACTCAGAAATTTCTGTATCAGATTTATATCAACAAGCTGAAATCTATCGCCAGCAAGAAAACTGGGAAGATGCGATCGCACTTTACCAAAAAACTATCGAACTCGATCCTAACTTTTCTTGGGCTTATTATCAACTGGGAGAAATTTTTTCTAAACATAATAAATGGGTAGAAGCTATTGTTGTTTACCATCAAGCTATTGAACTCAACCCAAATTTTTCTTGGTCTTATCATAACTTAGGAATGGCTTTACTTCAACAAACACAATGGGATCAAGCGATTTTAGCTTATTCTAAAGCGATTGAACTCAATCCAGAGTTTTGTTGGTCTTATTATTATTTAGGGGAAGCTCTATATCAACAACAAAACCAACAAAAAGCGGTTTTTGCTTATTTCAAAGCTTGGAAACAAAATCCCGATTTATTAGCAAGTTTAAATCGAATTGGAGAAGTTATTAAAGACAAAATTCAAGTGGAATCAGATTCGGTTATTGATGACTATTATTCAAAAGTAAATGAACCTTCTGATTTATCTCAATGGCAGCATTTTTTACCGACTGATTTTGAGCTTTATGTAAAAGTAGCAAAATATTTAGCTGAAAATAATTATGAGGATGGTGCTATTATTTTTTATCGAATTGCTTTATATCTCCAACCTGATCATTTAGAGCTTGCTCAACAGTTAGAAGCCATTTTAGAGCGAAAAACAGCTTTAGAAATAGTAGCGAATGAATGTCGTTTGGCTATTCAAGAAAACCCCAATGATCCCGAATCTTATTACAATTTAGGGATGGCTTTATCTCGTCAGCAGCAAAGAAGTGAATCCGTTAATGCCTATCTTAAATTTTTAGAACTTAAACCCGATCTTTTTCTCTGGAATTATCAAACTATTGTAGAGTTAATTGATCAAAATAATTCTCTCGATACAGCCATTGATATTTACCATCAAGCGATTGCAAAAAATCCAGAATCCTGCATTCTTTACTTAAATTTAGCCGTATTATTAACCCAAAAAGGGGATTTATCAACAGCTATAGAATATAATTCTATTGCAGGTCAAAAAATCATTCCGCAATTTCGTCCCGAATGGCAACCTATTACAGATACTTTACAACCCGTTAATCATCTTGATTTTTTAATCATTGGAAGCCAAAAAGGGGGAACAACTTCTTTAAACTATTATCTATCGGAACATCCAAACGTGATTTCATCCATGATTAAAGAAATGCCGTTTTGGTCAAATCAAGTTCATCGAGGTTTAGAATGGTATTTTTCTCATTTTCCTCCCATTCCCCCAAACTATCACTGTTTAGTCGGAGAAGCAACCCCCATTAACTTTAATTCTCCAGAAGTCGCTAAATATTTAGTACAATTTTTCCCAAAAGTAAAATTAATTCTTCTGTTAAGAAATCCGATTAATCGAGCTATTTCACACTATTATCATTGGGTTAGTTTAAAATGGGAACACCGTTCTTTTGAAGAGGTAGTTCAACAGGAGATAGAACAATTGCAGGATCAAACGCTTGATTTTTGGACACAACTCACCCTATATCAATTTCAAGGATATCTTGCCAAAGGATTATATATTCATTTCTTAAAAAAATGGATGGAAATTTTTCCCAAAGAACAATTTTTGATTTTAAAAAGTGAAGACTTTTATGCAAATCCTGATCAGGGAACAACACAAGTTCTTCGATTTTTGGGTTTACCGGAATATCATTTACAAAAATATCCTCAATATAATACCAGACCTTATTCCCCCATTTCCCAATCAACACGCGCCTTACTCCAGAATTATTTTCAACCTTATAATCAGCAGTTAGAGGAGTTTCTGGGAATGCAGTTGAACTGGAATTAGATTAAATTTATGTTGTAATCTGTGTAGCTAAATTTAGAGAAGAACCTATTTCAACTTAATTTTTTATTGTATAATTATGACCCAATCAGAAATTATCAAAAAAGCTGAAATTCATATTAAACAAGGCCAATTAGATGAAGCAATTAATATTTGTAAAATTGCTTTGAAAAACAATGAAGATTTGGGCGACGCTTATCGATTAATGGGAATTGTAATGCAGTTAAAAGGGAACTATCAGCAAGCTGAAAATTATTATCAACAAGTTTTACTATTACAACCTAATCAAGCAGAAATATATGCCAATCTAGGTATAATTTATGCTGAGAAGCGCAAGTGGAAATCCGCTACAGATTATTATCAAATGGCAATAAAAATTAATCCTAATAATACAAGATTTTATAGAGATTTAGCCAATATTTTTACGACAACTAATCAAACGGAACTCGCCAACGAATGTCAATATCAAATTTTAATTAGAGAACCTGATAAAATTAAACCGGAAGACCAGTTTAATTTAGGAAATAAATTTTTAGATAATGGCAAAATTGATCAAGCAATTGTTTGCTATCGTTACGCTATTGAATTTAATCCTACCTTTTATCATCCTTACTGTCAATTAGGGTTGGCTTTAAGTCAAAAAGCACATTTTAAAGAAGCAATTTTAGCCTATCAAAAAGCGATAGAATTGAATCCTGATTTTAGCTGGTCGTATCAAGGTTTAGGAGAGAATTTAAGTAAGCTACAACGCTTTGAAGAAGCAATTTTAGCCTATCAAAAGGCGATAGAACTGAATCCTGATTTTAGCTGGTCGTATCAAGGTTTAGGAGAAAATTTAAGTAAGCTACAACGCTTTGAAGAAGCAATTTTAGCCTATCAAAAGGCAATAGAATTAAATCCTGATTTTAGCTGGTCGTATTATGGTTTAGGGGAGGCTTACCAATCGGTTAAACAGGAAAAAAAAGCAGTTTCTACTTATCGTCATTTTATTACTATTAATCCTAATATTGCAGCAGCTTATTTTAATTTAGGAATAGTTTTAAAAGAATTGAAACAATGGGAAGAAGTGTACATTGCTTTTAGTAATTGTCTAAATATTAATCCTGATTATCCTGACTTAAATTCAAACCTAGTAGAAGTGCATTCTAATTTAGGAAATTGGGAAGAAGCAATTTCTTATTTATTGCAATGGTTAAAACGACACACGGACGATTTTGATAGTTATGTTAAATTGGGTTTAATTTTAGAAAAAATGGGGCGAAAGTTAGATGGAGATGGATGTAAATATTTGCAAATCATCCCTTTTGATGTACTTAAAAAACACTTGAATTTATCCCCTAATTTACTAATAAATATTCAGGATCATCCTCTGGCTCAAAAAATATCAATTTATCCTCAAAGTTTGGTAATTTTTAATCCTCCAAACGGAATATTAGGCGAACCTAATTTTAGGTTGTTTCCTAACTCTATGGTATCCCCAGAAGCGTTTGTTGCAGTGATCCCTAATGGACGAGTATGGGGAGATGCTTTAACATCTGCTGTCATGACTTCAGAACACCAGTTAATTAAGGATTTATCAACAGGTTGTAGTGAGTTAGTAATTAGTCGTGAGCAATTACCAGAGCCTTTAGAATTAGAAGGAAATGTAGCTTTTTTATCAGCGCAATTCGGATTAATTTATTACCATTGGATGTTTGATATTATAGCCCGTTTGCATTTATTAGAGAAGGCTGATTTTGATTTCAATAAAATTGATTGGTTTGTCGTTAACCGTCACCAATCTCCTTATGAAAAAGAAATGCTAAAGCTGTTGAATATTCCTGAGCATAAAGTGATTGATAACTGTATCTATCCCCATGTAAAAGGGTCAGTATTATTAGTTCCATCTTTTGTTCAGTGGAGTTATTTAAAGTCCTCAGCATGGGGAGTAAATTTTATTAGGAATAAATTTCTTTTTCCTGGTATAAATGCAAATAATTATCCTCAGCGAATTTATATAAGCCGCGAAAATGCTAACTGCCGAAAAGTCATCAATGAGTCGGAATTTTTACCCTTTTTAGAAACATTAGGTTTTCAAACGGTTTGTTTAGAACATTTACCTTTTCAAGAACAAGTTGGTTATTTTGCTAATGCAGAAATTATTATTGCACCCCACGGGTCAGGATTAACTAATTTAATCTTTTGTCGTCCTAAGACAAAGGTGATTGAATTTTTATTCCCTCAATGGGAGACTTCTTATTATTGGCAACTTTGCAATATAGTTAGCTGTGAATATTACTGTTGTGTCGGTGAACCTGTGGATGAGGTCGAATTAAATTCTATTCCAATTTTTGACAATATAAAAGTTAAGTCTTATAATATTATTAAACTTTTAAAAATGGCAAAAGTTATTGAATAATAATGAGCTATTTTAACGATAAAAATAATAGAAATGATTTACAAACAGCAGAATCTTATTTAATTTCTGCAAATCATTATTTAGAACAGGGAAACCCTGAACTAGCTTTATTTTTCTATAATCAAGCAATTGAATTAAATCCTGAAAATGACCAGATTTATTATAAATTAGGTCAAGCTTTAATGCAGTTAGAACGTTATGAAGATGCCATAAATGCTTATTCTAAATCTATTCAAATTAATCCTGATTTTCCTTGGTCTTACAATAGTTTAGGAGAAGTATTAATTAAATTAGAACGCTGGGAAGAAGCGATCACAGCCTATAGTCAATTTATTAAATTTAATAATAATTTTTGTTGGGCTTATTTTGGTCTAGGGGAATCTTTTTTTAACTTAAACCAGATAGAAAAATCCATTGATTATTATAAAAAAGCAATTGAACTTGAACCTATAGATTGTTGGATTTATATTAAATTAGGAGATGCTTTTTTTCAATTAAAACAACAAAAAAATGCGATTAAATCTTATTCTCAAGCAATCCAGCTTAATCCAAATATAGATTGGTTTTATGGGAAGTTAGCAGAAGTTTTTTTATCTCAGAATCAGTTAGAAAATGCAATTCAGGCCTACCAAAATGCCATAAATATAAATCCGCAAAGCTGGTATTATATTGCCATTGGTAAAATTTTAATTCAACAGAAACTATGGGATCTAGCTTTAGATTATTTAATTAAAGGATTACAATTACAGCCAGATTATCATGAAGCCTATTATTGTATTTCTACCATTCTTAAACAAAATAATCAACCATTAGATGCTATTCTTTGTGAGGTTCATCATCAATTACCAATCCCTTTAATCCAAAAAGTATTTAATTTATCAGATAATTATTTTATTACGACTCATACAGAAAAAAATTTAACTAAAATTCCAGTTTATCTACCTAGTAATATCAAACTTACTCCCCCTAAATTAATCGAAGGAAGTCTCAACCCTCATTTTCAATTAACCTCAATTCATTTCCCGGAAACCTTTGTTTATAGTATCCCTGAAGGCAAAGTTTGGGCGGATACATTAACCAGTGCTGTTCTCAATTCAGAGAATCAATTAATCACAGATTTATCCACCGGAAGTGCAGCTTTATTAGTTAATTCTCCTCATTTTATTGCGTCACGAAATATCGGTGGAACAGTGGCATTTTTATCGGTTAAATGGGGTGAAAATTATTATCACTGGATGTTTGATATTATTGCTAGATTGGATTTATTATTACGACATTTTTTAATTGAAGAAGTCGATTATTTTGTTGTGAATCGATGCCAATTCAACTATGAATATGAGACATTGCAACTATTAAATGTTCCCCCAGAAAAAATTATTGAAAGTTCCCAAAATCCGGCTTTAAAAGCAGATAAAATTATAATTCCTTCCTATTCTCATGCAACGTCCAGAACTCCTCAATGGGCTTGTAATTTCTTGAAAAATTTATGTCTCAATTCTCAAGAAAACTTAGAATTATTGCCCTTAGAAAGAGTTTATTTAAGTCGAAGTCAGGCATCCTATCGTCAAGTCGATAATGAAGCAGAAGTAATCTTATTTTTACAGCAATTTGGGTTTACCGCCTTGAGTTTAGAAACTTTATCAGTTAGACAACAAGCCTATTATATGGCAAATACTAAAGTCATTATTTCTCCTCATGGAGCCGCTTTAACCAATTTAGTTTTTTGTTCCCCAGGAACTCAGGTCATTGAGTTTTTAATGCCAAATTGGACGCTATCTTGTTATTGGGAATTAAGTAATATTGTGGGTTGTGATTATTACTGTTTATTTTCTGAAGCAGCTAATGCCAATTGTTCTCCTACGGATGGATCTCAAAATATTAAGGTCAATTTGGATTCTCTTTTAAAATTAATGCAATGGGCTAGAATTGTTTAGGGATAGGGCTTAATTTTCAGGCTTTTGGGAGATTTCACTCATAACCAACTAATATAAAATAATCAGAATAAGGTTAAAAGGGTCAAAAATTATGATTAAATCTTGGATGGTAATTGGAGGAGTAGCTTTTCTCGTCGCCTTAGCCAGTAATATCCTTTTGACCCCTAATGACATCCGATGGTTTAATCGTTTAACTCGTCCGGGTTGGTTAACCTTTGAAAAAGCGATTCCTTTAATTTGGACAATTGTTTTTATTGGGGGGGCTTGGTCAGCAATTTTAGTTTGGGAAGCCGAACCCCAAACGCCTCAAACTTGGGTGTTAATGGGGTTTTATCTATTAGTAGAATTAGTCATTTTGTCCTATACCCCTGTGATGTGTAAGACGAAAAGTTTACGAGTTGGAACCATTTTAGGGGGAACCGGTTTTATTTTAGGGTTAATGTTGATGATTAGTGTTTGGCCCATTTCTCAGACCGCAGCCTTTTTACTGCTTCCTTTTGTTTTGTGGAGTCCGATTGGAACCTACACCACCTGGGCGATGATCCCACTCAATCCCGCAGACGCTTAAAAAAGCAACAACCACCGATTATTACTGGAATAAAAGGTGGTTGTTCAACCCTGAGAGATAAAGATTATAAGGTTAGGGTACGACGTTTCGTGGTCATCCGATAAGCTTCAATGATATCGCCCATGTTCCAGTCGTTGAAGTTATCCAAGGCAATGCCACATTCATAACCGGCATTGACTTCCTTGGCATCTTCTTTCATCCGTTTCAGGGAGTCAAGAGCGCCTTCATGAACGATTTCGCCTTTACGACGGACTCGGACTTTACAGTTACGGATCACTTTACCGGAGAGCACATAACAACCTGCTACCGTACTGCGTCCAACCGGGAAAATTGCCCGAACTTCCACTTGACCCAGAGCTTCTTCCACCAGTTCCGGTTCTAATAACCCTTCCATCGCTGCTTGAACATCATCTAAGAGGTTGTAAATGATGTTGTAATCGCGGATATCCACCCCAGCGCGATCAGCGGCTTGCCGTGCACCATGAGCCAAGGTGGTATTAAATCCGAGTAAAACGGCATCACTGGCGGCGGCTAAGTCAATATCCGTTTCCGTAATTTCACCCGGTGCGGCTAAGAGCAGTTGCAGTTCGACTTCTTTCTGAGGCAGTTTTTTCAAGGCATTGACAATGGCTTCCACCGAACCTTGAACGTCTGCCTTCAGGATTAAGTTTAGTTCCTTCAACTCACCTTCTTGAGCACGAGCCGAGAATTCACTCAGACTGATCCGACCTTTGGTTAAGCGGGTTTGTCGTTTTGTCTCAGCCCGTGATGTTGCCAAAGCCGAAGCTTCTTTCTCGTTCTCAAACACATCGAATTCATCACCCGCCGCTGGAACATCCCGCAGTCCTAAGACTTCAACCGCAAAGGAAGGACTGGCTTCATCGACGCGATCCCCTCGATCATCCACCATCGCCCGGACTTTACCCAGCACCGAACCCGCAACAACGATATCTCCGACGCGCAGAGTTCCGTTTTGGACTAATAAGGTTGCCACAGGGCCACGGGATTTGTCCAGGTGAGCTTCAATGATTGTTCCTTTCGCGGCTCGGTTGGGGTTGGCATACAGATCTTCAACCTCAGCCACTAACAAAATCATCTCTAACAAGGTATCGAGATTTTCCCCTTTGATCGCACTGACGGGAACCATAATGGTGTCACCGCCCCATTCTTCAGGAACCAGAGAAAATTCGGTTAACTCCTGTTTCACCCGATCCGGCTGGGCACCTTCTTTATCAATTTTGTTAATGGCAATGATCATCGGGACTCCCGCCGCCTTAGCATGGCTAATGGCTTCAATGGTTTGAGGTTGAACCCCATCATCGGCAGCCACCACCAAAATCGCCACGTCGGTCACACGCGCACCCCTGGCCCGCATCGCGGTAAAGGCTTCGTGACCCGGAGTATCCAGGAAGACCACTTGCTGAGTTTTACCTTCATGTTCCACATCGACATGATAAGCACCGATGTGTTGGGTAATGCCTCCAGCTTCCCCTTGAGCCACTTTGGTTTCGCGAATCGCATCGAGGAGGGTGGTTTTCCCATGATCGACGTGACCCATGATTGTGACCACCGGAGGACGGCGTTGCAGATGTTCTAGGTCTTCTTCGTTGAAAATATTGTCGGGTTTAATCGCACCGGATACTTGTTCTTCCGTTTCAACTTGAACGTTTAGCTCTTGACAAATTACTAAAATTGTGTTATAGTCCAGCGTCTCTGTAATATTAACTGCAATCCCTTGGGAGAAGAGACGTTTAATAATTTCCGTTTCAGGTAAGGCTAAGGCGGTTGCTAATTCTTGAACCGTCATTGGCCCTGGTACAATCACTTTTTCAGGGCGTTCTGCCTTCGGTTTTGCTTCTGTACGCCGCATATTTGCAGCCGAAGAACCTCCCCCCCGACTAGGAGCTTGTTTTTTCGGTTTAGCCGTTGTTGCTGCCACGTTACCTTGTCCAGGGCCGGCTTTGGGTTTCGGTGGACGGGCCAGAGATATACTCATCATGGCGTTATTAGCATTGGATAAAGATAATGCGTTGAGTTCATCATCATCATCTTCATCCAAAGACGGTTTAGCCCGTCGTTTAGACTTGACTTTAGCCGATTTGGCTTTACCTGTATCTACAACTTCTTCTTCCTCTTCCTCCCATTCTGGCCCTCGTTTCCCTGTTCGCGGGGGGTTCGGTCGAGTTAAGGTCACAGCAGCCCGTTTTGGCCGTTTAATTAAATCATCTGTGGCAATTAAGGGTTCCTCTTCTGCGCTTTCGGAAGGTTCTGCATCGTCATCAATCGCTTGAACCGCCGATTTACGGGCAGGAGGAGGTTGTAATTCCGGGACAGATCGGCTGGGTCTGGGAGTCCCGATCTCTTTGCGCGGTGGTTTTCTGGCTTCTGAGTCTTTTTCTTTTGTTTCTGCTGAAGCTAGGGATGGAGCTTGTTGCGGTTTTGGAGTGGGTCTTTCCGGCCCGTCCGTTTTAGATTTGGGTTCAACGGATTTAGGTGCGGGTTTATTCGTTTTTAAAACGGGCTTGTTTTTAACGATAGGTGCTGTCTCTGTCGTAACAACTGAGATAGGAACAGAAGAAACCGGAACGGGAGATGCAGGTCTGACAGGTGGAGGAGACAATTGAGGGGGTTCTGACAAATCGAGGTCAACCTCTTCAAAGCTGGTGTTCTCTTCGGCCGGAGCGGGAATGCCAATCTGTTCAGCTTGGGAATATTCACTGGCCGTTGTTTCGGAAGATTCCGTTCCCGCTTGAGCAGGAGCATTGGGTTTCGATAACACTGGTCGATTTAACGTGGGTTTCACAGGCGCTTTTGGAGAAACAAGTGACTTAGGTGGAGTGGCAACTGACGTTGATGCAGGGGAATCCGCCGAGCCATAAACGGCTGAGACATCGGAGTTAGGCCGGATTCTCGGCTTCTGGATCTCTAAAATTTCTTGCTTTTTCTTCTCGCCCGGTGCCGTTGCTGATGATTTCCCATTGGGGTGCGATCGCTCGGATTTCCCATCAAGCTGACCTGGGTTCGGGTGAGTTGCTACATACTTTTCAATGCGTTCTTTATCAGATTCTGAAATCGTGCTACTGTGGCTTTTAACCGAAATATTCAGCCGTTCGCACACCGCTAAGATGTCCTTGTTATCCAAATTAAGTTCCCGTGATAGTTCGTAAATTCTGACTTTGGCGTTGTTCATCCACTGACCCCTCTTCGTACCAACCCATTGTTTGATGTTTACATAGTTCGATTTACTCTTACAACAGTAACCTCTACATTTTAAATAACGATATCATCTGCTCTTGTTATTTAAGTGTCAAGGATGCAGAGGATTCGTCTGCTGTGACAGTTCTTAATGTTATTTCAATTTTTGTTGAACTTGAACCCCTCAAATCTTTACAATTGTCTTTCTCAAGTTAGCAGATATAAACCTTCGGGTGAAGGAGGAGCATTGGACACATCAGCCAATTTATCCTATTCTGGTTTAACTTGGATATCCCAGTCTTCTATCTGGGGAAGTGGAACAGGCAAGATGCCTGTTAGGTTTAGGGACTCAATGTGAACTTGACACCTCCTAACATCGGTTATGAACTTCAATCGGCATTTGATTCAGAAAAATCGCCTTGACTGGTGAGTGCTTCTTAATCAGGCGTTGCTAAACGTTGCCATAGGGTTTGATACAGTTCCTCTGGCACAGAAGCCCGGAGTGCGTGTCCCAGTCGATTTTTTTTCTGAGCCACTCTTAAACAATCAGGGTTGGGGCAAAGGTAGGCTGAACGACCCATTCCTTGATCTAATTGTACCTGATGGGATGGATAGAGCCGGACAAATCGCCAGAAGGTTTCTTTGCCTGCTAACTGGCGACAAGCAACGCAACGACGTTGATTTTTCATGGGTTGACCGTTGACAGTTGACAGTTATCAGTTATCAGTTATCAGTTATCAGGAGTTAGATGTACCTGAAGCCTANCTTGACGTTCGAGTTCTTCGGCGATTTTTTGATCTTCGGCTGCTGCATCATATTTAGCAGTATCCTTAATATCAATTTTCCAGCCTGTTAATCGGGCTGCGAGACGAACATTTTGCCCTTCTTTCCCAATGGCCAAACTCAATTGATCTTCGGGAACCAGAATGTGGGCTCGACGTTCTTCAGGATTAACTAAACGGACTTCATCGACTCTGGCCGGACTCAAGGCATTGGCAATATAGGTAGCCGGGTCAGGTGACCAACGAATCACATCTATTTTCTCACCCCGCAGTTCATTCACCACAACTTGAATCCGCGAACCCCTCGCTCCGATACAAGCACCAACCGGATCAACATCTCGATCCAAAGTATCTACTGCTATTTTAGTCCGAGGGCCAACGTGACGGGAAGGGGGGTTGGCTTCTCGCGCGACGGCGACAATTCGCACCACTTCATCCTCAATTTCAGGGACTTCATTGGCAAACAGATAAACGACTAACCCGGCATCGGCCCTAGATACTAACAATTGTGGCCCCCGTTGGGAACCTTGACAGACTTTTTTCAGATAAACTCGGAAAGTCGCATTGGCTCGATAATTATCATTGGGGAGTTGTTCGCGTTTGGGGAGTTCCGCTTCAACAGCCATGCGACCAAAACCACTGGCCACTTCCATAATCACCGATTGTCGTTCAAACCGCAGCACTTTAGCTTGGAGCACGGTGCCTTCAAGTTCTTTAAACTCTTCTTGAATCAATTTGCGCTGCTTATCTCGGAGTTTTTGGGCTAAAACCTGTTTCGTTTGAATGGCAGCCATGCGACCAAACTCCCCTTGATCCGGGGTAACATCTAACGTAACCGTATCCCCTAACTGGGCTTCTGGAGCAACTTCGCGTACATCTTTTAAGGCAATTTGGTGATCTTGATTACTGACTTGTTCAACAATCATTAAATTCTTCGCTAAAACGCGAAATCCTTCTTCATCGACATCGAGTTCTACATCAAAATTATCAAAATAATCGTCACTAAATTGAGTCTGAATTTCAATCGTCCGACGATAGCGTTCATATCCTTTTAATAAGGCTTCTCGCAACGCTTCTTCTACCGCTTGTTTAGGTAAATTACGTTCCTGAGAAATACTATTAATCATATCTTGCAAACCGGGCAAACTCACCATTGACATAGGGTTTTTATCCTCCAAATTTTGATTGTTTGATAACAGGAAACAGGGAACAGAGTGGAAAGTTTCTATTTATTGACTTCCAGCGTTATAAAACCTTTATTCCTCTCCACTTTCGTCTAGTAAAACTTCCGTTACTAACTCGCGCGGAATTGCGATTTGCCGCCCTTTTTGACTGAGATAAACAGTTGTTTCATCCCGACGCACGAGTTTTCCCCGTTGTTGAGTCTGACCTTTGTAGGGTTCTGATGTTTTGACAATGATCGGAAATCCTTTGAAGGAAATAAATTCGCGATCGCTGGTTAAAAATTGTGAAATTCCTGGGCTGGAAATCTCCAAAACATACGCATCGGGAATAATATTCGTCGTCTCTAACTGTTCTTCCAAAGCCCGACTCATCCGTTCACAATCATCCAATCCAGTATCCTGACTGGGGTTGCGGATATCGACACGCAGTACAGGCGGTTTCTGATTGGTGTAAAAGGTAGCCCCCACCACTTCCAGTCCCAAGGTTTGGGCGATGGGGGTGGCGATATCAAGAATTTCGGGGATCAGGGGATGAGCCATAGTTGACGGGAATATTAGAGTCTACAGAAGTTCTGGCGTTACACTGACATGAAAAAAGTGGGCTTCACCCACTCTGCGCGTGAAACAGTGTCCTCCCAGAAGCCAAAGACGAACCCAAAGGGTTCGCCTCTTCTTCTAGTTTAGCTTACGGTGAAGGCAATTGTCAGGGGTCTTGTCGGTTGATGGGTAACGGTTGACAAGGACAACATTTAATCGGTTTGTGTTAATCGTCTTTGTTCGTGTAATTGGGCGAGAACTTGTTCAAAGTTAGATTCATCCACCTGTTGAATATAGTTAATTTTGAATTCTTCTAAAAAGTCAATTAATAAGGTTTGGATTTCGGCAAAGCCTTGTTCTTTTTGTAATTCTTCTCCTAACACCTGACTAAAGTTTTTAACTAATTGATTGGTTAATTTTGTACCAACGGGATCTTCCATTGCTTTTTTCACCGTTTCATAGGCATCCTGTGGCCCTTCTGTTGCTAATTTAGACAGTTCAGCAATAATTCTTTCTTGAATTTGTTCAGGAATTTGTTGTAACCCCGGTATACTTTTAAACTGTTGAATAACGGGGGATTGTTGGATGACTTGTTCAATATTATAGCGCAATAATGCTTCAATATCGGGTTCTATTTTAGGAATAACATTATAAATAATTGTTTTAATTAAATGATTAGCAATCGCCTCTATTTCATTAATATTATTAATATCTAAATATTTTTTATTGCGATTCGTGAAAAATCGCTTAACCACATCTCCTTTCTCAATTTCCCGTTGAACTTGTTCAAGACCTTCAACCACAACGGCTTCGGTTAATTCCCTGGCTATTCCAGCCACAAATCCGCGAGTCACTTGAAGCCGAATATATTCTAAACTAATAAAATGGACTTGATTTAAGCGTAGTGCTACAGGAATTATTCTTAATAATCGCCAAAAGGGTAAAAACAAAAAGACATCATACCACCGCCATAACATCGCATCAAACCAAGTTACTCTCGGATAACGACGGCTAATAAAATAGGTTCTGGCTAAAAATTCGAGGAAGAAAATGATCACAAAGGGTAAATCAATTTTCCAAAAAGTTCGAGTGAATTCCCCATTTTCTCCGAGAGTTCGATAATAGTTTGTGGCAATTAAAGGACTAATATTTTTTTCAAACCAGTCAATTTCTTGATCATATCCTTGTTGTTTGAGATAAGATGTACTCCAAAAGGTATTAAAAGATTGTTTAGCGGAATTTTGAGGATTTTCGACATGATCTCGCATTCGATTTTTAATGCGTTCTAAAGTTCCGCTTTTTTCAGCAATTGCAAAGGGATTTTCATTGATCATTCCCTCACTTTGAGCGCGTAATTGTGCTAAAATTTCATCGGTTTCAGTAGAATTTAAACTGGTTTCAGTTACACTAACTTTTAACTGCTCAACAGTCTCTAAATATTTTTCTGTATCTTGATGAGGTTCTATCCCTTTAACGGGATCATAAATTTGGGTTAGAACCGGAATATACCGAAAATAATAATCTCGCAAATCAGTATAAGTCAGGTTAAATAAAACTAATCCATAGTTAACGGTAACGACAATAGCCATTAACCGCTCAAACCAAGGAAGTTTTTGATTTTGGGGAACAGAGATAGAATTTTTTTTCATTATAAATTAAATAATCACAGAACAATAAGTAGCAAGTCCCAAATCAACGAATATTAATAAATCTTCTCTAGTTAAGCTAAAGTACCTAGATTCTTAGGCTAAAGCCCAACACTGAACTTTTTTAAGTTAACCAGAATTCTGTCCAGAGACTAACTCAAGTTAGAGGAATTATTAATAGCAGTTTTAGGTATTATAGAAGATAAAAATCAACCCTAACATTTAACATTGAATCAAGTTCTGGATTAAATCTATGTCCAATTCCTTAGAAACTCCCCAAATTAGTATTGTGATTCCAGCATACAACTGCGATCGCTATATTGGGCAAGCGATCGAAAGTATTCTTAATCAAACTTATTCTGCTTATGAAATTATCGTCGTGGATGATGGTTCCCAGGACAACACCCGGGAAGCGTTACAACCCTATTCTCAACAGATTCACTATGTTTATCAACAAAACCAAGGGGTTTCTGTCGCGCGAAATCATGGGTTAAATTTAGCGAAGGGAGAGTTTATTGTCTTCCTCGATGCGGATGATACTTTTCTTGACGATAAATTAGCAACTCAACTAGCAGTTTTTGAAGCACAACCCCAACTGGGACTGGTTCAAAGTGGATGGCGTCGCGTGAACCAACAGGGAGAAACCCTAATGGATGCGACACCTTGGGACTATGTTCCTGAATTGAATTTAGAAATGTGGTTGCGTTGGAAACCTTTGGGAACAATGGGAACTTTAATGTTTCGTCGAGACTGGTTATTAAAAGTTGCAGGGTTTGAACCGGGGTTAGCCCATGCGGAGGATGTGGATTTAATTTTAAGATTAGCATTATTAGGCTGTGAATCCGCTTGGTTACGTCAGTCAACGGTTTGTTATCGTCAACATGACCGCAACACAATGCGGGATGGAATTTCTCAAGCAAAATCGATTAATTATGTTTTGGATAAATTTTTTAATCTTCCCAATATTCCCTTAGAAATTCGGTTAATTGAAAATTGGGTGCGGTATAGTACCTTAGTTTGGAGTTCTTGGTATTTATATTATACAGGTTTCCCGCTAGAAATGGCAGAATATTTACAAAAAGCTTGGCAATATACCCCATTTTTGGCGGTAGAAACTTTAACCAATTGGACAGAAAGTTTTGTTCATTATTCTAATAGTTTAGAACAGCCTTTATCTGTGAATCAACTGTGTAGTTTACCGGAATGGCAAAATTTAACAACTTGGGTTTTACAACAAACAATACAACAACGTTCTCAACCTTTAGAAGCAGGAATTAAGTTATTTTAATTTCAGCTAATTCTAACAATTTCATGAACTCATCCAGATTAATTTTCATATCGAGTTGTCCGAGATGAGTTAAATTTTCTGTTGTTTTATCAATGACTTCACTAATTAAATAGTAATGTTCTAACTGACAAAGATTGCTAATCAATCGATAATAAATCGGAACATAATCTGGGTGAAATAGCTCAATAATTTTAGTTCTAGGTTGACAAAATACAATATTAGATAATCCAGCACCATGCGGCGCTATTACAACGGATGCGGTCGCCATTAATTCTACTTGTTCGGAAAAGCTTAAAGTTTCTAAAACCACGCTTTCAAAGTTTAATGGTTTCAGACATTGAAATAATTCATCTTGGTTAATAACATTACGATAACTTGCTTTTTCTCGACTCAAATAAATCCGGCGATAAGGGGTAATATTCCCAATATTAGCGGGAAGAAAAGCTGATCTCAAAAAGTTACACACCCATGCAGGTGTGATCACATTTTTGTACATTAAATTCGGGGAAGGAACAATAATTTTATGAGCTTGAATATGATGATGAGTCATACTCACTATAATTTTAGACAAGGGAACACCAAGCTTAACTAAGGTTTCTTTTTGATAAGTTGGATAGTCTGCATTAATCACAAAATAATCAATATCATCCCAGGAAATCCCACTTTCTTGAATTAAATGAAAACCGGGTAAAACATCATACAGCCAATGAAAATAGGTTGCTCCCCAACGCACCGATAAAAAGGCAATTGTTCCCTCAATTTGATAGACTGGTGCTAATTGATTCGACGATAAAACTAATTCAGCACATCCCGTTGAAAGATCCGTAACTAATTGATTATTTTCTGTTATAATGGCACTGGTGGCTAAATCTCCCCAGGCTCTAGCATTCTCTAAAATGGCTACAAATGCTTTTTGAGTTGTAGCGTGATCAAACATTAAACAAAATTGAGATTGAGAAATTGTTTTTGACGGAGTTAAAGTAATATTAGATTCAGAATAAATAGGTATAAAATTGATTTGAGAATCAATCTGGGATAAAGTCAGTTGGTGTGTCGGAATGGGACAATATTTTTGAAGAATTGCAGAGGGTATTTCTCTAGCGTTATAACAGCCTAAACCTTCTTCATCATATCCTTGTTGCATCAAAACCTCAGCAATTATATCGTAAGGTTTCATAAAATCAGGATTAATTTTTAAGGCTTCAAGACAACAATAAATAGCCTGTTCCCATTGCTTTTGTTTTAACCAAACATCTCCTAAATCTGCATAATATTGAGAAAGATTAGGATTAATCTGAATCGCTTTTGTATAATAAAAAATTGCATCTACAATCTTATTGTTGACTTTATAAATATTTCCTAAAATATGGTAAAGTTCATCCGCTTCAGGACGTTTCTTTAACTGTTCTTCAAAAATTAAACTTGCTTGAATTAATTCTTGAGATTGTATAATTTTAGGAATAATCTCATCTAATAGCTCTTGATAATAGGCATTAGATTTAGCCGCTTCATAATAGGCAATAACAGCCTCATACCATTGGTGAGTTTCTAATAACGCTTTTCCTAATTTGGGATAAAACCAATCAATATTATTCTCAATTTTAATAGCTTGACGATAAGCTTTTATTGCTTCTAACCATTGTTGTTTTCCAGAAAAAGCTTCTCCTAACCAATAATAAGCTTGATGGGAATTAGGATAAATTTCTAAAGTTTTTAAATACAAAGAAATTGCTTGATCCCATTTGCTTTGAGAAATTAAACTTTTGCCGAAATCAATATGAGATTGAAGGGGGATAGATTCAGGTTCTAAAATTAATACTTGAAACCAACATTCTAGTGCTTTTTCGGGTTGGTTTAGGTAGCTAAAAACACTATATAAATTTCGGTAAATCCCGACTTGATTCGGTTTTAACTGTAAAGCAATTTCATAGAATTTTAAAGCTTTTTCCCATTGCTGTTGTTGTAGATAAACTGTCCCTAAATTCCCTAGAACTTCGACCCAGTTCGGTTGTAGTTTTAAGGCGTTTTCATAGTATGATTTAGCTTCCTCTAGTTGTCCTTGCAATTGTTTCGCTAACCCAATGGTACTGTAAGCTAACGCAAAATTAGGTTGCAATTGTAAGATGTTTTGACAAGTTGTAATCGCTTCTTCATATTGCTGTTGAGCGATATGGCGAGACGCTTGTTGATATAAAACAATGACAGAATTGTCTGGTGTTTCAGATGGTTGCATGATCTCGACCCTGATAAAATATTGACAAGATTAAGAAAGTTCTGTAACTCCAGCTAATTCTAATAAACTCATTAAATCATCGATATTAATCCGCATATCTAATAATCCTAAAAACGTAATATCATCTAAAGCTTCATTTTCGACAAGCTCTCCAATTAAATAATAATGTTCTAGCTCACAGATATTACTAATAATTCGATAACAAGGTGGAATATGAGTGGGTGCAAATAATTCAATCACCTTAGTTCCAGGCTGACAAAACACAATATTAGATAAGCCCGCACCATGGGGAGTTAAAACCACTGACGCACTAGCCATTAATTCGGCTTGTTCAGAAATCGTTAAAGATTCTAGTACAACGCTCTCAAAGTTCAAGGGTTCTAAACGTTTAAGTAACTCATCTTGATTCACCAGATGACGGTAACTGGCTTGTTCTCGACTAATATAGATGCGACGGTTTGTAGAAATTTTCTGAAAATCTTGAGAAACAAATTGTTGTTTGAGGAATTTGCAAATCCAAGGAGAAGTTGTTGTGGAATTATGGAAAAAATTAGGCGCGGGAACAATAATTTTTTGCGCTTGAATATAAGGTTGATAACGACTTTCGATAATTTTGGATTCTGGGATACCTAATTTTTGTAAGGTTTGCTTTTGATAGGGAGAACGATAACTATTGAAAACGAAATAATCAATACTATCTAAGGAAATACCGCTTTCTTGAATCAAATGAATACCCGGTAAAACATCATACAACCAATGATAAAATGCTTCTCCCCATTGCACGGATAAAAAGGCAACCGTTCCATCAATTTTATATGCTGGGGGTAATTTATTAGAGGATAAAACCAATTCAGCGCATCCGGTTGAAATATCAGTGAGTAATTCATTTTGTGCAGTCATAATTGCACTGGTCGCTGAATCTCCCCAGACTTTCCCATTCTCTAATATCACGACAAAAGCATTTCGAGTTTCAGCTTGACCAAAAATAAAGCCGGGATGAAATTGAGCAATTGTTCGAGAGGGGTTTAGAGGAATTTGACTAGCTGGATAAACGGGAATATAAGTCACATGAGAACTAAAGTCTGATGTAATCAATTGATCAGGATTAATAGAACAGTATTGTTCTAAAAGTGACCAAGGTAATTCTTTATAGTTATAACATTTTAAAGCTTCTTCTGTTTTTCCTTGCTGCTGTAAAATTTTAGCAATATTTTGATAAGCTTCAATTAAATCCGGCTTCATTTGTAAAGCGTCCATTAAGTAGGACATGGCTAGATCTAATTCTTGTTTTTTTAAC